>NZ_JACVUL010000004.1:0-279007 GCF_016516575.1 Kosakonia sp. S57 | reverse complement strand
GCAGATAAAAACAAAGTCGGTGTCGCTGAAAGCGCGTTTTTGTAGGCCGGACAAGGCGTAGCCGCCATCCGGCAAGGCTGCCGCGGAGATAATGCCGGATGGCGCGTTACACGCTTATCCGGCCTACGCGGTTTCAGTGGCTCCGTTTTTGTAGGCCGGATAAGGCGAAGCCGCCATCCGGCAAGCGGTGCCGCGGAATATGACCGCACGCCTGGTGAACGGAATCCTTCCACCGAAGCAGCATGCCAGGTTCAATGCCTGATGGCGCTGCGCTTATCAGGCCTACGCGGTTTCAGCGGCTTCGTTAATATCAGCCGGATAAGCGTTTACGCGCCATCCGGCAATTTTTACATCGCCATATCCACCACAATACGGCCGGTGATTTTCCCGGCGCGCATGCGTTCGAAAATGTCGTTGATGTTCTCCAGCGGCTCCACGGCGATCTCGGCATGCACCTTGTTGCGTCCGGCGAAATCAAGCGCCTCCTGCAGATCTTTACGCGTACCGACAATCGACCCGCGCACCGTAATGCCATCCAACACCATATTGAAGATCGACAGATCGAACGTGCCTGGCGGCAAACCGTTCAGCACCATGGTGCCGCCACGACGCATCATAGTGGTGGCTTGTGCGAAGGCCTTCGGCGACACCGCCGTGACCAGCACTCCGTGCGCGCCGCCAAACTCCTCGTGAAAACGGCTGCCGGGATCCTCGTTCAGGGCATTCACCACCACCGAAGCGCCAAGACGGCGGGCAAACTCCAGTTTCTCATCATCAATATCGACCGCGGCGACATTCATCCCCATCGCCACCGCATACTGAATGGCTAAATGCCCCAGCCCGCCAATCCCGGAGATCACCACCCACTGTCCGGCGGAGGCTTCGGTCATCTTCAGCCCTTTATAGACCGTCACCCCGGCGCAGAGAATCGGCGCGATTTCGTTAAAACCGACATTATCCGGCAGGATGCCGACATAATTAGCATCCGCCAGGCAATATTCAGCAAAGCTGCCGTTGACCGAATAACCGGAGTTCTGCTGACCATGGCACAGCGTCTCCCAGCCGCCGAGGCAGTGCTCGCAATGCCCGCAGGCCGAGTAGAGCCACGGCACGCCGACGCGATCGCCCTCTTTGATATGCGTCACGCCCGCGCCGACGGCAACCACATGGCCGACGCCCTCATGGCCCGGAATAAACGGCGGGTTGGGTTTTACCGGCCAGTCACCTTCCGCGGCGTGCAGATCCGTATGACACACCCCGGTGGCGGCGATTTTTACCAGGATTTTGCCCGGTGCCACGGCGGGCACCATCACCTCTTCAATCACCAACGGTTGGCCAAACGCCTTCACGACGGCGGCCTTCATGCTTTTCAGTTGCATTCTTTCACCCTCATGCTGATGGATAATCAATAGAGACCCAGCGGGGAACCGCTGTAGCTCACCAGCAGGTTTTTGATCTGCTGATAGTGGCTGAGCGCCAGTTTGTGGGTTTCACGCCCCACGCCCGAGTTTTTGTAGCCACCGAACGCCGCATGTGCCGGGTAGAGGTGGTAGCAGTTGGTCCAGACACGACCCGCTTTAATCGCACGCCCCATACGCCACGCGCGGTTGATATCCAGCGTCCACAACCCGGCACCGAGGCCATATTCTGTGTCGTTGGCAATTTGCAGCGCTTCCGCCTCATCTTTAAAGGTGGTGATACCGATCACCGGCCCGAAGATCTCCTCCTGGAAGCAGCGCATTTTGTTGTGGCCTTTGATCAGCGTCGGCTGAATGTAGTAACCCTTCTCCAGCTTATCGCCATGCTCAAGGTGCGCGCCGCCAGCGATAATTTCGCCGCCCTCTTCACGGGCAATGTTGATATAGGAGAGGATTTTGTCGTACTGCTCTTGTGATGCCTGTGCGCCAATCATGGTGTCGGTGTCAAACGGGTCGCCTTTACGGATGTTCTCCATGCGGGCAATCACTTTCTCAACAAACTGCGGGTAGATGGACTCCTGCACCAGCACGCGCGACGGGCAGGTGCAGACTTCGCCCTGGTTAAAGAAGCCCAATACCACGCCTTCAACCGCTTTATCGATATACTCGGCGTCGCCATTCAGCACATCTTCAAAGTAGATATTGGGAGATTTACCGCCCAGCTCGACGGTGCTGGGGATGATATTTTCAGCCGCGCAGGCCAGGATGTGGCGGCCAATCGGCGTTGAGCCGGTAAAGGCAATCTTCTCGATGCGCTTGCTGCGCGCCAGCGGTTCGCCCGCTTCCATACCGAAACCGTGCACCACGTTCAGCACCCCTTTCGGCAGCAGATCGCCAATCACTTCCATCAGCACGCAGATGCCCAGCGGCGTCTGCTCGGCGGGTTTCAGCACCACGCAGTTACCGGCGGCCAGCGCCGGAGCCAGCTTCCAGGCCGCCATCAGGATCGGGAAGTTCCACGGGATAATCTGCCCGACCACGCCGAGCGGTTCATAGATATGGTATGCGACGGTATTGCTGTCGATCTCTGCCGCCGTCCCCTCCTGCGCGCGGACGCAGCCGGCAAAGTAGCGGAAGTGATCGACAGCGAGAGGAATATCGGCACCCAGCGTTTCGCGGATCGGTTTGCCGTTGTCCCAGGTTTCCGTTAACGCCAGCAGCTCAAGGTTGGCTTCGATGCGATCGGCAATTTTCAGCAGCACATTGGCACGATCCTGCACGCTGGTTTTGCCCCAGCTCTCGGCGGCGGCATGGGCGGCGTCGAGCGCTTTTTCAATATCTTCCGCCCCGGAGCGCGGGAACTCGGCAATCACCTCTCCGGTCACCGGCGAGGTATTCGTAAACCAGCGGCCCTCAATCGGATCGACAAATTCGCCGCCAATATAGTTGCCATAACGCGGCTTATAAGAGACTTTCGCGCCATCAAGGCCAGGGTGCAGATATTTCATAAGGTGTTCCTCGTTATTATCGGTACAGAAGAGGCGTCTCACTCTGTGGTGGACAGAAGCATATAAGCAGTTCTTATGCCAACTACTGAAACGACCGGTAAAAACGAAAAATCATCAGGAAAATCAGAGAATAAAAAATCTCTCACCGTAAAAGCGAAAAGTGCGGAAACAAAAAAGCGTGATGGCGATTACGGGAAGTGTGTTGCACGTCGCTACATACGCGACACTCATGTGATACACAATTGCAACATTTCAATTATCGGAGAGTAACATGCCATCACGCGCCCGATCGTTGTCCCCCGCCCCGCAAGAGGTCAGCCTGCCATATCAACTGGAAGATTCCTGGCAGCGCAGCTCACGTTATGGATTAACCCGGGATGATGACGTGCAGCCCTGGGTGGCCTCCTCTCTGCTCAATGACGCCCGCGCGGAGAATGGCTGGGTGAACCACCTGGTCGCCCCGCTGCTGGCGCGGCTGCGCCCGCAACTCTCCAGCCATCCGTCGATTCTGGTGTTGTCCGATGCCACCGGCCTGGTGCTGGAGACCTACGGGAACAGCGACTTTCTGCATAAAGCGCAGCGCTTTGCCCTCTCGCCGGGCCATTTGTGGGGCGAACACGCGCGCGGCACCAATGCCATCGGCACGGCGCTGGCATTACAGCGCCACTGCGAAGTCTCCGGCGGCGAACACTTTCTCAGCCGTAACGCCGGGCTATTCTGCTCCGCCGCGCCGGTATTCCGCCCCGATGGACAGATTGCTGGCGTGCTGGATCTCTCCACCCCGGCGCACACCCCGCGCCGCGATGCGTCGGCGTTGATCCGCCGCGCGGTGTGCCAGATTGAACATAGCTGGGCCAGCAGCGCGCTCGGCGCAAATCGCTGGTTGTTAAGCCTGCATCACGATCGGGCGGTGCTCGGCAGCGCCCAGGAGCTGCTGCTTATTTTTGAAGAGAACACCCTGCTCGGCGCGAACCGGCTGGCGATGGAGGAGTTTTCCCTTACCGCCAACCACTTTGGCGCGATGGAGATCGACACCCTCTTCCCCGGTTTCAGTGCAAAAGCCGGTGAGTGCGCCCTCGAATCGAGCCACGCGCGCCACTACTTTGCCCGCCAGACGCTGCCCGCCCGGCGCTACAGCGCGCCGCGCAGGGTTTATCAGCCGGATCACATGGCGCGTGAAAAAGAGAAAGCGCTGCGCATCGTTAATGCCGGTATCGCCCTCTGTATTACGGGTGAAACGGGCTGCGGCAAAGAGCATCTGGCGCGTGAGCTTTTTCAGCGCAGCCAGTGGCACGAGGGGAAATTTGTTGCTATCAACTGCGCGGCGCTGCCGGAGCCTTTAATTGAGTCTGAACTCTTCGGCTATGTCCCCGGCGCGTTTACCGGTGCGAACCCGAAAGGCTATATCGGTAAATGCCGCGAAGCCGATGGTGGCGTGCTGTTCCTGGATGAGATTGGCGATATGCCGCTGGCGCTGCAAACCCGCTTGCTGCGGGTGCTACAGGAGAAGCGCGTGACGCCGCTCGGCGCCAACAGCAGCGTGGAGGTCAACTTCACGCTGATTTGCGCCACCCACCAGGATCTCGCCGCGCGGGTGCAAACGGGAAGCTTCCGCGAGGATCTGCTCTATCGCATTCAGGAGTTTCATCTGCCGATCCCGCCGCTGCGCGCATGGCCTCACCTGCCGGGCTTTATTCAAAAGTTGTGGCATGAACTGGGCGCTGCCCATCGCGGGCTGACATTAAGCGATGAGGTGCTGAACGTGCTGGCGCAGCGACCGTGGCCCGGCAATGTACGCCAGTTACTGAGCCAGCTGCGCGTGCTGATGGCGCTGGCGGAAGATGGCGATCGCATTACGCTTAGCGATCTGCCGGGTGAGCCGGTAACTGCCGTAAACGCGGCTGCCGCGCCGCAGGCCGATGCCCGGCAGGCGATTGCCGAAGCGCAGGGCAACATGAGCCTGGCGGCGAAAAAGCTGGGCATTTCGCGCAGCACGCTTTACCGGCGGCTGGAGAAGGAGCAGCCAGGCCGCTAAGCGGCAGCCCTGCTTCCCTGACAGGCGCTACCCGGCAACGGTGGCGTTGATCCAGTCCGCATAGTAGCTGACGCGCGTGAACTGCTGCGCCGGCAGAATGAGATCCCGCGAGACAATGCCGACAACGTAGCGGCTGCCATTGTAATCAGCAAACAGTGGGCCGCCCGAATCGCCCCCGGCGGTGGCGTAACCGGCACAAATGTGCATCTGCGGATCGAAATAAGTCGGCGGATAGAACTGCGGGACATCGATACACTGGTTATCCGCCAGTACGCTCAACTGCCCTTTATAGAGCACGTTCGGTTTGAGTCCATTTTCATTCACGCCAAAGCCCACGCCGGTCAGTGGAATATCCGTTAGCGCTGCGGGCGGCTCATCGCCCGGGTTATTTCCGGCCAGCAGCGCAAAATCGGTGCTGGTGGTTTCACGGGCCAGTTTAATTAAGGCGATATCGTATTTTGCCGATCCCTCCATTGTCGAAATATCGTATGAAGGGTGCACAACAATTTTCTCAACCGGCACGCTCTCTTTTATTTTTAACGGCTGATAACTCTCCGCGCCAATTAAAATATTGTCATGGGTTAAATCAAATGTGGTGGTGCAGTGGGCGGCGGTTAATATCCAGCGGGAATTAACCAGTACGCCACCGCAGCGGTGCCCGGCGAGCGTTGAGTCGGTATTGATGGTGATAAACTCAGGAAATTCGCCGGGTTGCGCCGGTGTGCCGTTGACGATCCTGGCCATGCGGTCACTGGCTGAAGCCATATTTTCGCTGGCAAATGGTAAAAGCGCGGCGACAACGCAAAGCGCCGTTTTAATTTTTGGGTTCACTCTGTTTTCTCCGAAATAGGGCCGACACGCACGCAGGGCAGCACTAATAGCCGCCTTTTTTGAAATAGCGTGATTCTGTTAACCGGGCCATAGTGATGATTTAAAACCGCGTGAAATATATAAAGCGCGGCGCGGGAAGTAAACAGAGACACTTTTCCTGTTGTTGCGATTATTCTCAACCCTCACTTCGCACAAGGCGTACGAAATGATTTAACGCCGTATCATCGCGGCTGTGCCATTAATGAAAACTATCCCGGTATAGCAAAACAGGTTATCTCTGCATTGATATCTGGCGATAAAAAGCGCGGGCGGGTAAGATGACATTTCACCGTTAAGCAATTGATTATTCAGACAAATGATAAAAAGGAAATCATAAGTTATATGGATACTTCAACTTACTCGCTCACCAATGGTATCGCCCTTACCCTGCGCTCGCCTGCTGCGGCAGGCCCCCATCCCACCGTCGTGTTATGTCACGGCTTCTGCGGCATCCAGCCGATCCTGCTGCCTGCTTTCGCCGAGGCCTTCACCAGGGCCGGTTTTGCTACCGTCACCTTCGATTATCGCGGCTTTGGCGACAGCGAAGGAGAGCGTGGACGGCTGGTGCCTGCTATGCAGATTGAGGATATTCTTTCGGTCGTAGCGTGGGTCGTTGAGCAGCCCGCGCTGGATGCCGGGCGCATCGGAGTGTGGGGCACGTCATTTGGCGGCTGCCACGTCTTCGCCGCTGCCGCGCAGGATGCGCGTATAAAATGCGTGGTCAGCCAGCTGGCCTTTGCAGACGGTGAGGCGATCGTCACCGGGCATATGAATGAAGGCGAAAAGCGCGCCTTTATCGACACGCTGGATAAGATGGCGCAGAAGCAGCAGGCGACCGGCAAAGAGATGATGGTGGCGATCACTCGCGTGCTTTCCGATGCGGAATCGAAAGCGTTCTTTGAGGAGAACCGCACCCGCTTCCCGCAGATGGATATCAAAATCCCCTTTCTGACCGTTCGCGAAACGGTGAATTATCACCCCGCGGAGTGGGCGGCGAAGGTGACCTGCCCGACGCTGGTGGTGATTGCGGCTGAAGATAGCGTTAACCCGCCTGCACAAGGCCGGGCGCTGTTTGACGCAGTGGCGGCAGCAGAGAAAGCGCTGCACGAAGAGGCAGACGCGCGCCATTACGATATCTATAGTGGGGAGGCGTTTGAGCGTGTCAGCAAGGTACAAACCGCATGGTTTGCCCGCCATCTGTAGGGCATAAAAAAAGGCGCACCGCGGTGCGCCTCTCTTATTTACAGCGCCATATCATGCTGTGGCGCGTTTTCGCTCTTCGGCGCGGCTGGCGTTGCAGCCTGCGCGTCTTTCATGTCGATAACCGGCGGCTTGGTCAGCTCCAGCGCGGCGGCGGTGTCATCCCACACCTGCTGCGTCAGTGCGACGTTGCCGTTCAGATGCTGACCAAAGCTCGGTACAACCTCTTTGATCTTGCTCTGCCACTCCGGCGAGTTGAACTGCTCCGGGAACATCTTCTTGATGACGTTCAGGGCAATCGGCGCTGCGGTAGAGGCACCCGGCGATGCGCCTAACAGCGCAGAGAGGGTTTTCGGCTGATCGACCACCACTTCGGTGCCCAGCTTCAGCACGCCGCCTTTATCTTCATCTTTCTTGATGATCTGTACGCGCTGACCGGCCTGGATCAGTTTCCAGTCCTCTTTACGCGCCTGCGGGTAGTACTCTTTCAGCGCTTCAAAGCGGTCGTCATCACTCAGCATCACCTGACCCATCAGGTATTTCACCAGGTCAAAGTTATCCAGACCTACATGGGTCATCGGCATAAAGTTGCTGGTAGTGGTGGTGCTCAGCAGATCGAAGAAGGAGCCGTTTTTCAGGAATTTGGTCGAGAATGTCGCGAATGGCCCGAACAGCACCACACGTTTACCGTCAATGACGCGCGCATCAATATGCGGAACCGACATCGGCGGTGCGCCCACGGAAGCCTGACCATACACTTTCTGACGGTGAATGTTGGTAACAGCCGGGTTTTCGGTCATCAGGAAGGAGCCGCCTACCGGGAAGCCCGCATAGTTGTCCGCTTCCGGAATACCGGTTTTTTGCAGCAGCTTCAGCGCGCCGCCGCCAGCACCGATAAAGACATATTTCGCATCGATAGTGTGCTCATCGCCGCTTTTCACATCTTTGATCGTCACATGCCAGGAGTTGTCGGCATTACGTTTGAAATCGGTGACTTCAGACGAAGTTTGCAGCGAGAAGTTTTTGCTCTTTTTCAGGCTACCGATCAGCTGGCGGGTAATTTCGCCATAGTTCACATCGGTACCGACCGGCGTCCAGGTCGCGGCCACTTTTTGCTGCGGATCGCGCCCTTCCATCACCAGCGGTGCCCACTGCTTAATTTGCTGGTGATCGGTGGAGAATTTCATTCCCTGGAATAACGTGGTTTGCTGCAGCGCGGCATAACGTTTTGCCAGATAATCCACATTATCGCCCCAGACAAAACTCATGTGCGGCGTGGAATTAATAAAGGAGTGCGGGTTGGTTAAAATACCGCGCTTCACCTGGGTGGACCAGAACTGGCGGGAAATCATAAATTGTTCATTAATTTCCAGCGCCTTGGTGACATCAATGGAGCCGTCTTCACGCTGTGGCGTGTAGTTCAGTTCCATATTTGCCGAGTGACCGGTACCGGCATTATTCCAGCCGTTAGAGGACTCAAGCGCAACGCCGTCGAGCTTCTCAACCATCACCTGTTTCCACTCCGGTTGCAGGGTCTGCAGCCAGGTGCCCAGGGAGGCGCTCATGATACCGCCGCCAATCAGCAGGAAGTCGGTTTTTTGGTTCTCTTCCGCCCATGCACTGGTCGCAGAGCTGACGAGCATCGCGACGGCGCTGAAGGCAATAATTGTTTTTTTCATTGCAGGCATAATTATTCGATTAGGTAACAACAAGTGATTCGTGGTGACGCATATTAACGTATTTTTACGTTAATTTAAAATATCATTCACAAAATAGAATAATTTTGTTTTTATTTGCTGCCTGCTTTTTTTAATTAAAAAAAGTAGTGGCGCACTCTGTGTGGACTTATTTTGGCGGGAATTTATCTTAAGGGGAGAAATAAAATTTAGCGTATTTCAATTAAATGGAAAATAAATAACGGCCGCACGCAGCGGCCGGATAGCGATTATCAGGCGTCGACTTTTTCACTTTCCGCGCCGGCGATCGCCAGACGCAAATGGCGATGGTTCTCTGCCAGCAGAACCTGCGCCCGTGAGGCACTTACGCCGGTCAGCAGCATTAAAATAGCGGTGCGACACTCATTATTCGCCTGCGCCAGCGCGCGTTTCGCCTCTTCACGCGAACAGCCACTCGCCGCCATCACTACGGCGATCTGCCGCTCGGCCCAGTGCAGATTCACCGGCGCCACGTCGACGCGCAGGTTGCCGTAAACGCGCCCACCACGAATGGCCAGCCCGGTAGAAAACATGTTGAGGATCTGCTGCTGTGCCAGCTGCGCTTTTGGCTCGCCAAAACCGCTTACCGCTTCGGCTCCCGTATCGGGCGCGATGACAATATCGGCGTACTGCGCCGCTTCGCACGCCTGCGCGCGGGTGATCAACACCACGTATGCCCCAAGCGCCCTCGCCTGCTGCAGCGCCCCGTTTGCCCACGGTGTTTTGCCGCTTAACGACAGCACCACCAGCATATCGCGCGCCGTTAGCCCCAGCGCCCTGATATCGTTACCGCCGCAGGCATAGTCCCCCGCTGCGCGATCCTGCTGCGCTTTCCCCGCCCGTGGGCCACCGGCCATTAACGCCAGCAGCCCGTGCTGGCTATCCGGCGCGAACGCCTCGACGGTTTGTACTGCCGCCCGCCCCGAGGCACCCGCCCCGGCAAGCACCACTCTTGCGCCCTGGTTAAGCGTCGCGCTGGCGTTATCAACCAGCCGGGCGATCGTCGGGAGACAGGCGGTAACCGCCTGCGTGACCTCTTCACTCTCCTGATGGATAAGCGTCAGCATATCCAGCGTGGCGAGGCGGTCGATATCGCCCGTGCGGCTATTACGACGCGCCTCCATTGAACCGTTTGGCTTACTGCTCATATCCTGCTCCTTGTTAAAGGTTCCCCACACACTATAAGGGTATTTGCGCTTCCTGCTTGCGAGTGGGGTCACGCTTCCCGGCGCGACTATTTTTCCTCATTTATCACACGGCTTTATGAATTGCCGCCCATCGGCGATAATAACTTTTCTCAGATAAATGATTCGGGTTCGGCATGACTCAAATAGCGCCCACGGCGACCTCCCCGCGCAAACGGCCAATGAAGTTCGGCACCATGGTTACACTTATGGTGTGCAGCGTGACGGGTTCCGTGCTGCTGCTGGCCTGCGCCCTCTGGTTCTGGCAGATAAGCAACGCCACGCGCGACGGCGTGAAAGCAACCGGGTTCGCGGTGGCGCGTACTCTTGCCAATGCGCCGGAAATCAGGCGCGGGCTGCTCCTGCCGCCTAATAGCAATGTTATTCAGCCTCTTGCGCAGGCGGTGGCGGCGCGAAACGATCTGCTCTATGCGGTGGTGACCAATATGCAGGGCATTCGCTACGCGCACCCGAATGCCAGCATGATCGGGCAGAACTTTATTGGCGAGGATCTGCAGCCTGCGTTAAAGGGCCACGAGAATGCCGCAGTGAACCGCGGCGTACTGGCGCCGGCGCTGCGCGTTTTTACCCCGGTTTTTGATGAGCGCCACCAGCAGATCGGCGTCGTGGTGGTCGGCATTTCGTTAAGCGAGGTCGACGAGCAGGTAAGCCGTAGCCGCCAGGCGGCGATGTGGATCTTAATATTCAGCGCACTGGTGGGCTTCGTTGGCGTCTGGCAAGTGGTGCGTGTGTTAAAGCGCATTCTGCTTGGCCTTGAGCCGTATGAGATTTCAGCCCAGTTTAAACAGCGCCAGGCGATGTTGCAGTCCCTTAAAGAGGGGGTGATGGCGGTGGATGCCGACGGGCGCGTAACGCTGCTGAACCATGCCGGGCGACGGATGTTGCTCAGCAGTACGGCGCAGGGCTCCGGCACGCATCAACCTCTGCTTGCCGATCTGCTGAGCGTGTTGCAGACCGGCACGCCTATTTTCGATCGCGAGCTGGGGTGTAACGGTCGTCTGCTACTCAGTAACACCGTACCGGTACGCAGCCAGGAGAGTATTATCGGCGCCATTTGTACCTTCCGCGATAAGACCGAGGTGAGCCAGTTGATGCAGAGGCTCGATGGTATGGTCAATTATGTCGATGCCTTGCGAACCACCTCGCACGAATTCATGAACAAGTTGCATGTCATCCTCGGTCTGTTAAATATGAAGCGCTATGACAAGCTGCAGGAGTATGTGCTGCAAACGGCCCAGAACTACCAGAGCGATATCGGCGCGATCCAGCATCAGATCAAGTCGCCGGTGGTGGCCGGTTTTCTGCTCGGTAAAATCAACCGGGCCAAAGAGTGCGGTTTTACCCTGACGCTGGCTGATGAGAGCCATGTGCCGGATAACCCGAATGAGAAACAGGTGACGGTGCTGGTTACCGTGCTTGGTAATTTGATTGAGAATGCGCTTGATGCGATGAGCGGCCAGCAGGAGGGTGAAGTCGGTCTGTTCCTGCATTACCAGGATGGCTGGCTGGCCGGTGAAGTGAGCGATGACGGGCCGGGTATTGCGCCGGGCAATATCGACGCTATCTTTCGCAAAGGCTTCTCTACCAAGGGTGAAAACCGCGGCGTCGGGCTTTTCCTCGCCAGCCAGCAGTTGGCTGAACTTGGCGGCACTGTGAGCGTGGAATCTGAACCCGGTGTATTTACCCAATTTTTTGTCCATCTCCCGTGGGATAGTGAAAGGAAGAACGCGTGATAAATGTATTAATTGTTGACGATGATGCCATGGTTGCCGAGCTGAACCGCATGTACGTGGCGCAGATAGCCGGTTTTCAGTGCTGCGGCACGGCGTCAACGCTGCGTCAGGCCGAGGAGATGGTGAACAATCCGCTGCTTGCGATCGACCTGGTGCTGCTGGATGTCTATATGCAGCAGGACAGCGGTCTCGATCTGCTGCCGATCATTCGCGCCAGCGGGCGGGCTATCGACGTGATTATGATCACCTCTTCTGCCGATGCCGCCACCATTCAGACCTCACTGCACTACGGTGTGGTCGACTATCTGATTAAGCCGTTCCAGTTCCCGCGTTTTGAAGAGGCGCTTACCACCTGGCGCGAGAAGCGCAAGCTGATGGATGCACACCCCTACTATGAGCAATCGGATGTTGATCGCCTGCTGCACGGCGGCGCGCCGGAAGTTGCAGATACACGTCGGCTGCCGAAGGGGCTCACTGCCCAGACCCTGCGCACCATTTGCCAGTGGATCGATGCCCATCCGGGGATTGAGTTTTCGACGGATGAGCTGGCGAATGCGGTCAATATCTCCCGCGTCTCCTGCCGTAAATATCTGATCTGGCTCGCGCAGATCAATATTCTCTACACCACCATCCACTATGGTGCGACTGGTCGGCCGGTCTATCGCTATCAGCTTATTGCGGAGCAGTACAGCCTGCTCAAGCAGTACAGTCAATAAACCGGTAGCTGTCGTCAACGTGGTTGTAGGTGAAGTGGCGGCGGGAGGAGAGGATCACTTCACGCTTTTTGGTGACGAACAGGGCTTCAATATCCTCGCGCTGTTTCAGAAGCTCACACCCTTTCTCGACGCCGAGGCCGAAGAGCAGCGTGGTCCAGATATCGCCGTCGAGTGAGTCGCCGGAGATGACGGTCACGCTGTCGAGTTCATTTTCCAGCGGGTAGCCGCTGCGCGGATCGAGGATATGGTGCCAGCGTTGGCCATCCTGCTCGAAATAGCGCTCATAGGTGCCAGAGGTGACTACCGACTGGTTGGCGACCTCAAGCGTGCCAATCAGCGCATCCGCCTGTGCGAACGGCTTTTTCACGCCGATCGACCACCGCCCCTGCGGCGTCCCCAGCGTCTGCACGTTGCCGCCAAGATTGATTAATCCCTCGCTCACCCCCTGCTTGTGCAGATAGTCGCGCACCCTGTCGGCAATAAACCCTTTGGCAATCGCGCCAAGATCGATCTCCATCCCGGCCTGGGTAAGAAAAACGCTGCCCGCGGTATCATCAAGGACAACGTCCTGCACGCGCGTGATGCGCAGCCGCGCGGCGATCGCGTCCGCCTCTGGCACCCGGTCACCTTTAAAACCGATTCGCCACAGTTTCACCAGCGGGCCTATTGCCAGGTTGAAGGCGCTGCCCGGCATCATGCTGGCGGCTTTCGCACATTTGATAAGCTCAAAAACCGGACGGCTGACGGCAACCGGATGCTGCCCTGCGGCGTGATTGATTGCCATCACTTCAGAGTTGGCGCGGTTGACGGTGAAAAGATCTTCGTAGCGCTTAATCAGGGAGAATACGCGGGAGGCGAGCGCCTCATCATGGACAAAGAGCGTGAGCAGGATGGGCGAGCCCATCAGCACGGCTGAGTAGCGCCAGCTCGGATTAGCAGACATTGCATACTCCTTCTGTTGCGTACTGGTGGCGCTACGCTTATCAGGCCAGGGAGAGTGAGGCCTGATAAGGCGCAGCCATTTTACGTTAATGCGTTACCGTTTTGCACGCAGCGCGGCCTGATGCCCCGCCAGCGAACCGAAGACGATAATATCTGCCACCGCGTTGCCGCCGATGCGGTTACCGCCGTGCAGACCGCCTACCACTTCACCCGCTGCAAAAGCCCCCGGAATAACCTGCTGCTCGCTGTTAAGCACCTGGGTGTCGGTGTTGATGGTCACACCGCCCATAGTGTGGTGCACGCCTGGCGCTATCTGAATAGCGTGGAACGGGCCTTCGTTAATCGGTGCGCGCAGTGCGGTGGTGCGCCCGAAATCATCGTCATGCTGTTTTTCAACAAAGCCATTGTAGCGCTCCAGCGTGGCGAGGAAGGCATGATAATCCATACCCAGCTTATCCGCGAGTTCGCGTGGCGAACTGGCGCTGGTGACAAAACCGCGGGCAATATACTCATCCGCCGCTTTGTTTTTTGCACGAACGTGCTCATCAAAGACGATGTAAGCATAGTGCTCCGGCAGCGCGATGATGGCCGCAGAGACTTTATCGCGGGTCGACATCTCGTTGAAGAAGCGGTTGCCCTGCTGATTGACCAGAATTGCCCCGCCGCCGCGAATCGATTCTGAAATCAGATAAGAGGTATTTTGCTCAACCGTCGGGTGGATCTGGATTTCGCCCATATCCACGGTGGCAGCGCCAAGGCGTTCCAGCAGCGAAATCCCGCTACCGGTCGCGCCTTTATGGTTGGTGGTGACGAAGCCGTCCAGATCGGGGCGATATTTCACGACCATCGCGCTGTTGGCGCTGAAGCCACCGGTGGCGACAATCACGCTCTTCGCCTCGACGCTCAAGGTCTCCTGCTCTTCGGTCAGCAGGCGTACACCGCGCACTTCGCCCGCGTCAAAGAGGATCTCTTCGACGGAGGTGTCCAGCATGACGTCGATATTGCGTTTGGTAACGTTGCGCAGCAGGCCACTGATCAGATAGCCACCTACTGCCGATCCGTCGCGTGGACGGTGCGTACGGTCAATGCTCATGCCGCCGGTGGTGGTAATGTCGTTAAGCATAATGCCGCGACGTGCCAGCCACTCAATCGCTTCCGGGGCATGTTCAACAAAGCGGCGCAGCAGAGCAGGATCGTTCTTCTCACCGCCCCCTTTCAGGGTTTCAGCGTAGAACAGCTCTTTACTGTCCTGAATGCCTTTTACGCGCTGGAAGCGGGTTTCCGCCGCGTTCATCCCTGCCGATGCTTTGATAGTGTTGCCACCGATAGTCGGCATTTTTTCGACGATCAGGACGCTGGCACCTTCGTCGTGCGCCTGAATTGCCGCAGCCAGGCCAGCACCGCCGCTGCCGATAACAATCACATCGTAATTTTTCGGCGCGCTGACATCACCACCCTCTTCGGCGATCCGCGCTTTGCTCGATTTCACCATCGCTTTCGACACCGCTTTTTTAACCGCTTCGCTCTGGCTGGTTGCGCCGGAGATGGCGTCTACGTGCGGAGAGTTGGCATCGATGATACGGCTGCGGATCTCTTCAAAGCTGCTGGTAAACTCGACGTCATCCAGCGGGCCTTCAGCCAGCGTAATATCCGCAATGCAGTCCGTTTCGAGACTGACGTTGAACACCAGCGTGGTGCTGTCATCCTGCACGGTTTCAGCAAAGAGGCCCGGCTTGAACTTCGCCGCGCCCATGCTCATATCACGGATCATCGCTTCCACCAGCGAGAAACGCCATAGCGGCTCGGGGATGTTCAGCGCTTCACGCTGGGTGCTGTCCATAAAGAGCTCAAGGGTTTCACCGTTGGCAATGCGCGAAGCCCAGTCCGGGTAGGCGATGCAGGCGCGGCCCACCGCCATCAGGTCGTAACCGTGATCCAGCCCCTCTTCCGCATCCGCCGCGTTGACGATGCCGCCAACACCCATTACCGGAATTTGCGCCAGCGTTTCTGAGCGCAATGCGCAGTATTTATCAATCAGCGGCGTCGGATCGGTCGTGTCATTAATGGAGGAGCGCAGCGCAGCACCCACGGAAAAGTGCAGATAATCGAGACCGCGAGCGGCCAGCC
Organism: Kosakonia sp. S57; assembly: GCF_016516575.1. Classification (NCBI taxonomy): domain Bacteria; kingdom Pseudomonadati; phylum Pseudomonadota; class Gammaproteobacteria; order Enterobacterales; family Enterobacteriaceae; genus Kosakonia; species Kosakonia sp. S57. The sequence continues at coordinate 263,538 of NZ_JACVUL010000004.1, read as the reverse complement.
TCTCCAGCAGGAACATTGTGTCATCAAAACGGATGCCGGGGACCTCCAGCTCTTCCGGTGAAAAGCGGTAGCCGATGATAAACGCGTCATCAGCATACTGGCGCGCCATCTTGTGAGCGATATCCAGCACGGCCAGCGGGAAGCGGGCCCGGTTTTCGCGGCTGCCGCCCCACTCGTCGTCGCGCTGGTTGGAGTGAGGAGAGAAGAATTGCTGAATGAGATAAGTGTTAGCGCCGTGAATCTCAACGCCGTCGAAGCCTGCCTGGATGGCGCGACGTACGGCTTCGCCAAATTTGGCAATCATGTTTTCCACTTCCGCAGCGCTCATCGCTACCGGGGTCGCGGCACCCTCGCGCGGTGCGGCAATCGCGCTCGGCGCAATAGGTGTACGTCCACCGATCAGTTTCGGCTCCACCATGCGCCCGCCGTGGTAAATCTGCAGAATGGCTTTTGAACCTTTCTCCTTAATGGCGGCGGCAATCTTCGCCAGACCGGCGATTTTTTCATCGCTATCAATCCCAATCGCCCCCGGAAAAGCGAGGCCGAGATCGTCGACAAAGCAACACTCAACAATAATGGTGCCAATAGCCCCTGAACGTGCGCGGTAATACTCCACTAACTCGCTAGTAACGGTACCGTCAAAATAACCCGTGCAGGTGGTCATTGGCGCCATTAACAAACGGTTTTTTAGTTCTACGCCGTTTGGCAATGTAAACGGGCTGAGAATACGTTCGTTGCTGGTCATAATAAGCTCCACATCTAAAATTGATAAATCTTGAATTCGGTGACGGATCTATTTTCGTTCTGGTTATTAATCCTGGTGTCGTGTAATTAATATACCGCGAATTTTATTTACCAAATTAATTACGTTAGTTATAAAACTATTTAACCCCTGCAATAACAGACCTACCTCCACTGTATTATCATTTTTAAATATTGCGTTCACATTTTTATAATTACCGGTAACATAACTATTACTTGGCTACGCCTGATGACGTGAGAGCAAGACAGACAAAAACCCTAAATATCAATAATTTAATCAAGAATTACAGTGCGTGCCCGTTAAATAACAACACAAATATTTAACATTTTCCTGATTTTCTGGAAATTAACCACATCATTCATAGTGGGTATTCCAGATATTAAAAAAAGCACCTATCTTTTCGTTTTATTGATCTTAATCAAGAGAAATCCCATCGTCAGGGGCAATATAGAAATAGACTTATTTTGTTATTTATTGCCGATCGTTTTTGCGATAAATAAAGATCAGCGGAATAAGAGAAGATGATTTTAATAACTAAAATATCTTTTGAAACTAAATAAATCAAACTCACTTCCACGATCAATCCGAATTCTTAACTACTTGTAGATGCTCACTATGAAAGAGAAAACTCCAACCCCAGCTTCTGCTACTGCAGAGCACACAAAGGCCGGTAATAAAAACCGCCTGGTGATGATGGCGTTGCCCATTATCGTGGCCATACTGTTACTGTTCGTTCCGGTGCCAGAAGGCTTACCGCCTTACGCATGGCACTATTTTGCTATCTTCGTTGGCGTCATTGTCGGCCTGATCTTCGAGCCGCTGCCGGGTGCCGTGATCGGCATGACGGGCGTGGTAGTAATTGCGCTCTGTAGTCAGTGGGTGCTTTTCAGTCCGGAACAGCTGGCAGACCCGAAATTCAAGCTGGCGGGCCAGTCCTTTAAATGGGCAGTCAGCGGTTTCGGCAACTCCACCGTCTGGCTTATCTTCGGCGCATTTATGTTTGCCGCCGGTTACGATAAGACCCAGTTTGGTCGCCGCCTGGCGCTGATCCTCGTTAAATACCTGGGTCGCCGCAGCCTGACGCTCGGCTATGCCATCACCTTCGCCGATCTGCTGCTGGCACCGTTTACGCCCTCTAACACCGCACGCAGCGGCGGGACCATCTATCCGATTATTGCCAACCTGCCGCCGCTGTATGGTTCAAAACCGAACGATCCGAGTGCGCGCCGCATTGGTTCTTACCTGATGTGGGTGGCGATCACCGCAGCGTGTATCACCAGCTCCATGTTCCTTTCTGCTCTTGCGCCTAACCTGCTGGCGCTGGCGCTGGTGAAAAGCATCGTTGGAATCAATATTTCATGGGGCACCTGGTTCATCGCCTTCCTGCCGCTGGGCCTGCTGCTGATTCTGACTATGCCGCTGCTGGCGTACTGGTTCTACCCGCCTGAAGTGAAAGTGAATGATGAAGTCCCGCTGTGGGCGAGCCGCGAGCTGGAGAAGCTCGGCAGAATGTCCCGTAATGAAATTCTGCTGCTGGTCTTTGTCTGCTGTGCGCTGCTGATGTGGATTTTCGCAGCCGACTTTATTGAACCGGCACTCGCCGCCCTGCTGGTTGTGGTGCTGATGCTGTGGACCGGTGTTCTGAGCTGGAATGATATCACCAGCAATAAACCGGCCTGGAACACCTTTGTCTGGTTCGCCACGCTGGTCGCGCTGGCTGATGGCCTCTCATCCACCGGCTTTATTGCCTGGCTGGGCAAAGAGGGTGGACTGCTGATGAGCGGCATCTCTCCGGGCATGGCAACCATCGCTCTGCTGCTGGCGTTCTATCTGCTGCACTATCTCTTCGCCAGCACCACGGCACACACCACAGCGCTGTTGCCGGCGATGTTAACCATCGCAGCGACCATTCCTGGTATCAATATGGAAGTCGTTGTGCTGGTGCTCTGCACCTCACTGGGTGTCATGGGTATCATCACCCCATACGGCACGGGCCCAAGCCCGATTTACTACGGTAGCGGATACCTGCCGACTAAAGATTACTGGCGTCTGGGTACCATCTTCGGTGCCATCTTCCTCGCCGCCCTGCTGTTGATTGGCTATCCGTGGATTACCATGATGTTCTGATTCATAACCGTCGGGCTTTCCCGGCGGTTTTATTTTTGTGGAGTAATGAGCTATGTCGAACAAACCGTTTGTTTATCAGGATCCGTTCCCGCTGGCAAAAGATGAAACGGAATACTATCTGCTGAGCCGCGAACATGTCTCTGTCGCAGAGTTTGAAGGTGAGCAGGTGCTAAAAGTCGAGCCGCAGGCGCTAACGCTGCTCGCACAGCAGGCTTTCCACGACGCCGCGTTTATGCTGCGCCCCTCCCATCAGAAGCAGGTTGCCGCCATTCTGACCGACCCGCAGGCAAGCGAGAACGACAGGTATGTCGCCCTGCAGTTCCTGCGTAACTCTGAAATCGCGGCCAAAGGCGTACTGCCGACCTGCCAGGATACCGGTACGGCAATCATCATGGGTAAAAAAGGCCAGCGTGTCTGGACCGGCGGCGGCGATGAAGCCGCGCTGGCGCGTGGGGTGTATAACACCTACACCGAAGATAACCTGCGCTATTCACAGAATGCGCCGCTGGATATGTACAAAGAGGTGAATACCGGTACCAACCTGCCCGCGCAGATCGATCTCTATAGTGTCGATGGCGACGAGTATAAATTCTTGTGCATCGCCAAAGGCGGTGGTTCGGCTAATAAGACCTATCTCTATCAGGAGACCAAGGCGCTGATCACCCCAGCGAAGCTGAAAAACTATCTGGTGGAGAAGATGCGTACGCTGGGCACCGCGGCCTGCCCGCCCTACCATATCGCCTTTGTGATTGGCGGGACTTCCGCTGAATCAACGCTGAAAACCGTGAAGCTGGCGTCGACCCGCTATTACGATGGTCTGCCAACCAAAGGGAATGAGCATGGTCAGGCCTTCCGTGACGTTGAACTGGAACAGGCATTGATGGAAGAGGCGCAAAACCTCGGACTTGGCGCGCAGTTTGGCGGGAAGTACTTCGCCCATGATATCCGCGTGATCCGCCTGCCGCGCCACGGTGCTTCCTGCCCGATCGGTATGGGTGTCTCCTGCTCCGCCGACCGTAATATCAAAGCGAAGATCAACCGCGACGGGATCTGGATTGAGAAAATGGAGGCTAATCCGGCGCAGTATATTCCGGAAGAACTGCGTCAGCAGGGTGAAGGCGATGTGGCGAAAATCGATCTTAACCAGCCGATGAAAGCGATCCTCGCCCGGCTCTCCGCCTTCCCGGTATCGACCCGCGTTTCGCTTAATGGCACCATTATCGTGGCGCGCGATATCGCCCACGCGAAGCTGAAAGAGCTGATTGATAATGGTGAAGAGCTGCCGCAGTACGTAAAAGATCACCCGATCTACTACGCAGGCCCGGCGAAAACGCCAGAAGGTTATGCTTCCGGTTCGCTTGGCCCAACCACCGCAGGGCGTATGGATTCCTACGTTGACCTGCTGCAATCCCACGGTGCGAGCATGATTATGCTGGCAAAAGGCAACCGCAGCCAGCAGGTTACCGATGCCTGTGCCAGACACGGCGGTTTCTATCTGGGAAGTATTGGCGGCCCGGCTGCGGTGCTGGCGCAGCAGAGCATTAAGAGCCTGGAGTGCGTTGCGTACCCGGAACTGGGCATGGAGGCGATCTGGAAGATCGAGGTGGAGAACTTCCCGGCGTTTATTCTGGTGGATGATAAAGGGAATGACTTCTTCCAGCAGATCCAGAACAAGCAGTGCGCGGGCTGTAAACAGTAATAACGAAAAAGCCCCCGGCAGGGAAACCTGGCAGGGGCTTTTATCGCGGAGCGCAGTTACTGCCGATCGTCAACGTAATTGATGTTGATGGAGTTCACTTTGCCTTTTACGATCTCGAAAGAGATCCGCTTGTTATCGCGCTGATAGCCAATCCATTCTGCCCCATCGCTACTCTCTTTTTCACCCGGCCCATAAAGCTCTGTGACATTGTCTTCGCTGCTACCTGGAGCAATGCCGCGCGCGGTATGCGATGTCGCTCCTCGCAGGGTTATCTGCGCAACGATATAGCTATCAAAATCTCGGCTCTGGCTGTCCCACCACAGATTTGCGCTATAGACATCAAAATCATTAAATACGTGACGATAAAATTTGTAGTTACCGTCGCCAAAAGGGACTTCACCGACAAAGCTGTCTTCGCTGCTCTTACCCAGCGACGCCTGGAGTTTATCACTCCATGGCTGACCCAGTGAAACGGGCTGCTGATTCAGCGTTACCGTGAAATCAGGCTCCTCAAGGCCCTGCTGTGCCCCGGCCACAGCGGTAAAACTCAGCAGCAGCGCTGCAAGGGATAAACGTCCGGTCATTATTTTGTTCCGTTGAGTCATTAGTTCAGCCATTTTGCTGGCTGATTAACCAGCACCTTTGCGCCCTGCATAACCAATAAGCCCGGCTGTTGATAATCAACGCGATAGGTTATGTTGCCATTATGGAATTCGGCGCCGGTAACGTTGTTTGCACTGTCCTGCAGCGTTTTCCCCTTCAGGCTAATCGTGGTGCTATCGCTATTGCGCACGCCGTTATAGAGCACGTCGTCGCATGGCTTCAAGAATGCGCCGCAATTATTGCGGACAAAGAGGGTAAACTTTGCGGTTTGTAATAAACGGGTCGTCGCACCCGCCGGGACATCCTCTTTGCTCAGGACAAACTGTTCAGGCGCGTAATATTCGCCATTCACCGGCGTTCGCGTCATAGTCCAGCGAAGCGTACTTTCCTCAAGTTTTAATGTCGCCTGACCATTCACCGCACCAAAGTTTGAATCGAAGCTGATTGTCGCAACGTTATTTTTCACCGAGCCAAGAAGGTTAGGTTTATCCTCTTCAGCGCAATCAATACGATTCCCCTGCTGTGTGATGTAACAGTAAGTCCCAATCACCTTGTTGCCCATCTGCGTTAACTTCAGGCTTAGCGTTGAGGCATCGTTGTCCTTGCCCTGCCAGGTGCCGGTGAAACTTGCATCCTGAGGCGCAATATCCGGGAGCGTTTTTCCCTTAAGCTGGCTTGCCCACTGTTGAATATCCTTGCTGATGCCGTCATTGGGGTGGTTGGTACGGTAATTAACCACACTGTCATCTGGCAAAATCCATGCTGCAGACAACCGACCATCGGGATAGATGACGAAGGCCGAGGCGTTCTCCTGAGCAAGATGCTGCATCCAGCCAGAAACAAACAGGCCACCATCCGCAGTGTGGTGCGGCTCGCCATAAACATCGAAGTTAGAAATAAAATTGTCGTACTCATTGCCGAGCAGCTTTTTTAGCTGCACAACGACCGCTTTGTCGGCAGTAATGCTCTCAACCGTATCTAACTTATCGTACTGGTTAAGCTGAAGTGCGGCTGAAGCATGAGGGAGCGCAAATAACAGGCAGGTTAATAAAGCAGCGTAATATGGCACGTTGCCAAAGGTGCGACGGTGATAAGACATACTCTTTCCCTGATAACCTAAGTTGATTCTTATGATGTTTTAACTGCACGGAACAAAGTACATCACAGGTGATAAATGAATCTATAAAAAGCGATTGAATGTCGACGGTTAAGTGTTACAAAGCGCACTGGAGTTATACGTCATCGGCAAAATTTCGCACCGTCATTCCCTTAAGACAGGCCGGTTCGGCATAAGGAAAGGCGAAAGCTGTCGCATTACCGTTTTTATCTAAAGGGGTGATCCAGGCAAAAGTTTCATTAACCGAGTGCCCGTGTGGCGCGCTAAAGAGTTTTAGCTGCGGATAAATCTTTCTAACGTCTGACAATAAAATACATCCATCACTCACGTCATAATGAATGATAAAAACCTTCGGTGGATGCTTATGATCCAATCGCACAGCGAGATTAGAGAGAGTAACCCCGCCATTAAGCGTGAAAGGTTTGGTTGTCAGCCAGTACTCATTGGCCGGATTGAGACGAAAAAGCGGATGCCCCACAATCGGCTCAACGGTATTCACATCCTGACCGATGTTCTCTTTGAGCTGATCTGCAAAGTCATTCAACGCTTTTAGTTTGATGAGATTTTCATCTGCATAAAGAGGAGTCGAAATACAAATGGTGGTGAAAACAAGCAAGGAGCGAATAAACAATGTGGTTTTCACTTCTGAATATGCGACAGTTTTTAACTTTATATTGATCATAAAATACATTTACAAATAACCCTAAGAAATCATCTGCGCATTTCTGCAGAACATTTTGACGAAGGTTAAAAACTCTTGGTGGCAACTATTAAGCATTCGCATCTAAACCAAGTTTTTCCTTTAAGCATTCCGGGCAGACGCTACAAAGATGATGAGATATTTTATTTATAGTAATTCTATCATTCATCTTTTTATTTGCCTTATCCCTGTCATAGAAAACAATGCCATCAACTTGATTTAAGCCGTGACTTACCAGCAATTCCCGATCAACAAAAACATACTCTTTCTTCATCCCCTCATCCGGCTTAATAATTACCACCTTGACTACGTCCGGCAGTTTCCTGCTTTGTTTCAAGGCCTCATTTATAGCCAATGAAACTGTCACATTTCGGGCAACATTGTGAATAGGACATAATGAAAACATTTTTAATCCTTATTTTAAAAGCCTCAGAATATACTTCATTTGTGCCCCAGGTTCATTTGGAACATCTATCCCACCGCGCCTTAAAACATCACAAACATGGGTTACACAGCTTTGTGTTTTAAGATCATAAAGAGGGCCATTCTTATCTAATACCCCCCCTAAGTATTTAACAGCTTCATCAGCCTTAGGTAATTCCACTTCAGCGCTTTTAGCTGCCGGAGGTAACCTATCAAAACCACGAGTTGTAATCATTGTTGATTCCCCCGGGCCCCCAGCCTGGTGCGTGTGTAAACTCATCCCATTAATTTTAACTTCAACAGAGTAATGACCGAACCGGTTATCCGGGGACCGATTGTCATGCCAGTGGATAACCGCTGAGCCTGATTGATGTTCAGACTTTATTCCACCCTTCAGTGAGCTGGTGCTGGTATTAGAACACTTACGCTGACTCAATCCCCATGGATCCACCCAGCCAAGCGCGTTAGGCGCATACTGATAAAGATTTAACCCGCCAGACAGCCCTATCGGATCCTGCTGGGTAAACCTTCCGTAATCCGGATCGTAATAGCGAAAAAGATTGTAATGTAAACCCGTTTCACGATCCAAATATTGCCCCTGCATTCGCAGGTTCTGCGCATAATCAGTGGGATTATCCAACGTTTCACGTAACAGTTTACCCCACGCGCTGTTCTGCCCTTTCCAGCGAACTTCACCCTCTGCGTCAGTGAGTAGCTCAGGGGTGCCGTTTGGCTGGCAATGAAACCAGTAGATCTCCGGGTCATTAATGCCATCAATACGTACAAGTGGATCGTAGCTCGCCTGATCGCTATAGACATATGTCAGCGGGACATCGCCATGAATTTCCTGGAGCAACCTGAAGCCATCCCAGACAAAATGCGTTGTTACGCTGCGCCCGACCACCTGGCCACCAAGAATCTGACGGCAGATTTTGCTGGTGCGTCTTCCCAGAGGGTCATAACGGAAAGTTACCTGCACCTGTGGTTTGTTGCGATTACGGGGCTGGCTAACGACTTCTATCAACCGATGTTCACCATCGTAGCGGTACAACCAACGCGTCTGCCCATTATCTTTCGCTACGGTGCGGCCGTGAATATCATACTGCCAACGAATACCATTTAATTGCGTCACGCGATTATGCCGCACAACTTTGGGCGAAAGATTATCCGTTGGGTTACCTGCGGCATCCCATCGCCACTGCTCGTGTCCGGGCAGCGACCCGTCCTGCACAAGCAGGCGCCCCGCACCGTCGTATTTCCAGCGATGCCAAATAAAGGGGTTATCATCACGCTCTTCGCGGATCAGGTTATTTTGGTAGTCATAATCCCAACGACGCGACCAGCGGCGAGGTGCTGGTCGCTGCGCATTGCCTTCGAAGACATCCCGTTGCTGTAATCGACCGAGTCGATCGTGATGGCTACGGGTTGTTAACAAACCCTGCGTTCGGCTTACCTCACGATGGAGTGTATCTCGGCTGAAATCTGTGATCGGCAGATTGTCGACGGCAATCCCCAACAGATGGCCACTACCGTAGTAATACTGTTTTAATTCTCGGCCATCAGGCAGTTTTGTCGAAACGCGATTACCCAGCGCATCATAGGACCATGCAAGGATCCCATTTTCGCTCTCTTCACTCGTCAAGCGTCCAAGATCGTCGAACGTAAACAGGATTTCCTGTTCAGCCTGGGAACTCCAGCTGTTCTCATCAAGCGCAAGATGCAGGCTAATACGCTTCAGGAGGCCTTCTGGTGACCAGTGCCAGCGTGTCTGGCCTTCAGGCGTCGTTCGTGCCAACAATTCTCCAGTCGCGCTCCAGCGAAAACTGTGCGTTATGGCCTGAGGATGATCGGCTGCAAAAGTTCGCGTCAGCGTACGTCCGCAGGCATCGTAGCTGTAACGGCTTATTACGCCATCCAGCCCCTGCTCTTCCAACAGCAGCGAGTCTGCTCCCCAACGGAAACGGTATGCTTCGCCATTTTGATTATGCAGCGCAATAAGACGTCCGCGAGTGTCCCAGCTGCGGCGGATCTCTTCCCCTTGACTATTGCGCGTCGCAATGAGCCGCCCGATAGGGTCATATCCAAATTCACTTCGGCCACCATCAGCTGATTCATGAATTATCGGAAGGCCTTTATCGTTCCACACCACGGTTTCGAGCCACTCTTCTGCTCGTGCTATCTTAAGCAGACGTCCGGCAGCATCGTAATGGTATCGGGTTACTTCGCCATCGGCTGTTTGAACAACCAGTGGCCAGCCCAGAGAATGATAGCGGTAACGAGTGACATAACCCGAACAATCGGTTTCGCGAATGATCAGGCCCGCGTCGTTGTACTCATGGCGCCTTAGGTTTCCACCCGCGTCAATTTCTTCGATAACTTGACCAAACTCATCGCGACGCCATAATGTTGTCTGGCCGAGAGCATCAACCACTCTCACAAGACCAAAATGTTCGTCATAATAAAAAAACGTGGTTCGCCCGTGTTCACTGATTGCCGAGGGCAACGCACGGTTTGGCAACCATTGAGTCGACCGCGAGTGGCCAGCAGCATCAACCTCTTCAACCCTGTTGCCTATGTCGTCATAGACAAACCTGACTCTATTGCCGAGCGGATCGATACGACAGGTTAATTGCTCGTCGTCATTCCATTCATAGCGCCAATTTTCTCCGCGCTCATCAATAAAACGAACAATTAACCCCTGCTGATTCCAGTAGTGCTGACGAGTTTGACCATCAATGTGTGTAACAGTGGTCAATCCTGCAACAAGGTCGTAAGCAAAACGGTAACCGTCACCGCTGTTTGTACGATTTTCAATTACACGCCAATGATCAAACATCTCCCAGCGGTATTCACTTTCCAGTCCACTTGCTGAGCGGTGCCACGTCATCAATCCATTATCGTTGTAACGATATTCACGTCGGGTAATACCTGTCGCATCAATTACTGAAGCAAGTTGTCCACGCGCATCATAATGCCAACGCATCAATGGCCAATGTTGCTCCCCATCAATATGGCTGGCCGCCGTTACGCGTAGTGGAAAACGCGCGTCGTCATAAGTTAGCTTGATGTTGATAGAACCGGGAGCATCATGGATGAGGACCAGTCGCCCCGTTTCATCCCAACCAGTCTCTAACGCATTTCCATATTCATCGCTCAATGAGGCCAAGCGTAAAATAGTCGGGTCTGCTCGAGTCGGCTTAAATAAGCGCCACACGGCACCATCTTCATCAGCGATAGCCACATCTCCGCTATCGTTACGACGAACAATTACTCCTTCACTGATGCTATACAGCGCCTGATCGATGGCAGGCATTCTGAAACGTAACTCACGGCCGCTATCGTCAAACCAAGTTACCTCTTCATTATCCAGCAACAGATAACTATCAAAAACGGTTGCCCAGCCAAGCCCACACAGCCCAACGCGGGTGGTAAGGCTGTTGTAACTCCGCTGAAATCGCAGCGGAAAACGCCCCGCGAGTGAAAAATCGAGTTCATTTTCATCGTTAAGCACTTTCACACCGGTCGCCGCATGAACAGGATTTGGTGAGCCGAAGAGAGCATTTACCGCCATATCTGCCAACATGCCACCGCCAGCTGCAACGATTGCGCAAGGCATGTTTTTCAGCATCTTCCCTGGACGGCCGCGGATGAGCGAAAGTGCGATCATGGCAACCGACAGCCCTGGTAATTTGCCGCTTTTGATATCACGGACCGTCAGCGTATCCCCACCTATGATGACATTTGGCGAAACAGCATCAGAGACCGTCCCTTCGCAAGTGCTTTTATCTTTTGCCCGAACGGCGGGTCGTCCATTAATAAAGACACTTTTTGAACCCTGAGCCAGATATTGCGGCCCCGAATGTTTTTCACAGGCAACCTTATCCTCTTCACAGGGTGAGGTTGCCTCGTTTGCCGAGCCCACCGTAGGCTGCCACATCTCGCTGCCAAACCGTTTTGCGCCGGCGAGTAACAATCCAGCATAGTCTGCGAAGCTGTCCGGCGATTGCGGCTGAGCGGGCGTATACTCGGGGGCTGTTAACTCTCCCGCAGCGCGCGCGGCGAGCTTGCCATTCGTTATTACATTGGACGACCCGGTTACGATGGTTCCCGCAGGTGATGGAGGAAATAACGCATCGCCGAGGCTGCTGGCCACATTGCTGATGTCATCCGTAATCCCGGCAACGTTCGCCAGTACTCCGCCCAGTATCCCGCTCAAAATACAGCTTGAGCCAATGGCCGCGACGCTGGCTGCAGCTGCGCCCACCCCCAATAAGGGTGCGGCGGTGGTCGCTGCAAACGCAACGGCCGAGCCGATTACGGCATACGCCACGCCTTCAGCAACAAGGCTTGTGATATCAGCGAAAACGCTGGAGTGGATAATTTGATCGCCCTGACGGGCAGCGTGTGTCTCGCTCATGCTACCGATTCCATTATTCGTGCAGCTTAAGGCTCTGTTTAATCCCTTCCCAACGCGCCTGGTCCTTGTCGTCAAACGCTCGTAACGCTGAAAGGGTGAAGATCATAATGACTGCTGTATCAGGAACCTGAACAGCAAATTGCTTCTGCCTGGCTGGTTGCCCCTTTCCGGTAAAGGATGTTTCTACCTCCACCGCGCGGGTTTTGCGGTCCGATCCTACGAAAATTCGCTGAAATTCGCTCTGGTTTATATCACTCATTTGAGTACGTAAAACATCCCACTGGCGATGGAACTCTTTTTCAAAATCGCTACCTGTGGGGATGGTCCCCCGGCTGACAATGATCGAAAGGCCACTATCATTATCGCGAAGCACAGTCATGCTAGTATCTTGCCAATTGGCAGGAAAAAGAGAGAAGGAACCTTCCTGTAGCAGATATTCCATAATTCATCCTGAATAAAATAGGTACTAGAATCTAATTATCATAATGTCTGAAGCCGAGGCTTTTAAGACATGATGGCGTAGATTGAGAAAACCCCAAAATTATGCGATTCCCCTTATCATCCTTTGGAGTAACCCAGTTGAATTTCTCATTTGTTGCTCTACCTCTTGGCACACTTGATAGGGTGAGTTGAGGGTAAAGATCTTTAACCTGCGAAACCAAAATACATGACTGCTCAATATCAAAATTTATGATGTTAATACTATGAGGGTAATTAACATGCAATCGAACAATAAAATTATTAATCTGAACACCGTCATCAAGTTTAAATGATGGTGTTGTTAAGCGAATGTCATTATCCGGATCAACACGAGAAAGCGGCTGACCGGTTATTTCTCCAATAACACTTGCGTTCATACCGATACTATTTCTAAGTTCTGAAGCAAGTGACCATAAAGATTCTGTATTCATATTTTTTTCTTCTGCACATAAACAAGCTGAAAAAGACAGGGAAGCACTAATAAGTAAAATTCTCGCCAGGTTACGGTTTCGACTTATTAGCATCATACATCTTGCCATAATGTTCCTCATAAACCTCGTCTGTAAGCGAACTGGAAGCAACTTCTCCCCGTCTATATATTTCACCGATTGCTTTGCTTGCTGAGTTACGTGTAATCTTACCGCTATCCATATCTTTAAATATTTTAATATACTTACTCTCGTTTTGTGATCCAAAGACTGAGCCTATATCTACTCCCATATTGTGATAAATTTCTCGCCTAACCTCAATTTCATTCAACGTGGCATGACCCTCATCATTGAGCATGCTATTCACAAAATTGGTCCGAGATGTTAAATCATGAGTATAAGGGCTAGTGGCGTGCCCCAATTCGTGGGCAAGGGTAATAACAGCCTCATCGTCATTCGCCATATGTTCTGGATCCAGCACCATAAGTTTGTTATCAGTATCTGTCCAGGAGCCTGAACCTGGCACGTTTGGTGCTATATTCCACTCATCATCCAGCAATTTTTTCAAATCTTGTTGCATTTTAGGTGAGCTGTTTATTTTCTCTATCACACCATCGCTAAAAGGCATAAAGAGTTTCTTGCTTTTTTCATTACTGTAAACATAATCCCCTTTCAGCGGCGGCGGTGCTTTATATTTCGCGATCGGTTTTTGAGTTGGAGGAGACGCAGTGGCAGTTGCCACAGGCGCGGCATGTTTTACCTCACTTTGCGGAGAGAAAAATCGCTCTACGGCTGTGTGAATATCGCCTTTATGACCCGATCCCGGTGCTGCGGTTGGCGCAGGTGTTCCTTCAGTGTTGAGATGCAATTTACCACCGGTGGTTATATGCCCATCCTCTTCAACAAAAAAGTTAAACGATTTACCGATCAGATTGATTTTGCCGTTAGCGTTCAACTCAATCGCACTATCACCGGAGACCAGCCGAAGCTGCGTGCCAGAGGCGATAATAAATTGCTCAACCGCAGCATCAAGCTTGCCTTTTCCGGTGAGGTTTTCTGTTTGCCCCTTTACGACATGGGTCTGGTTGGCTTCAACGCGATGAAGCGCGTTTTTGCGCACATAATGACTGTGATTACTGCCAATGGAATGGGAAGCATCGTTTTTTACATGTACATCCAGATTACGCTCGGCCTGAATCCACACCTGCTCCTCCCCCGCTTTATCTTCAAAGCGTAGGGCGTTGGCGTTATCAACCGAGCCATCTTTTGAGCGGCTGAGAAAGCCCATCTGTGTTGCGGCAGCGGGCAGTGACCATGGCGGCATGCTCGCTTCGTTGTAGACGCGCCCTGTCACGATCGGACGGTCCGGGTCGCCGTTGATAAAGTCAATCACCACCTCATCCCCCACGCGCGGGATTTGTACCCCGCCGAAGCCCTGGCCTGCCCACGCGCTCGACACGCGCACCCAGCAGGAGCTGGTGTCATCCCCTTTCGCCTGACGGTCCCAGTGGAACTTCACCTTTATCCGGCCATATTTGTCCGTCCAGATACTCTCGCCCTGCGGGCCGACCACTTTTGCCGTCTGCGGGCCGTGGGTTTTCGGCCACGCTGTTACCGGCGCCGGGCGGAACACCACCGACGAGGGAATGACGGTGAAATCGGTGCGGTGCACCGTCTCGCCGTCTGACCCGCTGGCGTAGCGGTTCTCCTCGAGGAAGTAGTTCGCCTCGGTGGTCAGGTACTCGCCGTTATCGCTGAAGAACGGCGCGTTGCAGAGCGCAAAGGTGTGACCCGGCGCAATACCCGTTGCCGTGGCGGTGGCCTGAATCTGCTGGTGCTCCACCTGCCACCGCTCCTGGCGGATGCGGGCGTAATATTCGCCGTGACCGTGCTCGACAAAGCGGCCCGGCCAGTCATAGACGTCAATGCTCCCCGGTTGCGGCGAGGCCGGATTCTGCCGGGCCTGGAACAGCCATGCGTTCGGTTTGCGGAAGTCGTAGTCATCAAGGCTGTAGATACCCGGCGTCACGCTGTCCTCCAGCGCCCACTGGCTGATGCCCTCTTCGCTGGTGCTGCCGCCGGACGGCGTCGGGTGGTAGGGAATGGTTTCGTACCCGCTGAAGGGCTGGTGTTCCGTGGCGGCGTCCGTCAGCACCATCACGTGCCGGTCGGCTTCGTGACTGAAGTGGTAGGCAATGCCCTCAAGTTCCATCAGACGGCTGATGAAGTCAAAACTGCTCTCCTGGTACTGCACGCAGTAGCCCCAGCTCCGGTAGCTGCCGGTCAGGCGGTCCTCAAGGTTCACCTGGTATTCGCCAAGCAGGGTCTTCACAATCTGCGGCACCGTCTGCTCCTGGAAGATTCGCAGGTTGCGGTCGCGCTTCATCGGCCACACGTCCGGCTCCACCGTCAGGCGGTAGACCGCATACCGTGTCCCCGACATCTCCGTGGCGCTCACCGCCACGCGGGTGATTTTGCCGTTGAAGTGGCGCGTGCCGCCGGCAATCCCCTGCGTCGGCACATTCACCGTCACTGGCTGGCCCAGCAGCTGGCTGCGGTCGATACGCGCGTCGGTGCCCAGCACCGTCAGGGAAAAAGCAAACGCTTCAGACAGCGCCTCGCGACCGGTGAGTTTCCAGAAAAGCAGGCCGTCTACCGGCAGCTTGACCGTAATTCTGTTCAACATAGTGATTAATCCCTCAAAAGCGACTATGTCAAAGCGCACCTGAAATTATCGGTGCGCTTATTGTTTTAATAAAATTGCTGTGTGTTTGATGGTGATTAAGGTGCCAGCATCAATACCTTGAACTGGCTCGGCACGATGCGCATGCCGATTGCGTTGGTGGAGTTTTGCAGGCTTACGCTGGTTAAGCGTGTGGCCGGCGTGCCTTTCAACAATACGGTGAATGCGCCGGTCAGGTGACGTGATGGCCCCATTACGGTGCCGGATGCAACGCCGGTCGCCACGCCCGGGTTGTCGCCGTTGGTAAGCGGCGTGACCGTCGCCATATTATGTGCGGGCATCCCCATAAAAAGGATATTCAGCGCATTCGGGATAGCCGTTGGCCCAAGCGCAATATCCGGATAGGGAATGGGCGTCGGAGCAGGCATCGGCGTCAGGCAGACGTCCGGAAACGCCAGGTCAACGCCCATCAGCTGGCAGTTAGCAAACATACTCTCTCCTTAACCCATATGGATCTGTTCAGAATCGACTTTGGTGATCGCTTTTGAAGTGATGACCGTGTTCTGCGCATGCATGCGCAGATAATCTTCTGCTTTCATATCCAGCTGCCCGGCACGCACATGCTCCATCTGGCGCGTGGTGCGAAACAGCTGCTGGCTGATTTGCGTCACCGTCTGCCAGACCGATTCCGCCCGCTTGCCGACAATGCGCGAAAGGGATACCCATGCGGAGATCTTGTCGCCGCTATAATTCATCTCGCTGATATGACACTCCCCTTTTGCCGCACTGATATTAAGCGCTTCACTGCTGAGGCTCAGAGCACCCTGGCTGGCAATATGCAGATCGCCCTGTACGCTCAGCTCTGCGGCAGAGGCCGGATTCTGGCGCTCCAGCACCGCGAGCAGCCACATCTGGTTATCAACGGCGCTAATCAGGACCGTATCACCCGCCTGCGGAGCGATGACGCAGCTCACGGCGCGACGACAGTGCCAGCCGCGGCCTTCGCTTTCAACCATCAGGCTGCCATCCTCAAAGCAGTGAGTGACCTGTGCGGAGAACTGTCCGCTGGGGATCGCCGCCATCAGCAGCTGGTGATTAATATTCGTCATAATGAGTCTCCGTAAATTCTGCTATGGCGTTCGGCGCTCCAGGCTTCCGCCGCCAGTAACTCTTCGTCATATTCAAGGATGCCTTTACGATCGGCAAAGCGCGCGTTGTCCTGCCGGGCGCGATGAAAACGGGTGCGCGAAAAAGTCGCACCGCGAAAATCCGCCAGCCGGACATCGGCGGCAGAGAAGTCCGCATAGGTCAAATCACACAGGGTGAATTCCGCTTCCTGCGCGGTCGTCTGCTGCAGGATGCTCTGGAAGAAGCGGCTCTGCTTAAAGGAGGCCTTGTTGAGCGTCGCGCCGACGAATATTGCCTGATCGAACAGGCTGCCCTGCGCCTGCGCCCCGCTTAAGTCCGCTTCCATAAACAGTGCCTGGGTGGCATTCACGCCACGAAGCTGTGCCTGCTTTAATGATGCGCCTTTAAAGTTACACTGCGTAAGCTGCGCGCCACTGAAATCAGCGCCATCAAGCTGGTTATCGGTAAACTGGCAACCGGTGAATTTATGCTTCGCATAGTGTTTGCCGCGCTGGTCGCAGTTGAAAAAGACCGTGCGCTCAAACTGGCTCGCCTGCAGATCGACATCACGCAGATCGATATTAAACAGCGTGGTCATCAGATTAGTGCAGTTATCGAGCTTCGCTCTGCCAAGCGGGGTCTCATAGAAAGTGGAGCGATCGAAGGTCGAGCCGCTGAACAGGCTCTGCTCCAGCGCACAGCGCATAAACTGGCTGGTATCGCTGCTTATGCGCGAAAAATCACTCTTTGCCAGATTGCAGTCATTAAAGACGCAGCGGGTCAGCGTCGCGCCGATGGCGGTGATGTCCGCCATCTCGCACTGGTTAAATACCGTCTCTTCCAGCAGGGTTGCTTTAAGGTTTGCGCCGCTCAGCTGGCATTCGGTAAAAACGCTCTCTTTGAGGTTCGCACCTTGCAGGTTCGCCCCCTGCAATGACACCTCCTGAAAAATCGCCCCGGAGAGATCGCAGCCCTGCAGATCGAGGTCGTCGAGGCTGAGTTCCATGATCGCTTCGCCGCCCTTAATTTTCTGCTGTAGCTCTGCGGCCGTTAATCTCTTCATATCACCTCCCCGTCACGCTTCGGCAATGTTTTAACCCGTTTGGTATAAGCGCCCTGGAGCTGCGTCGTCTCGCTGGTAAAAGATTGCGACAGATCGGCACGGAACAGGTTGGCGAAGCTGAGATCGGCCCCTTCGAGGCGGCTTTTCTGCAACATCGCGCCCATCAGATTCGCCTCGTTAAGACGTGCGCGGCGAAAGTCGGTACGAATAAACATGCTGCCGGTGAGGGTTGCGCCGCTAAAATCCGCCGCTTCGCACTGCGCCTCGCTGAGATCGCTATTATTGAGCCTGGCCCGGGTAAAGCGCGCGCCGGTTAACACCGCCTGACGCAGGTTGCTCTGCTTGAGATGTGCACCGCTGAAATCTGCTCTTGCAAGCGTGCCGCCAGAGGCCACCGCGCAGGTCACAAGCGTGGCACCCGCGAAATTCGCCTCTTCCAGCTGGCTTTCAACCCATGAGCAACTATCCAGCTGTGCCGCGGCGAAGCTGGCATGCTGAAGCTCGCATTTAATAAAGCTGCTTTTATTCATCACCGCATGGCTGAAATCCGGCTTTGGTAGCGTCAGCTCCATAAAGACGCCGCTATCAATAGTGGCGTAATTAAAGCGGCACTCACTAAAGCCTGTCTCGCGGAATAAGAGATTATTCAGGCGGGCATGGCTGAAGTCACACGTGTCGAACAACGCGCCGGTCATCTCGGTTTCATTGAATTGCGCGCCCTGAAAACCGGTGCCTTTACACTGCGCCAGCGCCAGGCTGGCCTTGTCGAGGCAGCAGTCGCGCAATGAGGCATTTTGTAAATCGGCGCGCGCCAGCATCGCCTGAGTGAAGGTCGCGCCATCAAGCTTACAATTGCTTAAATTCGCGCACTCCAGCAGGGTGTGAGTAAAGTTTGCGCCGCTCAGATCCATGCCGGAGAAGTCGGCCCCGGTTAAATCGAGCCCGCTAAAGTCGCCGCCCTGCGCCATGGTGCGTTCGGCACGCTGGCGAATGATGAGTGCGATATCGCCGGTCAGTTTTATTGCCGGCGGCTGTTGCGCAGCAGACATCAGGTACATCTGATGCAGTGCTTCACGGCTTTGCGCCAGCTTCTTCTCGCTCATCTGCGAGGCGTTGCGCTCAAGCATATCATTCATACGATGCATCGATTCCGGGCCGCGCGGGCGATTTTCATCATTTGCGGCGTCAGGATATTTTGCTTCCATCTCCGCTTTACGCGCCTCGGCCTGCTGCTGCATTTCCGCCGCTTTACGCTCCATCTCTTCGATAAACTCAGGCAGTTCATCAAGTTTGGGCAATTCAGGTTCATCAAACGCTTTCATCAGGTCACTGACATCGCCGCCCTGCGCCTCCAGCCGCGCCCGGTGCTGCTCACGCAGTTGTGTGGCACGCGCATTCTGGTTCTCGCGCATCGGGCTGTGATTTTGCTGCACCTCATTGTCGATCCACGGGCCGATAGCCTCTTCCGGCACCAAATCTTTTTCACGGAAGGCAAACAGCGCACCCTTCTCTTTATCGAGACGCTGAGTGAGGACTTTGCGGTAGTGATTAACGGAGCGTGTCGCACCCGTTTTTTCCAGCGCCGGCATCAGGTGCAGCACATCGGCGGCATCATCTTCGTTGATCCGCTGGTTACCGTGCCAAATCAGCACCATCTGCTCGAGGTGGGGGAAGAACCAGACGGTGGTGGCACGCAGCGCGATCTCCTCAAACAGGATCTCCTCCCCGCGCTGGCGCTGAATAAAGCAGCGCGCCTGCCACGGCGGTAAAGTGCCTTCCTGCACCGGCTTTTGCGGATGCATGTTCCAGATTCGCCAGGCGGCCTGCGGCGGCAGTGAATCACGCTCTTCCCACCACTGATCGGGGCTGGCGGCATTAAAGACGCGCCAGTCGATATCCGGGGCGAAACCGGGGAAATCATTCTGCAGCCAGCGGGCATCGTAGTTTTTGCCCATGCGGCGGAAACGGCGCGGCCATGTCAGATCCAGCGGCCCAAAGCTCGCCGGCTCCGGTTTCATGCGCGGCGAAACTACGCGATGTTGTAGCGCTTCGATATTTGGCAAGCGACGGAACTGGGTGCCGTTGTAGTTTTCCATCACAGCGCCGATGCCGTGCGGGTTTTCTTCATACCCTTCACCACCAAACGCGCGGCTCCAGTCGAGGCGCATCTGTTCAAACGGTTTCGGTGCGGTCGCTCTTGAGCCTGCCCAGTAACGATCGCCGGTAACGGCGAGGGTTTTAGTCAGCGTGTCGACTTCGATGCGAACCGCGCAAGCTGTTTTATCCTGATGGTGCTGCGTATACGCGTAACCGGTAGCAAGAAACTCAGCGCGCGCCTTCGGCATCGCCATATCGAGCACGCCGCCGCTCGTTTGCAACTCGCTGGCCGCCAGTTGCCAGAGTTCAACTTCGGGACGAAGCTTTGGCGCAGCACTCATATCAGCCAGCGCCATCACGGCAACGCCCAGATGGTTCTGGCCCTGCAAACGGAACGGACGGTTTAACACGCTTAGCCGCAGCGGTTTGATAATCTTCATATAACTTCCTTTGGAAGATTAAGAGTGGTGTTGGCGCCTGAGAAAAAGGGTTATTTCAGTACGCTCGGAAGAGTATGTTTATTTTGTGTGGGATCGCTGCGCAAATAAACGATCGGAACCGTTGCGCCAACATTGTATTGCGTCATTTCCATGGTTTTAACGACAGTTACAGTATTTTTCTTTGTGTATCGATTTCCTGATGCGTCTTCAAACTCATAATCCAGAGTCACATTGACAATGCCATTGGGGGCCGGTGTGCCAGGTGCCGCTTTAGTGATTAATGCATCGGTATAGACGGGATCTCGGGCAATGCTTTTTTTCATTCTTGATTTTTGAAATCCCGGAGTCCGAGAAAGAAAAAAAGAACAATGCAAAGCAGTGGGAAAATGTATGTCAGGTATATCAAAATCGACCTTCTGAATTATGCTTAAAACATAGAGTTAAAGATTTATTTAAAACAGCCCTAAAAATATCACAAGCCAACTTTTACTTGAGAGACACTAAATCTCTAATACTCTTTCAATATCAGCCAAACTTTTCCCGGATCCTTTTTATTATAATAGATATCTAGTTTCCTTTCGCGTTCAAGCTTCATTAAGTCCAGCACTGTAACAACTTGAGTGTGGTTTGTATGAATTTCTTTCCCATCTAATGTTTTAAATGACAAGCTAAAAACGCACTTTGGTGAACCCGTACCTGAAGTGGAGGTCTGCTTTATGTTTGTGATCTCTGCTACAGTCCTGCCCCCATGCTTTTTAAAAGCATAATAAACAGATCCAGTATAGAAAACCCAGCCTATTAATGCACATGGTGCTGCGATACTTAACAACAAGCCAATATCGTTGCCGATAGACACGCCTTGCCCTCACATAAAGAGAATAGATAATGATTCTATTGATTATAATGTCTGTAAAACGGAAGCTTAAAAATTAAACATAAATAACACATCATTCAACAATAATTATAATTGCTACAAAATAAATAGGCGCATAGACATTATAAAAACCAGCCCGTCATTTACTCTAAGGTTAACCTTTACTATCATGACATATTGCATTTATTTTTGGCTGTATTTGCAGACCATAATAAGCTAATGGCAACTCTATTTTCCCATAACAATTAACGCTAATTACCAAAGTATATTGAAATGACGGCCATTTTACCTTTCGTCCCTTTCTTGACTTTTATACTTAATCCCTTTTTCAGCATATGCGCTTGTTCTGAGAAAATTAAACTTTTCGCTGTGTATAACTGCTTGTCATTGGGCAGGAAGAAATCAATATCATAAAAGTGGTCATTCCCATACATGGCGTTTAACTTTTGCCAGGATTCAATATTTGTTTGCATTACCTCACCCTGCCAACGGTTGCTGGAGAGATAATGCTTTATTCCCGAAACATTGCTTTTATCTTGTCTTTCTAAAAAGCAAAAAAAGACGGTGACCGCTGCTGTTAAAATGACACCCCCATACATGAAATATTTAGAGTACTCCTCCAGAGCCATTAACCCTCCTCTAAATCCAATTTAATAAAAAGGATAGTTTATAATGACTGGATTTTAAAAAATCCACTATAGCAAGTTGTTTTTCAGAAGAGCTATTTATCAAAAACAAAAACAAAATTCTTATCATCGATGTACATAATTTTTATTCCCATACCTTTCTGCATTTGGGGAGCATAAAAAGCATCAATTTTTTCTCGCCCCTGAATTTTACGCCCTTCAACATTCAAGGTATATACTACTGTTGTATTTCCAGCATCATCAGAAGCAACAGGTCTTATCGTTTCGATTATGGCAATTACCGACCTTCCTTCACGAAGGATTTTATCCCTTCTGGCGACTGACATAAAACACAATATAATGATACTGGCAAATATCCCGAGTGCTAACAGCAACCCCATCATATCGCTTTGTCCTATCTCCATAAAAATTAGTCATTCACTGTCCTGCGCAGGTCTCGTGCTAGAGACATTGACGTCGTCATCTTGAGTGAAGTCGGAGCAAAATGAAGCATACGTTATTCCATATCCCCTGGCACGAGAAACACCTTTTTAGGATTTTCCGGCAAATAATACAATAAGACAGTATTTTTTCTCATTATTTTTATCAACTCTTCAGGCGTAAAAAACCGCCTGGCCCAGGCGCGAGTTGTTCCATTCTTTGTTTCGAACTCAAGCTCCATTTTGAACCTCATGTTGCCAGTACCCGACACCCCAATATTTTTCTTATTAATTATCCGCGCTTCTGCCTTTACCCCTTTGGCTCGAAACTTCGTGTCATCAATGCCTGTTTTAATAACACTGTATGCCATCCAACCTATTACAATTACTGAAAGGGAAATGCTCCATAATGTTGATTCAGACATCCATTCGCCTCGCATACTGATTTCTATTTACTATTGTGTGCTTTGGTGGTCGACATATTAACACCGAAGAACGGATGGCCTTTTAAGTGTAAATCTTCACGCCATTTCGTTTGGCATGAGAAGCACCTTTTGTGGCGCATGACGCATATAGTAAAGAATAACGGTATTGTTTCTCATCACTTTAATAAGATCCTCAGGTGTGAAAAATCTTTTAGCCGTTGCCCTAACGATGCCATCCTCGGTTGGAAACTCAACAATCATACGGAATTTTGTATTCCCTGTGCCTGACGCACCTATTTTTCTTTGCTTATTATTTTAGCTTCGACTCTGACTCCCTCTTTTTTAAACTTATCGTAAATAGCACCGGTGTAATCGCAGTAAGCAATCACACCGACACACGCAATGAGGACACCTATAAGAGTAATAAAAGATGAGTCGAGCAAATTACAGCCCCATAAAAATCAATGAAAATATAATCATATGATTGTATTTTTATATTGCCGCACTTATTTCAGTACCATTTCGCCATACCATTATTAATCCTCACCTCAAACAACAAAGCATTTCCTCTTGCGCGATAAACCTTATGAAATTATGCAATAATTATTGCAGACCAAGTTGCAACTTAAAAAATCGGATTTAGAGACTTTTAGTCTCAAAGACTTAGCCTGCATCAATTAATCACTAGTGTAGGATTTTTAAGTTACAACTCTTCCAAAGCGTTCTTTACATTTAACATGTTCTTGTGAGGATCTGTTCTTAAATATATAACAGGCACAGTAGCCCCTTCTTTATAATTGAATAAATCCATGGTTTTGATTGCTGTCATAACATTTTTTTCTTCAATCAAAACACCATTGTTAGCATTAAATTTATAATCCAGAGTTACGTTTACGACACCAAATGTTGAGGGTGTTCCTGGCACAACTTTTGTGATAAGCGCGTTAACATAAACTGGGTCTTTAGCAATTTGCTTCTCAACTCGCCCATTTTTATAGTTACGAACAAAAATGGATAATATAATAAGAACAACTATAATAGGAGCAATAATGTTAAGATATTTTAGATATTGCATTTTTATTCTCTTAGTTAAACATTGTTAGGATTGATGTTTTCAACGCTACTTTATAGTTAGTCGCATTAACTGTTCCATTTTTATATTTAAACCCATTGTTGTAGGCAATTTTCACAGCTTCATTTTCAATTTTCGTAGTCGTTATACCTATAGTCATACCAGTTAAACCCAGAGCTAAACCTGTCACAGAAACTGAGTTCAACACAAAGCCTGTTACATTTAACTTTTTCTCAACAGCCCATGGCGTATCAACGTTGACCTCAGTATCACTTTTAATATTAATTTTACTAGGCGAATAAATAGTTATTTCACCAAGGACATTATCAGTACTATTACCAACTATATTTCTTGCGACGTTACCTTCAATATCAATAATTTGGTTTTGCTTAACCGTTAATTTATCAACACCATTTATTTCTGTTACAACGCCTTTTTTATAATAGACTTCAGTTGCTGCACCGATTGCAGCACTCGATGCGGATGCTAAATAATCGGTAGGAGCAACTCTCACACCGGGCGCGGATGCCACTGCTCCTTGCTTTTGTTTAATGTCAAATGGTATTGCTCTCACAAGGCTTTCGTTTCCTTGTGCATCAATGGTTTGGCCGAATATAATTTTCGGAGCTTCATACATTATTTTTATTACAGCCGTTGTGCTTACACTTTCGTCAGTTTTGAATACGAGATTTTTTGTGTAACTATTATCCGAATATCCCTTTACCGACTTAGTCTCATTATCGACTATCGTCTCTTTTCGGCCTTTAGCCGTGACGGAGATTGTCTGACCACTATTGTATGTCTGTGTATCGTGATCATCGACAGTCACTGACCGGGTTGTTTTATGTTCATAAATTGTCGCTTGATGAACAACTTCATTATGTACACCTTCGACTGAAACGTTCATGTCGCGTTCAGAATGCAGATCGACAGATTCGCTACCCAGCCTGTCTTCAAAGAACAAATAGCTGGCGTTGTCTTTACTTCCATCCTTACTGCGCGTCATAAAGCCCATACGCGTTGAATCGTCGGGCAGTGACCATGGCGGCATGCTCGCTTCGTTGTAGACCCGCCCTGTCACAATTGGACGGTCCGGGTCGCCGTTGATGAAGTCAATCACCACCTCATCACCCACGCGCGGGATCTGCACCCCGCCGAAGCCCTGGCCTGCCCACGCGCTCGACACGCGCACCCAGCAGGAGCTGGTGTCATCCCCTTTCGCCTGCCGGTCCCAGTGGAATTTCACCTTTATCCGGCCATATTTGTCCGTCCAGATACTCTCGCCCTGCGGGCCGACCACTTTTGCCGTCTGCGGGCCGTGTGTTTTCGGCCACGCCGTTACCGGTGCCGGGCGGAACACCACTGACGAGGGAATGACGGTGAAGTCGGTGCGGTGCACCGTCTCGCCGTCCGAGCCGCTGGCGTAGCGGTTTTCTTCCAGGAAGTAGTTCGCCTCAGTGGTCAGGTACTCGCCGTTATCGCTGAAGAACGGCGCGTTGTAGAGCGCAAAGGTGTGACCGGGCGCAATACCCGTCGCCGTGGCGGTGGCCTGAATCTGCTGGTGCTCCACCTGCCACCGCTCCTGGCGGATGCGGGCGTAATACTCCCCGTGACCGTGCTCGACAAAGCGGCCCGGCCAGTCATAAACGTCAATGCTCCCCGGCTGTGGCGAGGCCGGGTTCTGCCGGGCCTGGAACAGCCAGGCGTTCGGTTTGCGGAAGTCGTAGTCATCAAGGCTGTAGATACCCGGCGTCACGCTGTCCTCCAGCGCCCACTGGCTGATGCCCTCCTCGCTGGTGCTGCCGCCGGACGGCGTCGCGTGGTAGGGAATGGTTTCGTACCCGCTGAAGGGCTGATGTTCCGTGGCGGCGTCCGTCAGCACCATCACGTGCCGGTCGGCTTCGTGACTGAAGTGGTAGGCAATGCCCTCAAGCTCCATCAGACGGCTGATGAAGTCAAAACTGCTCTCCTGGTACTGCACGCAGTAGCCCCAGCTCCGGTAGCTGCCGGTCAGGCGGTCCTCAAGGTTCACCTGGTATTCGCCAAGCAGGGTTTTCACGATTTGCGGCACCGTCTGCTCCTGGAAGATGCGCAGGTTGCGGTCGCGCTTCATCGGCCACACGTCCGGCTCCACCGTCAGCCGGTAGACCGCATACCGCGTCCCGGACATCTCCGTGGCGCTCACCGCCACGCGGGTGATTTTACCGTTGAAATGGCGCATGCCGCCGGCAATCCCCTGCGTCGGCACATTCACCGTCACCGGCTGGCCGAGCAACTGGCTGCGGTCGATACGCGCGTCGGTGCCCAGCACCGTCAGGGAAAAAGCAAACGCTTCAGACAGCGCCTCGCGACCGGTGAGTTTCCAGAAAAGCAGGCCGTCTACCGGCAGCTTGACCGTGATCCTGTCTTGCATGGTGAAGTCCTCTGTGACATCTGATTTTAATGAAGGGTGAGCCTGGCGGTGCAGCGTTAGCGAGCGCGATGGAATTTCAGGCTTTGAATAATTTCCTGATATTGCTGTTGGTAAGACTCACTAAATTCACCCGGGCAGGTGCCCACATAGCTGACCATTTTCTGACCCGCTGCAGGATCCGCCAGCAAAATGATGGTTTGCCGCTGATAAATGATCCGGTTGTCATTGCTGAACTGATAAAACAACTCGACGGCAGGATTGCCATCAACGTCTAACATTTGGGTGGATTCGAGGTGAAAATCGGTGAGCGTCATCTCCAGCTCGCGGATCTTTCTGGCGGCGACGGTATGAACCTTATCATCGGCTTTGGCGCTGGCGCGAGAGACAACAAACGTAAATTCACTGCCACCGTTATTACTGTGTGTTAATAAATTCATAGTTCTGTCTTTTTTATAGGTCGGACGAGACTAAGGTCGTGATGAAAAGAAGAAGCCGTTGCTCCCTGCAGCAAGGTGAAATGATACGCGCGGGATGACGCTCCCGCGCGTGACCGGGTCAGGGTGCCCGGGTAAACAACGATTACCGCGGCTGCGGATTGATAAGCCAGGTGCCCGGGTTAGCAATATCGACAGTCTGGCTACGAGTCTGGCCATTGCCTTCCAGCACCAGCTCGTAACGGCCCGGTTTCACTTTCAGAGAGGCAAAACCGTTGGTGGCCGGTGAAACAGACTGGCTTTCGCCGTTGAGCGTCAGCTTCTCGCCCTCGTTCATCCGAACAAAGAGTTGTGCTATCGGTGTCTGCGAGGCCACCGGTGCGGCGCTCGGCGTTTCACTCTGGCTCTGTGCTGGCTGAGTCGTCGGCTGTGCAACTGGCTCGGTCTGGCGCGGCGGCTCGACAGGCGCGCTGTTCTGCTGCGGCTGCGAATTATTGACCGTCTCCGTTGCGCCCTTTTCAGGCTCCGAGCTGCTGCTGAACAGCAGCGCGCCGGCGATAACACCAACAATCACACCTGCCGCGACCAGCGCAGGCAGTTTGTAGCGCTGCCAGCCAGCAACCTCAACTTTTTCCGGCGTCTCTTCAACCGGTACCAGCATGGTGCCAGGCTGCTTCACGTTCAGCACATCGTCGATACCGGCGACCGGCATCTCAATCAGCGCGGCAAACTCATCTATCGACTGCGGACGATCTTCCATCTTCAGCGCCAGCGCGCGATCGACAGCCTGCAATAACGCATGAGAGTAGCCCGGCAGCCCGCGCTGGGTCAGCGGGACATAGGTGTC
This sequence comes from Kosakonia sp. S57, assembly GCF_016516575.1. Lineage (NCBI taxonomy): Bacteria > Pseudomonadati > Pseudomonadota > Gammaproteobacteria > Enterobacterales > Enterobacteriaceae > Kosakonia > Kosakonia sp. S57. Next base: position 236,239 of record NZ_JACVUL010000004.1, on the reverse strand, counting down.
CTGAATGCTGCGCACTACGCTGACCGGCGGCGGTGAGCCGATGATCATGGTATGCAGCACGGCACCCAGAGCGTAGATATCGGTCCACGGCCCCTGCTCGCTCTCGTTGTCGTCGGTATATTGCTCGATCGGCGCATAGCCCGGGCGCAGCATGGTTTCGGTTTCATCAGAAATAGAACCGATACTGCGGCGCGCGGAGCCGAAATCAAGCAGCACCGGTAAGCCGTTTTCCTGAATCTGGATATTGTCCAGTGAGATATCGCGATGAAGATAACCCTCATCGTGAATGGTCTTAATTGCCCCCAGCAGCATCGGCAGCATGCGGCGGATCCAGGCTTCATTGATCAGTGCCGGATTCTTCTCGCGCAGGCGCGACAGCGTCGTGCCGCTGTAGAACACCGTCCCCATGTAGGCGGTGTCGTTCTGCACCCAGAAACGCAGCACATGCAGCAGGTTCGGGTGGTTAAAACGGGCCAGTAAACGGGCTTCCTGGATAAAACTGTTCAAACCGGCGGTAAACGCTTTACTGAAGCGCTCGCTGCGCAGCACCAGCGTCATGTCGTCGTTACGCACTGCCAGCGAAGAGGGCATGAACTCTTTAATCGCGATGGTTCGCTCAAGCTGGTGATCCCAGGCGCGATAGACGATGCCGAACCCTCCACCACCGATCACTTCTTTAATTTCAAACTCATTGAAGCGATATCCCGGTGGCAACGCGTTCGGTACACTCCGGTTGTTATCGTGATCCGTCATATTGGAAAACTCTCTTGATAATGGCGTTACGCCGCAAACTGACAGTGAAACTCACCCTGCTCAAACGTGACACGTAAACGCTTATAATGCTCGTCTCGCGCGCTGGCGTCGAGTAATAGCTGGCTCATAAGCGGCAGCAAAGTGTTGGTAAGGATGGAGTCAACCATACGTCCGCCCGATTCCACTTCCGTACAGCGGGCAACGATCTGTTCAACCACGCTCTCATCCACTTCGGAAACGATGCCATGGTTCTCTTCGAGACGACGCTGAATGCGCTTAAGCTGCAGACGCACGATCATCGCCAGCATCTCATCGCTTAGCGGATAGTACGGCACCACCAGCAGACGGCCCAGCAGCGCAGGCGGGAAGACCTGCAGCAATGGCGCGCGCAACGCATCACGCAGTGCGTCCGGATCCGGCATCAGCTCAGGGTCGGCGCACATGCCGGTAATCAGATCGGTACCCACGTTGGAGGTGAGGATGATAATGGTGTTACGGAAATCGATATGGCGACCTTCACCATCTTCCATCCACCCTTTATCGAACACCTGGAAGAAGATCTCATGCACATCGGGATGCGCTTTTTCAATCTCATCCAGCAGCACCACGCTGTAGGGACGACGGCGCACGGCTTCCGTTAACACGCCGCCTTCACCATAACCGACGTAGCCCGGAGGCGCGCCTTTCAGGGTAGAGACCGTATGCGCTTCCTGGAACTCGCTCATATTGATGGTGATGATGTTCTGCTCGCCGCCGTAGAGCGACTCCGCCAGCGCCAGCGCGGTTTCGGTTTTACCGACACCTGAGGGGCCGCAGAGCATAAACACGCCGACCGGCTTATTCGGATCGTCAAGGCGCGCGCGCGAGGTGCGAACACGTTTGGCAATCAGCTCCAGACCGTGACGCTGACCAATAACGCGTTCATTTAAGGTATCGGCCAGTTTCAGCACCGCGTCGATCTCATCTTTCACCATCCGGCCCAGCGGAATGCCGGTCCAGTCAGAGACCACGGCGGCAACCACGTTGGCATCTACGGAGGTAAAGAGCAGCGGCTCATCGCCCTGCAACGCGCGCAGCGCATTTTGCTGCTCGGTAAGGGTGGCGCGTAACTCGGTCAGCGCCTCTTCCGGCGCGGTATGTAGCTGCGCACGCTGGGCGATGATGCTGTCCACCAGCGCCTGCTCCTGCTCCCAGCGCTGCGTCAGCTCATCGCGCTGCGCTGCGAGTTTCTCCAGATCGGCCTGCAGTTTCACCACGCGCTCGCTGTCGCCAACGGCGACTTTGGCTTCACGATTGGCAATCTCGATCTCCACGTCCAGCGCGTCGATGCGGTGCAGGCAATCTTCCAGTTGCGGCGGAGGGGAACTCTGGCTGACGGCAACGCGCGCGCAGGCCGTATCGAGCAGAGCAACCGCTTTGTCCGGCAGCTGTCGCGCCGGAATGTAGCGATGCGACAGCTTCACGGCAGCAACTACGGCTTCATCCAGCAGCAGTACGCGGTGATGTTTCTCAAGCGCCGACACGGTGCTACGCAGCATCAGTACCGCTTTCTCTTCGTCTGGCTCGGCAACCTGTACGGTCTGGAAACGACGGGTCAGCGCCGGATCCTTCTCAATGTATTTTTTATACTCAGCCCAGGTCGTGGCACCGATGGTGCGCAGCTGCCCACGTGCCAGCGCCGGTTTCAGCAGGTTGGCGGCATCGCCAGTGCCCTGCTGGCCACCTGCGCCAATCAGCGTGTGGATCTCATCGATAAAGAGAATGATCGGCGTCGGGCTGGACTGCACTTCGTTAATCAGCGCCTGCAGACGCGCTTCGAACTCCCCTTTCATCCCTGCGCCCGCTTGCAGCATGCCGATATCAAGCAGCCACAGCTGAACGTCCACCAGCGGCTCAGGCACGTCGCCACTGGCGATACGCAGCGCCAGGCCTTCGACCACGGCGGTTTTACCCACTCCGGCTTCACCGGTCAGCAATGGGTTGTTCTGGCGACGGCGCATCAGGATATCGACCATCTGGCGGATCTCTTCGTCGCGCCCGACAACCGGATCGATCTTGCCATCACGCGCACGCGCGGTGAGATCCTGGCCATACTGAGCAAGCGTTCCCTGCTGAGCCGGTGCAGCAACACCGCTTTCATCATTCAGGGCGACCGTTGCCTGCTGCGTCTCTTTGCTGTTGGCACAAATGGTGTCGAAATTATCCAGCAGCGCATCGGCGCTGACGCGATCAAACTGCGGGGAGATTCCTTTCAGTACGTTGGCGAGGCTCCAGGTTTTCAGGATCCCCGCGAGCAGGTGACCGCCGCGAATGCGGGTGACGCCAAATTTCAGCGAACCGTAGACCCATGCGCGCTCAACCGCTGTATCAATATGCTCTGACAGGTCGGAAACGGAACTTGCACCGCGCGGCAGTTTATCCAGCGCCGCGACGATATCGCGCGTTAACGCCTGCTCATCAAGTGAAAAGTGGCGGATAACCTGCTGCAGATCACCATCCGACTGCTGCATCAACTGATGCAGCCAGTGAACCAGCTCCACATAAGGGTTGCCCCGCAGTTTACAAAACGCGGTGGCGCTCTCCAGCGAGGTGAATAAGAGTGTGTCGAGTTTGCCGAATAAGACGGCGCGGCTGATTTCTGACATGGGTTCTTCCATTATTCATAATTAATTAGCACTTCATCCTTCGTGCTGTCTCGTCGATGGCGGCCCCATCTCCTTTGTGCTTACGGGTGTAAGCGTCCGGGATACGCCGGCTTACCGTGCAACGCAACGCGAATGATTATGTGCAGACGTCAGACAGGGATGCAAAATCGAAGGATTACCCCTCCGGGCTAAATACCAAATCTCCACGCGCTTCTGGTCTCGGTTGCATACCAAGCCAGGCGCTATACCCCAGACGGCTGTCGCCGCCCAGCGCGGCGCCGACAACATCTTCGCTGCGCAGGATAATTTTCACCGCCCACTGATACTCAATGCCCAGATACTGGCGCACCCAGTCGCGAAGCGCGGCGACATACTTCTCTCCCGGCAGAAAGCGCCGGTAGGTTTCAGCCGGTAGCGGGCCGATCTCAATGCGAAATTTATGGCACACATCGCGCACCGCCTCACCAAGAAAGGTGGATTGCCCCAGACGCGGCGCGTGCCGCCCACCCTGCAGACGCGCGCGTTCGCGCGGGCTGAGCGGCATCCACTGCGGAACGTTCTCCACAATGTGGACCGGCACATTGAAATAGCCGCGCAGGATCTTCGCCAGCCCCTCGGGATCGCGGCCGTTGCGGGTTAAGTGCCCTGCCAGCGCGAAGCGGGAATGGGGGCTAAGCGTCCCCTTCTCCAGTTGGCCTGGCTGCCCCATGCCGATCAGCGATGCGATATAGTGCTCGAAGCGATTATTGTCTTTGCGATCGAGAGAGACCGTCGGTTGCGCATCCGCCCACGCACGATAAAAGAGCAGCGTCAGCCGATGATGGAACAGATCGGCAAAGGCGCTCATGCTCTCATCCTGATGATGGTCGATACGCTCGCGCGCATACTCCGTCAGATGGATGGGCAGCGGGCCGTTAGGGCCAAAAAGACCAAAGCTGTAGATCGACACATCATAGAGCGGCGACGCTTCGCGCTGTTTCACTCCGGCGAGCGTTGCCGGCGCGAAGCTGAGCGATGGTGTCTGCCCGACGCGCAGCGACTCAAAGCGCGGCAGCGGCGCTCGCCCCAGCGGGTAGCGCTCACCGCCGCGCGCATCCACGCGACGCAGCAGAGTAAAGAGATCGTAACGCCACGGCGTTGCCATCACGTTCTGCCAGAAGGCATCCGGCAAGCTGTTCAGGCGGACGATCGCAGGCTTGAGCGCGGGCGTGTCGGTCATATCAGCGCCCTCTTGCCCATACGCGGCGGCCAGTAGCCCACTTCGCCGCGCTGCTGGCTCTTGAGGGTAAACTCCGTAAAGCTGTTCATGCCCACCAGTCGGGCAAAGACGCGCTCCAGCACGCTGCCGAAAAGCCACGGGCTGAAGCCGGAGAAGGCCTGCTCATCAACGGTAAGGGTAATACCAACGCCACGGGCAAAGACAATCGGCCCCGGCTCCGGCACCCGGCGATGTACGGGCTCCAGCACGCAGTGGCGCACGCCCTCAATCTGGCGTGCCACCGGCGCTTCCGCCAGCCGGGTATAGAGCCCAAGCAGCTGGCGCAGCGCCGCAGCGCCTTCGCCGTTTTCGCCATCCATCAGGCTGAGGTAGTTCATCTGCAGCTGGCTGATTAAGCGCCAGGTACTGAGCCCTTCTGCCAGCGCCGGACGCGGCGGCGTCGGCCCTTTGCGCAACTTGAGTGATTTCACCGGCAGCGAATCGGGCAGCACAAACTGCCCCATATCCTGCTGCAGCATCAGCGGCAGATCGCGGCTGGTGCACAGCACTTCTGCGGTGATATAGCGTAAATCCTCTCGCCACGGCGCATGTTGCTCATCCACTAGCGAGGCGAAAACTTCGGAGCCGATATAGCCGGTGCGGGTGCCGTAGCGCTGGGCATGCTCAGAGAGCGCGCGCTGCTCGCGGCGCACCGAGAAGTAGGCACCGTAATTGCCCTCATCCTGGCTCCAACTGCTCCAGAACGGCCGGAAGGTCTGCTCATCGCGCTGGCCGTCGACGCTGGCGTGGATTTTGCCAACAGAGTAAATCTCATAATCCAGCGGACGGATGTTATCGACCACCAGATGGTATTCGTGCAGGCTTTCGCTCAGCTTCTGCCGCTCGGCGATCTTTGGAAACAGGTTGATGACCGGCGTACAGTGCAGCGCCAGATGGCTCTTATCCACCACCCGCTCCAGCTGACCGTCCGCTTTATCAAGCAGAATAATGATATCGAAGGATTTGGCTTCGCCGCTGCTTTCCAGCATGGTGCGCAGCCCCTGCAGGCTGATAAAGAGAAAACGCGACGGGAAAGCAAAATACTCCTGTAGCAGGCGGTAACCGTCGAAATTGCGCAGGTCGTCAGGCAGCAGAGACTGGTTAGCCTCAAAGCCCTCCTGGCGCAGCGCGTCATCCGCCAGCACATGGAGTGCAGCCTGCGGCGCGTTTGCCTGGCAGACCATGCCTACCTGATGCTCCATCAGCAGTTCAAGCAGTTGCAGCGCCTGCATGTCAGGCCCGCTCAGGAAGAGTTCCAGACGGTCAAAATCGAGATGGCTGAGATTTACCGGGCCATCGCAGCTCAGGCGAATACGCAACGCGCTCTGCGCGCCGCGCTGGCTTAAACCAACCTGCGCCAGAGGAAGATCGGCAGGCACGCCGCCAAGTTCAACCTGGCTGATTTTCAGCGGCAGCAGCGTGACGTCGTGGGCGGTGGTGTAGCTACAGGTGACGCCATTCTTCTTCATCACCTGGCTGTCCATCATGGTGCCGCGCGGCACCACAAACCCGTTGCTCAGATCGCCTTTGGCGCTGTCCGGCTGCAGTTCTGCAATTGCCATTGAGGGCGTCGGCGCCAGGTAGTTCGGCGCGACCATCTCCAGCAGACGCTGGGAGAAGCGCGGAAACTCGGCGTCCATTTTTAACTGTACGCGGGAGGTGAGAAAGGCAAAGCCCTCCATCAGGCGCTCGACATAGGGGTCGGATACATCCATCCCACGCATGCCCAGACGTCCGGCCACTTTTGGGTAGCGCCCGGCAAACTCCTGGCCCATCTCACGCAGCCAGGCGAGTTCGCGGTTGTAGTACTCCAGTAATTTGCTTTCCATGAATTACCCCGCGTCTTTCAACTCGAAATGCCCGTTTTCAAGATCCACATCGGTGCGAAAAAGGAACTCCAGCGGATAGGGCACACACCACAAACGACCTTTGATCTCAATCGACAAAATATTGTGCAGATCCAGCGATTTGGTATCGGAGATACAGCGCACCTGCAGGCCCTGCGGCAGGATGCGCGGCTCAAAGTGCAGGATCGCATCGGTGAGCTTGCGTTGAATATCATTCCATTCAATATCGGACATCCGCTGGCCCGCCAGCGGCGAAATACCGAAGTTGACCACCGAGCGGCGAACTTCATCAAAGCCGGAGAGATCCTGCTGCGCTTCGTTATTGATGGTATTAAACAGCCACTGCAGATCGCGCAGCACATTGCGGCGCAGCGCCGAGTGGGTGATCAGATTGTTATTCGCCGGTTCCTGCACTTTGTCCGGTGCGTCATCGGTCAGGCGATCGAGCAGCGAGGGCTGCATTTTATCGCGCGCGCCGACGGTATCTTTGCCGCGACGCGAGCGCCAGCCGCTGCGCAGCAGATCGCCCTCGTCATGTTGTGCGGAGTTACTCATTCGTCGCGTCCGCAGCGAAGGTCACTGTGGCGAGATCGAGCAGCGAATATTCGGCACCGTCATTGAGCCACACTTTTTGCCCCATCCCGAGGTAGTGCGCCGACTCGCCCGGCAGCTGCTGCCATTCGGTGACGCGACAGAGTTTAAAGCGATCTTCTGCGTTATCCTCCAGCGGATAGCGCGCCGGGATCTGGCACACCTGTTCACTGCCATCGCGCAGGCGCACCAGCGTGTGACGCCAGACTAAATCGGTGGCGCTGGCGGGCGGCTGAAACTGCATCGCGGAGATGGCGCTAAACGGCAGCCAGAAGTAGCGACCATTCACAATCGCTTCGCATACCGGCCCAAAGCGGCTGTCGCCATCCATCAGCCAGTCGAACGCTACCGTCTGCCCATCCTGTGTGGCGAGCTGACCGGGATTGGCGTCGGCCTTCTCCAGCGCCGCGTCACGCAGCGCGTCGGCATCACTGCCCTGCGGATCCAGTGCGCTAATCACCTCTGCCAGCCATGGATACTGCTCGACCGGTGCAACCGGACGCGCGCGCCCGGCCATCACGTCGGCACGCTGACGCTCGCCCTCGATCGCCTGCTCCAGCAGGGTGACGGTCGGCTGCGCCTGCGGCTTAAGCCCCTGCCAGCTTTTTAACTGCGCCTGCGCGCGTGTCCAGTTGCCGTCCAGGCAGAGCAGCTGTGCGAACGCGGCGCGTAAATCGGCGTCGCCCGGCTGAGTGCGAATACGGCTCTCAAGCTGTGCAAGGCTATCCTGCAGGGACTCACCCGCCAGTTGTTGAAATAGGGTATTCATGGCTGCTCCTTAGTTGACGGTTTTGTAGGTCCCGACTGCGGGATCGCGCAACTGCGGATGCAGGGAGTCAATCAGCAGAATATTGAGGCGAGTGCCCGGCTCGAACCACGGGGTCCAGACTTTGCGCACTTCATCAAGCCGCGCTTTTAAGCGTGTGGCATCGCTGGCCACTTCGCGCGAAATCTCGACGGCGACGGTGCCGTTGGCCTGCCAGCCGTTGAGGCTGTTAACGTAAGGCAAGATCATCCAGCTCTGCGCCAGACTGCCTTCGCTCACTACCATACGTTCGTTATTGACGGTGGTGATCAGCAGACGGTCGGCGTCCACTTTGTCGCTCAGGCCGCTCACCGGGAAACCGTGAACGAAGGTCATAGTAATTTTCTTTTCGGCGCCGTTGCTGACCTGCGTAACATCGCTGCGGCCGTTCAGCCAGCCGCCCTTCTCGCATTTCCCATCCTCTTTAGCGGGGATGAAGAGTGCTGCCGCGCTGGCATCGCCCTGCCAGAAGGTGCGCAGATGGCAACCATCCTGCAGGGTGAACTCCTGCCACGGCGCACGGTTAGCGGGTGGGGAAAGGTCTTCAGGGCGGCCAACCGGCTGTTGCAGCGTCGTGGTTTGCGCTGGCGCGGCGCCGTTTGAGGTGACGACCGGCTGCCACTCTTTGGCTTTATCTGCGGTACCTTCAGCCAGCGTCGTACCCTGCGCGTCAGTCAGTTTCCAGTGCACCTGCGTCAGGGCACCGCACTGGTTTTCCAGCAGCGCGCCAAGACGGGGTAAGAAGTTGTTCAGAACGGAAGGCTTTTTCTCGCCGCCGGTGACAATGCGCAGCGGCAGCGTCTTACCGCACCAGCTTTTGGGAGTGTTATCCTCAACATTGTCGATCCAGACATCCAGTTTTTGCGAAGGCGATTGCACGATGCGGTAGTTTTCTGCCTGCGCGCTGCCACATGCCGCAAGCAGGGCCAAACCCGGTAGCCAAAGTTTCATAAAAGTCCTTGTAAGCTGTATCAATCACGAAGAGGGAAAAACTGAGCGGCTTCAGAGATCGTATGCAAAAGCGTGGTCTCCTGAGGCGTACCCATCCACACCGCCACGGCGCTGTAGTTATCCTGCTGGGTTTGTGACCCGGCACCGTTTTTCAGCAGGATTTGATTCATTAATGTCAGCCACTCGTCGGGCGTATTGACCATATGCAGCGACTGCTGCATCTGCTCTTCGGTGACGCCGTGCCAGAAACCATCCGTACACAATAAGAAAGCGTCACCATCTTCAATCGGCACCACATCGCTGTAGCTCGGCTCGCGCTCATCCTCGCCGAGACCAAGCGCGAAATAGAGCAGGTTGCCGTTAATGCCTTCAACCTGATGTCCGGCGTCTTTCATCTGCTGGACCAGGCTGTGATCGGTAGTCACATGATAGAGCCAGCCGCGGCGAAAGAGATAGAGACGGCTGTCACCGGCGTGGGCCCAGTAAGCCAGCTCGTAATCGCGATCGATAAACAGGCTGACCATGGTGGTGCCCATGCGGTTGTAATCCCGTACCGCTTGCTGCTCTTTACGGATTGCACGGTTCGCGCCGTTGATGTAGTTGCGAATGTACTGGGCATTGAGGTGCTCATCGCCGTCAAACTCGGTGATGATGGCATTGCGCGCCAGTTCGGCCGCTTTGTCACCGCCGGGCAAACCGGCGATGCCATCGCAGACGACAAAACAGGCGGCACGCTCGCCGATAGTTTCTCCGGTCTGATCCTGATTACTGGCACGCTCGCCTTGTCGTGATATTGAGGCGGTGCTGATATTCATTCTTCCGATCCGCTTTGTGAGTCTTTGTACTGGTTAACCTCCATGTCGTAAGCGTGGAGGAACGCTTCACCGAACAGGGTATGGAAGTCATCGTCAATCTCACCGGCGGTTTGCGCATAGGTGCGCACAAAGTAGTCCCACATCGCGGCCTTGCGGTTGGAGAGCACGCCAAGACGTGAGGTCGCACCGTCACGTTTCGCATCCTCTTCCAGCTGCTCAGGATTAAAGGATTGCAGCATCGCCGCGATAATGGCGCGGATACCGGAGATCATCCCCAACTGGTGCGCCTGCAAGTCGATCAGCGCATCGCGCACCGATTTTTTCGGCGGCATAAAGCCCGGCATGCGGTTACCGAACATCTGCATCAGCACGGTTTTACCCGACGGCAGCAGTTTGAACGGGTTGTTTGCATCGTCCAGCACCATTGTCATATCTGCTTTCACGCCGCGCTTTAAGATCGAACGCGAGGAAAGCAGCGCCACGGTGCCCTGCGAGAACATACTTAACATCTGGCCAAACTGGCGCATGTTCTCTTTATCAAACTGCGGAACGGGCTGCATATCGCCAAGCCCCATCCCTTCGAGCAACGCTTCGAGCAGTTCACCCTGTAGCACATCGCCGCTGTCGCCGGAGGTGCTGGCAGGTGCTGATTTTGCGCCAGGGCTCTGCACCGGATCGATACGCAGGCGCCCTTTCGGCGTCTGCGCCGCGCTGCGCTGTACCGCCTGCGGTGTCGGCAGCGTGATGCCGGCATAATCCTGTGGCTCCTGCACGCCCTCCTGCAGCGGCATCGGCTCCTCTTCGGCGAAGAGCGGCGTGCCGCTCAAATCCTCTGCGTGCAGATCGGTAATAATCGGTTGCGGCTCTGCCGGCGGCTCGCTGGCCTGCAGATCGGTAATGATCGGCGAAGAGGGCTCCTGCGGTTTCGCCAGGGCAATCTCATCAGCATGCGCCAGCGGTACAGCACCACTCAGCAGCCCAAGCGGGTCGTCGCTGCGTGCCTGCTGAGCACTGCCGCTGCCGCCAAACAGCGCCAGCGGATCGAGTTCGTCGCTCTCAGGCGCACTCTCTTTCGGTGCCTGTACCGGTTCAACCGGCGGGACTAAGGTCGATGGCGTGGCGTCATTAAAGATGCTGTCGTTTTTAAACAGCTGTTCGTCATTGAACAGATTGTCTGAATCGAGTGATTTTGGCGCGACCAGCGGTTCGTGGTTGCCCAATAATGAGAGCGGGTCTTCCGGGTTGCGCTCCGGCTCTTTTGGTTCAGCAAAAGGATTGAAGTTTTGCGGCTCGGCGGGTTTGGCACGGCTGCTGGAGATGCTGTCGGAGATTGAGAACTCCTGCATCAGGCTGTCCCAAATTTCCGTCGGCACGGAGGCTGGCGCGCCCTCTGCTGCGTTTTTCGGCGCAGCGGCCGGCGCAGGTGCAGGCTTCGCTGTCGGTGCAGGCGTTGGCTTCGGATACATCTCCTCGGCCATGCGGCTTACCGGCTGCGTGTCCTGAATCAGATCGCTCACTTCGATGCGGTATTCATCGATACCAAGAATGTCCCCATCCTGAAGCTCGACCTGACGGCCGCGCTCAAGCGGGATGTCGTTGAGCACAACGCGCGTCACGTTGCCGCGGTTGGTGACACGGCATTCACCCGTGCCGGAGATATGAACAATGGCCTGCAGACGGGAAATAGAGCGGTCGTTATCCGGCAGCACCAGATTATTGTCGGTGCCGCGGCCAATGGTGCCGCCCGGAGGATAAAAGTCGCAGCGGCTTTGCGGCGGCTGATGACCGGGTTTATTGGTGATAATAGTGAATCGCATCGCGTATTCCTGCTGGAGTTATGTGCACTCAAACGGCGCCGTTTTGGGTAAAGCGGCTGCGTTTGAATACGGGCATCTGAAAGCGTTACTCAGCCTACTGCGGGGAAAGCAGTGCGCCCTCCCCGCTATTATGAAACGACTCAGACGCCATCCAGGCTATGTGCCAGGGTTTCCAGACGATCGTTCATCGATTTTTTCAGGCACTCCGTGTCCGCATTACAGTTGTTGCGCTGGCTTAACCACGCTTTCTGCTGTGACTGCAACTGCTTGTCGAGGTCCTTATTGCCCACCTTGACCGCTTCCTGACGGAAAGATCGGTAGGAGCGCGCGACGCTGTTATCCAGTGACGCCAGTTCGCGATCGCTACAGATCGCTTTTTCCGGTGCAGAAGCCGCTTTAGCACAGTCAAACGACGCTTTCGGCTTGCTGTTTTTATCTACAGGCGCGAGTAACAAGATGGTGCCATCCGTCCAGTTGAGCAGTACGCTTTTGTTAACCACTGCGAAACTGGCATCAGCGCCCGGATCGCCGTTAGAAAAGTTTCCTGATGCACAGGTAATGTTCTCAACCTTCGCTTTCGCTTTACCATCTAAGCCCAGCTCATAGGTTTTAGCGGCGTCTTTCTCCGGAATAGATTGCGTTGCCGCAACCCAGGCGTTAAGCGTAGAACCGTTCTCTTTTATCGTCGGTGACTGGCAGTTTGACCCACCCGGCAGCGACGTGGAGATCCCCTTATCGGTCACGCTCAGAAAGCGTCCCACCAGGCGATCGTCATTGAACTGATAGTTCAGGGTACGTTCTGATTCCGTATTGATAAAAGCTTGCTTAACCTGCCATTCGCCCGTAACCGGCGAATTCGCCGCCAGCGCAAGTGACGGCAACAGGGTCGCGGCGGAGATTGCCGCCGCCAGCATCACAATTTTATGCGTCTTCATCGGTCAGTTATTCCCATAGTCGCCGTTTAAGTACAAGTTCACTTCAAAGTTGCGACGATTAATCAAGCCTTTCACCACTTTATGATTACTGGTAACGGCGCGTTTAATTTCCGTCATCGCGTCAGAGATCTGCCCACGGTTGATAAAGCCAAACACATTTCTCAGTCGTCCTCCCGGGTTATAAGCGAAGGAGACCAGTGCATCAAACTCATACTGTTTGAGAGGCACAAAAATACCATTTCTGACACTGTTGACGTACGGGGGGACCGTTGCACGCAGTAAGTTTGTCTCCTGCTCATCCGTCAGGCGCACCAGTTTGGCGTTATCTTTAGCAAACTGGCTCGCTTTGTCGTCCTTGAGCCCGGCAGCTTTACTGATCTTCTCTGCCGTAATGGCATCGATACCAATTTCCATCATTTTAGCTTTGATGGACTGCTCAGATCGCTCTTTCATATCGTAGCCCGGCCCAAGCGTAACGCCGCTTGCGCCGCCTGGCCAGTGCAGATAACAGCTTTTGTTCGCCCAGGCTTCACGATGAAAAATGAAGCTCATACCGCTGGCGGAAATATCCATTGCGCCAACCGCCTGACGCCCTGCGCTGCCGGAAATCGGCGGCTGCGGCGCGCGGGTTGTCACGGGTTTACCCAATGCAGCGAGCGTACGACGCCCGACAATACCGTCCACATGGAGATTCTGTTTAGCCTGGAACTGTTTGACAGCCATTTCCGTTTTCAAGCCGAAAATACCATCATCACCGACGTTAAACCCTGCTTTACTCAGCAGTTGTTGTAACTCTTTTACATTCGTACCACGATCACCCTTGCGCAGAACACTCATTCGTTCATCCTCAAAATATTCTTTAATATTTATACGCATTCAAACGACACAGCTTTCAGCAAAGCTGCTGCGTTTGAGTAGCAATAGCTCTCTGTTGCAGGAAACACGCTATTTGATAAGAGGAAGTCAAAACTAAAGAGGAAATGTGTGGTGTTTATCAGCACGAAAACAGGGTGAGCCCTTGCGGGCTCACCGAAGCAATTACGCTTCTTTGTTTTCTTTGATGTTCCAGCCAGCGCTGGTTTCAGCACCTTTACCGCCGGAAGAGGACTGCTCCCAGTACTGCTGTTTCACTTTCGCAGCCTGGAATGCATAGGTCACACCTACGGTGTCGCCGTTGTCAGCACCGGTGTACTGAACGGAGGTCACCAGCACGTCTTCCAGAGTGATGCGAGCATATTCAACCTGCTGACCACCTGCTTTGCAGACAGAGAGTTCAACTTTGGTCAGATGCTTGCCGCTGGAGCAGTGCTTCAGGATAGCGGTAGTGGATTTGTCAATGAGTGCATTTACATGCAGGTCGTTGAAATTGACTTTACCGGCACCGCCGCCACCGCCAACACTCATGTTCCCTGGCTGTGAAGCACCCCAGGAGAAAGATGTGATATCAGTCCAGCCGGTGTGGTTAGAGTCTTTGGACTCGCCCGTAACTCCATCGACCTTCAGAAACATATCAATAGCCATAATATTTACTCTTCGTTAATGATAAATATTGCTTTCGAAAAAGCGCTTATATGGCAAATGGGTAAGCATGGGGCTGAATAAAACCGTCCATATTTTACCTCTGCCTCTTTACATTCCGAAAAAACGGGTGTTTCTTCAGAAATTCGTTTTCTCTCACATAGAGAAATTTAATCTTTTAAAGTGATAATTTGATTACTGTGAATCAGTTTAATTCCCAGAACCAGATTTCCTTGCAATGCGGAAAGCAGTTTGAGTTACAAATAAAAGAATTACTTGTCAGGGGCTCAAGCATATCAATATGCCCACCGCCATAACCATCAATTCTATTAAAAAAAACGACACCACGACGTTTTAAAAGGGCCCGACCACCCTCGACTTTGTCAGTGTAAATTTCCGCACTACCAAAAATATGGGGTTTATTGAGTTGGTCGGCCAGAAGCTTGGCCCCCATTTCAAATTTTTTACCTTTTAACGGGCCTTTTCTGATAGTAAACCGCCCTGAAAATTCAATGTTACATTTCAGCAGCGCCAGGCTCATTCTTACTGCGCAAGTGTTTTCGTACTGGCGACCTTGCCGTAGTAAGGCCTTAAAATCATAGCCTATCTCTGAAAAAAGGTCATCAGAGTCTACGAAACCTGCTCGCACATCATTTGAAGAGTAATGCTGCTTTTTCAATTGTTCATATAATGGCCTCATTTTTTACTCCTCTCATTACAAGGAAGAATATCGGCCATCGATTTAACAATATACTCAGCTGCAGGTCGTTCTCTTTCCGCTGATTTCATTCTTGATAAGCTTGAATAAATATATTCATGCGCGGAGCTGGGAAGGATTTTTTTGTAGTTACACCATATTTTACCTTCGGTTGCATCCAGCACGCCTAAAAAATACATATCAGCTTTAATGCGCTCACGTTCGTTTTTTTTATTATTCCAGGCGTTGAAAAAACGCTCGGCGGTGAGCTTAACATCATGCCCGGTTAAAAGTGCAGGATCGCGTGGGAATACAGAAGTGTCATCTTCTGGTAAAGATTCAGCCCTGGGATATTCATACGTTTTAGTTTCCGCTAAAACCATCACAGGCACTGTTATTAAAATAGTGACAAGTAGTGCTCTCATTTTCATCACAAATCCCTCTGTTACGAAAAGTATTAGTTGACCGTAAGCGCATCGCGCTTACGGTCTTACAGCCTTACGCCTCTTTGGTTTTCAGCGACGGCAGTTTTGAAACCAGACGCAGAGAAACGGTCAGGCCTTCCAGCTGGTAGTGCGGACGCAGGAAGAATTTCGCTGCGTAGTAGCCTGGGTTGTCTTCGATCTCCTGCACCTGCACTTCTGCAGCAGCCAGCGGTTTACGCGCTTTGGTCTCCTGCGAGGAGTTTGCCGGGTCACCGTCGACGTAGTTCATCACCCAGTCGTTCAGCCAGCGTTCCATCTCATCACGCTCGCGGAAGGAGCCGATTTTGTCACGCACGATGCACTTCAGATAGTGCGCGAAGCGGCAGCAGGCGAAGAGATACGGCAGACGGGAAGCCAGACGCGCGTTGGCGGTGGCATCGGCGTCGTGATACTCCATCGGTTTTTGCAGCGACTGCGCGCCAATAAAGGCAGCAAAGTCGGAGTTTTTGCGATGGATCAGCGGCATAAAGCCGTTTTTCGCCAGTTCCGCTTCACGGCGATCGCTGATGGCGATCTCGGTCGGACACTTCATGTCCACGCCGCCGTCATCGCTCGGGAAGGTGTGGCAAGGCAGGTTTTCTACCGCACCGCCAGACTCAACGCCGCGGATAGAGGTGCACCAGCCGTACTCTTTAAAGGAGCGGTTGATGTTGGTCGCCATCGCGTAAGCGGCATTCGACCAGGTGTAATTGTTGTGGTTCGCGCCATCAGTCTCTTCTTCAAAATCGAAGCTGTCAACCGGGTTGGTACGAATACCGTACGGCAGACGCGCGAGGAAGCGCGGCATAACCAGGCCCAGGTAACGCGCATCTTCAGACTCACGCAGCGAACGCCATGCGGCGTACTCGGTGTTCTGGAAGATCTTGGTCAAATCGCGCGGGTTCGCCAGTTCCTGCCAGGACTCCATCTGCATCACGCTTGGTGCAGTACCGGTGATGAACGGGCAGTGTGAGGCCGCGCCAATGCGCGCCATTTCACCCAGCAGCTCCACATCCTGCGGGCTGTGGTCGAAGTAGTAGTCGCCCACCAGGCAGCCGAACGGTTCGCCACCGAACTGGCCATACTCTTCTTCGTAGATCTTTTTGAACAGCGGGCTCTGATCCCAGCCGACGCCTTTATAGCGTTTCAGGTTGCGACCCAGCTCCTGCTTGGAGATGCTCATAAAGCGGATCTTCAGCATCTCATCGGTTTCAGTGTTATTCACCAGGTGGCTCAGACCGCGCCAGGCGCTCTCCAGCTTCTGGAAATCTTCGTGGTGAATAATCTGGTTGATCTGCTGCGACAGCTTCTCATCAATACCGGCAATCAGGTTCTGGATGGTGCGATAGGTGTCGGATGAGAACGTAACGGTGTTCTCCAGCGCCTGCTGCGCCAGGGTTTTCACCGCACTTTCAACCGCCGAGCGCGCCTGATCGGTTTTTGGACGAAACTCTTTATTGAGCAGAGAGCTAAACTCGTCCTGGCTAAAGGACTGGGCACCCTGCTGTAGTTCTTGTTGTTGAGAAGGATTGCTCATCAATTATTCCTCTTTACCTTGCGCGCTCTCGTCACTGTTCGGCATCTGGCTGAGTGATTTCAGCAGGGTCGGATCCTGCAGAACTTTTGCAATCAGCTCTTCAGCGCCGTTTTTACCGTCCATATAGGTCAGCAGGTTAGAGAGCTGGGTACGCGCTTCCAGCAGCTTGTTCAACGGTTCGACTTTGCGGGCAACGGCGTCCGGCAGGAAGTCATCCATGCTTTCAAAGGTTAAATCCACGTTCAGACGGCCATCACCGGTCAGGGTGTTGTCTACGTTAAACGCGACGCGCGGTTTCAGCGCTTTCATGCGTTCATCGAAGTTGTCGACGTCGATCTCGAGAAATTTACGCTCTTCAATAGAAGGTAAGTTCTCCACCGGTTTCCCTACCAGATCCGCCATTACGCCCATCACAAACGGAAGCTGGATTTTGCGCTCCGCGCCGTAAACTTCCACGTCGTACTCGATCTGTACGCGCGGCGCACGGTTGCGGGCGATAAATTTCTGACCACTGTTACTCATTGCCATGATGTTCTCCATCGAATATACGCGGTGAAGGTTTGATGACAGGCAACACGCCTGCCGTCATAACGCGGTTTGCGTCACTCCTGACGCCCAAAAATATTTTGTAGCTGATTGACGCCGTCCGGCGCCAGATCGCGAATGATCTCCATAAAATCCAGCTCGATTAATCGCTGCACGCGGTCGATCATCAGCGGTGCGGGGTGGCTCGGCTCATGCTGGGCAAAGTACTGTTTTACCTTCTCCAGCATTAACTGTGCATCCGCACGCGTGGCGACCTGCGCGGTACGCCAGTCGGTCATCGCCGGTAGCGGAACGGCAGCCGCAGGTTGCGCAGCGCTCTGCGTTGGTTGCGGCTCAGATGTCGTCTCTACAGGCTCATCAGAGCGGGAAGCGCGGCTGACACCGGCAATCATACCCACGGTCTTGAGTAACTGTTCCATTTCCGGCACCCCGCTTTCGCCCAGTTGTTCCAGCAGCCATGTACGGATGGTTTGCAGACGCCCTTCGATTTGCCCGATAGCTTCAATGCCGGGCTGACCGCCACGCGTCAACTCATCAATCAGGCGCACCCGTCCGCCGGGATAGCCTGCACACTCTGTTTTGCTGCCGTCGAGCAGCGACTGCGCATCACGCACGATAATTTCATCGCCGTTGCTGCGCAGTAATACGGACTGGCGAAGCGTGGTGGTTAGCGATGATTTATCGCTTAACCCGGCCAGGGCGTTAATGCGGTAGAAGGGATCAAACTCGCCGCCGTCGGTTAGCGATGGCCAGAGCTGATCCCAGTACAGTGAGAGAGCCTGACCCAGCAACAGCAAACCATCGGCATACCCTTCAAGGCCGCGGCGGCGTGTCCAGGCGTGGGTCAACGCCATCATCACGCGGATATCTTTGGTGCGTGACAGCAAGCCGGTGGCCAGTTTTTCCACGCGCGTCCAGTCAGCCGGTTCAGCAGGAATAATGGTGCTGCCAAACTGCTGCTCGGCTTTGCCAAGGCTCGCCTGCTCCATCGCCTGGAAATCGGCGTCGTACTCAAGGTTTTCACCGCACGGCTGCTCCGCAGTAACCGGAGCCAGTAACGTTTCAATAGTCATCCGCAACCTGCTTATTCATCAAACATTGGTGGGTAAAGACCGTGACGACCGGGTCTTGCGCCGCCCGCCGGTTCAAACAGTAGCGTAAAGAGTTGACCGGTAAAGTTACCGCTGTGTACATGCGTGTAGAGCGGATACCCGTCGCTACGGTTGGTCCACCAGAAACTAATCTGACGCTGCGGATCAAAGCACTCGGCGGCCTGCTGCCAGCCGATCGATGATTCGCCATCGCCTTCATAACCAATCACATCGAGAATTTCCGAGCGCGCTTCCGGCTCTGCCAGCTGTACCGGTGGGATAGCCAGCAGCGCCTGATCGAGCTGCTCCGGCGAATAGCCGTTGCGCACGGCGTGAAGCATGGTGCGTCCCAGTTGCTGATACCAGTCACCCGCTTGTGCCAGGTGACGCGGCGACCACTCTAGTGGGTTAATCGCCATCAGCGCGCAGAGCGGATACTGGCGGCCAACGCTATCGCGTCCGGGAAGCAGGCAGCCCATCTGAACCTGTTGCCCGCCCAGCATCGGCGGTACAACGAAGTTCCAGATTGGCGCATTGCTGAACTGCCGTTCACCGCCGCGCTGCTCCTCTTTTTGCCAGTTCATCAATCCCACCTGAAACCAGTGGGACCATTGACGCTGCAGAGCGTCTGGAAAGCGGCGCTGGAGAAAATCACCCGCACTGGGCAATTTCCCATACCAGCTAATTGCAGAAGTCGTAGTCATTAGGCGTTCCTTTGCGGATCAAGGACATGCGAATCGTGGAAGCTGGAACGGATTGCGGATACTGTTAGGCGCAAACTCCAGCGTGACCTGATGCCCGTCAACCGTGAATGTCGCCTGGCGGCTCAGGCTGCTGCTGCCAGGGCTCACGCGCGCTTTATCGAAAAAGCGGTTCAGCGCCCAGGCGCCGTTGGTCACCAGTGTTGCCGTAGTACCATTGGCCAGACCCAACTGCATGCGCACCTGGTTGGTGCCGCCTGTGCCCGGCCAGCTAACAATTTGTACCGCCTGCGGCCCGTGGCTGTAGCGCAGGATCTGTCCGTCCACATCCAGCGTCATATTGAGGATAGTGTTATCCATCCGCACTGTACGCACCGTAGTACGAAAAGAGGGGGTTGCACTGCCATTGGCAAAGAAGGCATCGCGAATCGACTGCGCCTGCTGGAACGGGACCAGCACCCCTTCGCTTCCCGGCAGCGTTTTGCCATCGATCCCCGGCATAAAGCGCCATGTGGCCTGCGTGGTATCGACCTTATTGGTCAGGTTATCGCGAAAGAAGACATCCATCAGGCCGGTACCAGGGGCGAACATACGCGCCAGATCGTCCGGCGTCACTTCAGCGCTGGCAGAACGCACCAGCGGGTAACGCCCGGCGATCGCCTGGCGGCAGAAGCTGCCCACTTCGACGCTGATGCGTTTACGCACATTTTCCATATCACGACGTTGCGTATCGCTGCTCGCGCCGACCGCCATGTTGCTGAACATGGTTTGCAGACCGCCCGGCAAGCGCCCTGCGCTGGCCTGCAGGCGGCTGATTGCTTCACCACCCGGTGCTGGCATACCGCTGTTGGCCGCGTCCTGCACCGCCGTCAGATAGCGATAGAGTTCATCAACTTGTTTGAGGAAATCATCAAAGACGATGGTTTTACCGCCCTTCTCCAGCGGCTGCGCCAGCTCAATGATCGGCGCAAAGTGCTCGGTCACGCGCTGTTCAGGCGTCTGGTTAGCGGCCGCGTTGCCCGCAGCGTTGTTTTCACGATTGCTGAAGAGCGACTCCAGCATCTGTGTACCGCGATTGCTGCTTTCAGGGCTTTTCTCTTTCTCCGCCGCCGCAGGGTCATCGCGCACCAGCGTCAGTTGCTGGCTGAGGTTAACCACCAGACGGCGCAGCGGTGAGTTGTTGCTGGAGAGAACACGCGCGGTGTTGATGCGCTGATTGAGATCGGCGCTGTTATTCAACTGAATATCGCTTAAGAAGCTGTCCCAGATGGTAATGAAGTCGCGAGCGTAGAGCTGGCGCACTGCATTATCCGTCTGCTGTTTGTCTTCAGGCTGCGTGGTTGAGCCTAATACCCATGCGTCATCTTCATGCAGTGAGGCGGTCACCGGCGCAATCTGCGCATTGAAACTGTTCCAGTAACCGTCCGGCGTGTAGAGCCCAGGAATGCCATCGTTTACCGGCTTGCCGCTTTTACGCGAGAAGACCAATTCACTCTGCGGACCACCCAGCGTAGTCAGCGACACCGGCTTGAGGTTTTCATCACGCTCCAGCAGGCGTTTAAGGCGTCCATAAACACGGGTTGAGAGTGGCTGCTGGTTAATCAACGCCTGCTCGCGGCTGATGAGCGCATCATCTTTTGCATAGGGTGAAGCGACAATCTGCTGCTCCAGCAACTGCATCAGGTGCCACTCAAGCTGGCGGATCTGGGCTTTGGTCACATTCTGCGGCAGGTTGCGCTCCAGATTGAGCATCACCCATGAGTGCAGGAATTTGCCATCGTAATGTTTTGGCTGGTAGAGCATCTGATACGCTTTCAGCGCTTCATAGCTGTACTCGACGTCACTGCCGTTGTCATTACGCAGCCAGGTGGTGACGCGCATTGCCACTTCCGGCAGCAGCATCTGCTCCAGCGCTTTTCGGTAGAGCGCCTGCGAGGCATCCGACACATCGTTACCGCGATAGAGCCCCATACGGCGGGTGATCGGCGGATGATTGATATCGAACTCTTCACTCTGCGGCAGTTCGGCAAGGCCATTCAGCAGCGGCAGTAAGGCAAACAGATCCCCCTGCTGGCGGTTACGCAGCGCTTTAATCTCCTGATCGAGCGCCGGCACTTTCGCCTGGACTTCATCAAGGTAATCTTTGTTGTTGCCGTAGCTGGTGAACCAGAGCGCGCTAAGGATAACCAGCAAAGCCAGCAGTGCGGCATAACCAGACCAGATGACTGCACGGCTGCGCAGCTCCCACCAGCGGTTCTGCCCGGCGATCCCCGCCTCCTGGAAGATAACGTTCTGCAGCAGATGCTTGATAAAGAAGCTCTGCCCTTTACCACCCGGCACCGGCTCATCCTTGCTGACGGAATCCCAATTATCGCCCGACTTGCCCTGCGGCAGAGAGAGTGCACGATTAAGCTCACCCATCACCCGATCGAATGGCAGACCTTCCTGCGTGCCGCTGGCGAAATAGATACCGCGCGGCGAGAACTCGGTCTCAAAATTGGAGCGGGCAAAAATCGTATCAAGATAGTCCGACAGCAGCGGACGCAGCGCGGCAAACTCTTGCGGGAAGAGGAAGCACTCAGCGCGCGCCTGTGGATCGCTTTCACGCAGCATCGTATCCGGCAGGCCGGCGTCCAGACGCTGTTGCAGCAGGGCAAACTCCTGAATGAAACTGCCCTGCAGATCGAAATCGGCGAGCTTCGCTTTTTCCCACGGGAAGGTGAAGCCCCAAATCTGGTCGCGCTGCGCTTTATCAAAGCCAGAGAAATAGGCGCGGAAACCCTTAAGCAGGTCAGCTTTGGTTACCAGCACATAGACCGGGAAACGGATGCCCAGTTGCTCATGCAGTTCGGTAAGACGTTTACGCAGATTGAGCGCCTGCTCGCGCGAGGCTTCAGCAGACTGGGTCAGCAGGTCAGCGATACTGATGGTGATAATCACGCCGTTAATCGGCTGGCGACGGCGGTATTTCTGTAGCAGGCCGAGGAATTTATTCCACTCGCTGGCATCCTGAATCTGCTCGCTCTCCTGCGTGGTATAGCGTCCGGCGGTATCCAGCAGAACGGCTTCATTGGTGAACCACCAGTCGCAGTTGCGCGTGCCGCCAATACCGCGCAATGCGGTTTTACCGAAGCGATCGGCGAGCGGGAATTGCAGGCCGGAGTTTACCAGCGCGGTGGTTTTACCAGAGCCTGGCGCGCCGATAATCACATACCACGGCAGCTGATAGAGATACTGGGTACTGAAACGCTGCGTCCACAGGCCACGCTGGCCCGGCTGGTTAAAGTGCGCTTTTTTCAGTACCTGTGCCGCCTCTTCGAAACGGTCATTCAGCACCTGATCGTCGCTGGTCAGACGTTGACGCTCAGCGGGATCTTTCGCCTCTTCGCTTTTGAGGTTGTCCATCAGCTTGCGGTTGAGCCACGCATTATAGAGACGCGGCACAATGTGGCTGTGAACCCAAATCAGGTACATCACCGCAATGGCGATCATGCGGTTTTGTTCGGACTCCAGCGGTCGGGAGTCGACGACCGACAGCAGCGGCCCGATCATCCAGATAACCGCAGCCAGCCCGGTAACGCCAAGGAAACCCCACAAAATGCGGTTAGTCAGCAACGAAAGCAACATGTTCATCCATTAGTTTCCTTGCGGCAGTCCGTTCAGCTCGGCAGCCGTATTTTCCGGCGACACAAGCAAGGTAATTTCGACACGGCGGTTACGCGCGCGGTTTTCGGCCGAGTTGTTCGGCGCGATGGGATCCATCTCCCCTCGCCCTTCGGCTTTCACACGCTCCGGCTGCGAAAGGTGTTTTTGCAGCAGCGACTGCACAGAGCGCGCGCGCTCCAGCGACAGTTCATAGTTGGAGGCGAAACGGGCGCTGCGAATCGGCACGTTATCACTGAAGCCGACCACCAGGATCTTACCGCTGACATTGTTCATTGCCTGCGCAACGCGGTCGATGACCGGCTCGTAGCTATCGCGCGCAACCGTGGAGGCAGAGGCAAACAGCCCGTCACCTTTCAGAGTCACGACGCTGCGATCGGCCTCATCACGTACCGCCACCAGGCCGGCCTTGATTTCAGGACGCAGGAACTCGCGCAGGTTAAGCACCGGCTGCACATGCTGCACCGGCTGTTGAACGGAGACTTCCGGCAGCTGTGTCTGGTAGATCTTCGCCAGCACCGGATTGGTGTTGTCGCCCAGCCGCCAGTTGAGGACGATATAGAAGAGGCAGGCGAGGAAACCCGCCAGCCCGGCACACGCCCACAAAGGGATCACCGGACGCCACAATTTGCGCATCACCGGCTGATCTTCCGGATGCGGCGAGAGCGGCGGTGGGTAGTTGCCACGTACGCCGCGGATCATCTGCCATAAACGCTGCTTGATGGTTTCAAGCTGTGTACGGCCGTTGTCCATCACGCGGTAGCGACCTTCAAAACCCAGCAGCAGGCAGAAGTTGATTAACTCCAGCAGCGCGATATGTTCGCGCGGGTTTTGCGACAGACGCGCCAGCAGCTGGAAGAACTTCTCCCCGCCCCAGGTTTCGTTGTGAAACGTCACCAGCAGGCCGCTGCCGGACCACACGCCGCGGCTGCCCCACGGTGTGAGCGCGGCGGCTTCATCCAGAGCGGTGCAAAGACAGTAGCGTGCGCCCACGATGACTTCGTACGCTAGGCCAGATTGCTGGCAGCGTACTTCAAAACGGCGGATTTCATCTATCAGGTGCTGACGTAGCCCGCTCTGATCGTCATGAGAGACCGAATAGCGGATCTGCGGTATCGCATTGAGCAGCGGATTTGCGGCCGCCACCAACGGATTGTTACCACTTGCTCCTGCCAGGACGGCATCACTGCCGGAGGCGTGTTGTTGCTGCATAGTGTGCGCTCGCTGTGTTATTCCGTCGGGCTACGGATGGCCCAAAATTCCATATCAAGACCGGGGAATTCGCCCGCCAGATGCAGTGCGAAAGCGCCCGATTTTTCCATTTCGTTCCAGAGCTCGCCGCCCTTTTCCAGTTCAAAATAGTTATAACCGGCGTGCCATGGAATTTGCGGCGGTGCAACAGGCATGCTGCGTAGCTTCATGCCAGGCAGCTGAAGCTGCACCAGATCGCGGATTTTGGTCACCGGCGCAACTTTCATCTGCGCCGGGAAGTGGGTTTGCAGAATTTCGCCCGGCACGCTGGCTTTCACCGCCAATACAAAACCAAACTCGCGCGCCATCGTGGTGGTAGGCAGCGTGGCGATATTGAGTCCATGGGTGCGCTCGGTGAGCGGCAACTGGATGGCATGCTCTTCCATTACCAGCGACAAACCCTGGCGCAGCATCAGCTGCAGTTTACTGAAGCAGCCAGCGAGATCGTCATGGTCGTAAATGGGGAGCGTCTCTTCCGGCGAGCGCGCCGCGGTCCAGGTGGTGAGCTCGGTGGCAAACGCCAGCCAGCTGCGCCATAACTCTTCCGGGTGGATCATCGGCAGCGATTTCAGGTGCGACATCTGCCCGACGTGATGGTTAATCAGTGCCAGAAGCGAGAACTCCACCATTTCAGAGGTGTTGAAACGCCCAGGCTGGCGCAGACGTTGACCAATCTGCTGGCTGCGCTGCATCAGCAGGCTCTGCAGATCGTTCATCACGGCGTAAAGTGAGGGGTTGTTGACCGCATTTAACATCGGCGGAATATAACGATTATCGATGCGAACCTGGTTGTCGTTGCGCTTTTCAAGCACATGCGCCACGCCAATTGCCGTCCACTCTGCGCTGAGATCCTTCTCCAGCATCAGTTTCAGGCGCAGGCGCCCAAACTGCACCGCAGCGGGACCAACGGACATCGCGTTATCATCATCGACTTCGCTCTCCCAGGTGATGTAGCGCGCCAGCGAATCTTTCTCTTCGCTGAAAATCACTTCATCACGACCGCCGCGACGGGCTGGCAGCGCCAGCACGACACGTTCGTTAGTGAGATTATCCGGGATCACCAGCGGGGTTGGCGCCTGGCGAGCATCGTTGAAAGAGAAGAAGGTGCCGTCTGGCAATAAGCCGCTGGCGTAACTGACGGCAATGCATCCCTGGCGAAGCATCGCGTCGTCGAGTTCGATATCAAGGTAGCCCCAAAGATAGGGCCGCTGCAGTGTTCCCCACTCGCGAATATGGTGCTGAAGATAGCTTTCCGCGCGTTGAAAATGGTGAGGACGCAGAAACATACCTTCGGTCCAGACGACCTTTTCTGCTTTATTCATACTGTATTCCTGTCAGGATGGCGCTATTTGGAAATCACGCGTATTCCGTTAACGTCGAGAAAGATGTTGGCTTCCAGCGCATCTTCTGACGATTTCCAGAACTCATAGAAGTGAGACTCCCCCTGTACCGGAAGCGGCAGGGAGATTCGCCATTTTTTGCCGTCCAGCGCCTGATACTCCGCCATCACGCCGATGTAGCGCGCTTCAGGCGAACTGTTGCCGGACAGCGTTTTTGACAGCTGACCGGGCATCAGGAAGAACTCATCACTGTTCAGCAGATTGCCGCCCAGTGCGCTATCGGCGTTGTTTTGCAGCGACCAGAAATCGGCGGACATAAATGTCGCGTCCGATTTCAACAGCAACACCCTGACTTTAAGGGGAGCGGACTCATTGATTTGCGGATGAGCCCTGAACTGAAGGTTATAGCTGGTAGGTACGCTGTGTGAAGACGATCCACAACCGCTGGCCAGGGTGGCCAGCACAAAGAAAAACACCAGGCTAATCTGGCGTACAACCGAATTATTATTCATAGCAGGTACTCATCACGGCTGGATTAATCGATAATCCAGGTCCCGGATTTAACGTTTTTGCAAGCTTTACCGCTGCCGTCGACCGTTACGCAGTTCGCTTTTTTACGCTGAACTTTGCGGCGATCGTTACGCAGCGTTTTTTCGTACAGATCGCTTTTAACGACCGCACGCATCGGCACGTAGCCAATCAGCTCTTCCTGACCTTCATCGGCCAGCGCCATCCAGAAGTGTTCAACCTGACCAAGCACAACGTAGGTTTTGCCCGCTTCCAGCTGGCGAATGACTTTGCCGCCGAAATCAGGTTTGCTCATTACAGAGGCCGGATAGAGTGCGCGGTAGTCTTGTTTAACCGGTTCGAACTCCTTCGGCGGCAGTACGGCATAACGGTGGGTCAGGGTTACGCCATTTACTTCACTGGTAACAATCGTGTCGTCGGAAGGTGCGGGTTTCTGATGTTTTACACAGCCAGAGACGCCAAATACAAAAAGAAGTGCCAATACGATTCGCATGTTCATAGGGTTTGTTCCATTGCAAATATATTACTGTGTTGACGTGCATCGTTATGGATAGGGGAAATGAAATCGTTATGAATGACTCAGTTCCTTGTCCGTTAAACGACCTGTTAATGAATTAAGGGCATAGCTACCGCACGAGCCTGTCCGCGAGGACCGCCGCAACAATATTACTTTTCATTGACTATCGTGACATGATTTTACAGATCGGATAATTCAATTCAATATCATTGCCGAGCCGTTGAAAAACTATTACTTAATTCTTTTGCAAATTAGGATAAATCTCAAGAATTAATTTCACTTAAGCAGAAAAACGGCAAAATTTTGTTCTGAGATGAATCCCTCGCCGCCAATTATAATCCTAAACTGATGAATAATAATAAAAATTTTATATGCATAATCCGGTAGTATACAGACCGAAATATGAGATAGGACAATTCCTAAAAGTCAAAAAGAGCGAAGCAATACTACAATATTTGGTAGCTGATATTCCACATTGTCGGGCTAACCTTTGCGCTAAGAATGTTTATTTGGGACTTTTCTTCGCCACAGCCTCTTTTTTTGCGAAATATATCGACTTTTACTCTTCGTATTCTGCAAAAAAGATAGTTACAGGCAAAACTATTACCGCAGTAAATCGCTTTTACAAGGTACCCGCTGTACTTTATTTCATTCAGTGTGACTAAACTCTAATAAAGCGCGCTTAACCGAATCCATTCAGCAAAAGGCCTGTGATTAAAAATAAGGCAATCCGGTATGCGATCTCTTTGATATCTGCCTTCTCATCCTTACAGACGGATCTCGTCGCCACTGCCGTACGCTTTGAACAGCCGAATTGCTCAGAGGCGAGAGGTAATTTCTCCGTATTGACACAAATTGCCGGGCACAGCACACGAATTGTCTGAGATTCGTCTATGGTTTTGGTCAAGGTTGAATGCAGCGGCCCGCTGCTTGCTCGCTAAGGAGACGTCAATGATAAAACCTGTTTTGCGCCAGCCGCGCACCCTCTTTCTGGTCATGCAACTTGCATTGGGTGGAACATTACTTGCCGCAAATGCCCCAACATTCGCTGCTGAAGCGCAAAACCCGCCGCAAACTCCCGACATTCTTCTCGGTCCGTTATTCAGTGATGTGCAAAGCGCCAAACTCTTCCCCGATCAAAAAACCTTCGCCGATGCCGTGCCCAAGAGCGACCCACTGATGATCCTTGCGGATTACCGCATGCAACGGAACCAGAGCAGCTTCGATCTGCGCCATTTCGTCGAGGTGAACTTCACGCTGCCGGAAAAAGGTAAGCCCTATGTGCCGCCTGCCGGACAAAACCTGCGTGAACATATCGACGGCTTATGGCCAGAACTGACACGCACCACGGATAGCGCGGGCAAGTGGGACTCACTCTTACCGCTGCCTAAACCCTATGTCGTGCCCGGCGGGCGATTTCGCGAAGTCTATTACTGGGACAGCTACTTCACCATGCTCGGCCTTGCCGAAAGCGGTCACTGGGACAAAATCGAAGATATGGTCGCCAACTTCGGTTATGAAATTGATACCTGGGGACATATTCCGAATGGCAACCGCAGCTACTACCTCAGCCGTTCTCAACCCCCCTTCTTCTCATTAATGGTGGAGTTACTGGCGACACATGACGGTGATGAGGTGCTGAAAACCTGGCTGCCGCAGATGGAAAAAGAGTATCAGTACTGGATGGAGGGCGCTGATGCGCTGCAGCCGGGCGAAGCAAATAAGCGCGTGGTGAAGTTAAGCGATGGCAGCATTCTCAACCGCTACTGGGATGATTCCTCCACGCCGCGTCCGGAGTCATGGCTGGCAGATGTCACCACAGCAAAAAACAATCCGAACCGCCCGGCGACAGAGATCTACCGCGATCTTCGCGCCGCTGCGGCTTCCGGCTGGGACTTTAGCTCCCGCTGGATGGATGATCCTGAGCAGCTTGGCACGATTCGCACCACCAGCATTGTGCCGGTCGACCTCAATGCCCTGATGTTTAAGATGGAGAAGATGCTCTCCCGCGCATATCAGGTCTCTGGCGATAGCGCTAAAGCGAGTCACTACGACGCGCTGGCCACTGCCCGGCAAAAAGCCATCGAAACCAATCTGTGGAATACAAAAGAGGGTTGGTACGCCGATTACGATCTGAAAACCAAAAAGGTGCGTAATCAGCTGACCGCCGCGGCGCTCTATCCGCTGTTTGTTAACGCGGCGGCAAAAGATCGCGCCGACAAAGTAGCGGCGGTGACCGAAGCACGGCTGTTAAAAGCGGGCGGCATCACCACGACTACCGTTAAAAGCGGTCAACAGTGGGATGCGCCGAATGGTTGGGCACCGCTGCAGTGGGTCGCCGCCGCCGGGTTGCAGAACTACGACCACCAAAAACTGGCGATGAGTGTCAGCTGGCGCTTCCTGACCAATGTTCAGCACACTTACGATCGCGAACAGAAGCTGGTGGAAAAATATGATGTCAGCTCCACCGGCACAGGCGGGGGCGGCGGTGAATATCCGCTGCAGGATGGCTTTGGCTGGAGTAATGGCGTAACGCTAAAAATGCTCGATCTCATCTGTCCGAAAGAGAAACCGTGCGACAGCGTACCGCAAAAACAGCCTGCGGATGAGGCCAGGCCTGCCGCTGAGCCAACGGCGCAGAAAGTCGCGCAGTAGCGTATAAAAAAAGGCCGCATCAAAGTGCGGCCTTTTTTCAGAGAAAATCCGTTACCGGCGTACAAGTCGGAAAACTGCCAGCACCACAATCGCGCCAATCACCGCGACGATAAAACTGTGCATGTTGAAGCCCGTAATGTCGCCGCCATAACCGAACATTGTCGCCAGCCAGCCACCGACCACTGCCCCTACAATCCCCAGAACACAGGTCAGAATAAAGCCGCCGCCGTCGCGTCCTGGCATAATGAATTTCGCGATAACGCCCGCAATCAGGCCAAATAAAATCCACGCGAGAATACCCATATTCACTTTCTCCTTTCGTTTATGACGTGTAAATGAACACACCACCTTGCAGTGCGTTGCGTACAGTATAGATGTCTTGCGCAAAAGCGCTGCCATCTCACAGATTTAATTCATAATTTAATGAGATAATTTCTACCATTTGTATTAAGTTCTGGCATAGATTGCCGATAAACAATCGACGTTGTGTCAGTATCGAGGAGCCATTCGGCGTGAGCAATTACAGTGAGCAGTTCCTGAAGCAAAATCCTCTGGCCGTGCTGGGCGTCTTGCGCGACCTGCAAAACACTCAGGTGCCGGTGTGCATCAGCTGGGGTAGCGGTCAATTTATCAGCAAAATTCTCGAGGTTAACCCTGAGATGCTGGTGATGGATTTTGGTAGCCAGGAGTATGAAAACAGTGCCGTTCAGCGTGCCGGTAAAGTGACTATTACCGCTGAAACCCATGGCGCAAAGGTAGAGTTCACGCTTAATGCGCTCACCACCGGCGATTATCAGGATCTGCCTGCGTTTATCACGCCGCTCCCGGAAACGCTGTGGTTTATTCAACGTCGGGAATATTTCCGTATTAGCGCCCCGCTCCACCCGGCTTACTTCTGCAAAGCGAAGTTACCCGATAAGAGCCAGTTGCGCTTTCGTCTCTTCGATCTCTCACTGGGCGGCATGGGCGCATTGCTGGATGGCGCGTTGCCGGAGAATGTCCAGCCTGGCATGCGCTTCACGCAGGTCGAACTGGATATGGCATCGTGGGGGCAGTTCTACTTTGATGCACAGTTGATTGCAGTGGGCGAGCGCAAAGTTGTGGATGGTAAAAATGACACCATCGCCACGCCAAGGCTGAGCTTCCGCTTTTTAAATGTCAGCCCGGGCGTTGAGCGCGAACTCCAGCGCATTATCTTTGCGCTGGAGCGCGAAGCGCGCGAACGCGCCAGCCGGGTGCGCTAGTTACATCGCATCCATCGCTTTTTGTACTTTCCAGATATAGCGCGGGGCTTGTGGCGCGGGGTGTTTTTCCGCTATGTGCTGCAAAAAGCCCTTTGGACTTAGCGAGTTAATCTCGTCAATCGCCTCCTGGCGGTCTGAAGAGAAGGTGCGTAGCAGCGCACCCGCGCCATTCACATATGAGACCACCAGCGCGTACTGCATCACCAGCGGATCTTTGATCCCGGCAAGCGGCCCATGTTCCAGAATGCTCAGGTAGGCTGCACCCATTGAGATATTACGCTCCGGGTTTTTTAGCTCGCGCGTTGAGGGTTGCCCGCTCCAGCCCATACGACGATAGACTTCGCGCCCCGCCGTTGACGCCTTCAGCTGCATTAAACCTACCGCATTCGATTTACTCACCAGCTCCGGGTTGCCTCCGGACTCCACGGCAATCATCGCCGTAATCAGTTCCGGGCTTACGCCCCACGACGCGCCGGCTTTTTCGCTAATTGGCATCCACTGCATCGCCCGTTTGACCGGCACTTCCGGGTTCCAGTCGGGGTTACGATAATCCTGTTTTGTCGAGCTACAGCCCGCCAGCAGCACCACTAAAAAGGCAAACCATCTTAATTTCACGCCAGAAAATCCTTATATAAGCTGTACATCACGGCGGATGACAATGACCAGGGTTAGCGGCATGATAACTGTTTGTTTAGAGATGTCAGCAAGGAAATGCCATGTCCACTTTCCATTTAATTGCCCCCTCCGGGTACTGCATCAATCAGCGTGCTGCGGCGCTGGCCGTTGAACGGCTGACCCGCGAAGGCCATCAGGTCAATAACCAACAGGTGATTACCCGGCGTGAGGAACGTTTTGCCGGTAGCGAAGCTGAAAGGCTGGCGGACATCAATGACCTCGTCCGGCTGGCTGGGGAAAATCTGATTGTTATGCCGGTGCGCGGTGGCTACGGCGCAAGCCGGCTGCTGGCCGATATCGACTGGCAGGCACTGGTCGAGCGCCAGCAGCAGCAACCGCTGGTGATTTGCGGTCACAGCGACTTTACTGCGATTCAGTGCGGCCTGCTGGCGGCGGGTGGCACCATCACCTTTAGCGGCCCGATGCTGGCGGGCAACTTTGGTGCTGAACCACTCAATGCCTTTACCCAGGAGCACTTCTGGCGGGCAATACGCAATAAAACCTACACCATTGAGTGGGACGGCGACGGGCCGCAATGCCATGTTGAAGGAAGATTATGGGGCGGAAACCTGGCGATGCTGACCTCGCTGATTGGCACCCCCTGGCTGCCGACAGTGCCCGGCGGCATTCTGGTGGTTGAAGATATCAATGAGCACCCCTACCGCGTTGAGCGCATGCTGTTGCAACTGCTCTACAGCGGGATCCTCGCGCAGCAGCGCGCGCTGATCCTCGGCAGTTTCTCCCATGCGCAACCCAACGATTACGATGCGGGCTACACTTTAGAGAAGATGGTGGCCTGGTTACGTTCACGGGTGGCAATTCCGGTGATCGCAGGGCTGGACTTCGGCCACGAAGCGAAAACCGTCACGTTGCCGCTGGGTGCGCACGCCATATTGCAACACGCTGAAAAATCAACGCTGACCCTCACAGGCCATCCCACAATCTCGGCGTAAAAAAAGCCCTTAATGCCCTTATTAAATTGCTTTTTCTGCCGTTATTATAATGTGCCGTAATAAATCCCGGTCGGTGCCGGGATCTCACCGAGAAGAGAAGGAGATGCATACCATTGGACGCTGGGGCGATAATTAGTCTGTTTATTCTGGGTTCTGTACTGGTAACCTGCAGTATTTTATTGAGTTCGTTCTCATCCCGCCTTGGTATTCCGATTCTGGTCATTTTTCTGGCGATTGGTATGTTGGCAGGCGTTGACGGCATCGGTGGCATTCCCTTCGATAACTACCCGCTGGCCTATATGGTCAGTAACCTGGCACTGGCGATCATTCTGCTCGACGGCGGTATGCGCACGCGCGCCAGCTCTTTTCGCGTTGCCCTCGGCCCCGCGCTCTCGCTGGCAACTGTCGGGGTGCTGATCACTTCAGGTCTGACCGGCATGATGGCGGCCTGGCTCTTCAAGCTCAACATTATGGAAGGCTTCCTGATTGGCGCGATAGTCGGCTCAACCGATGCGGCGGCGGTCTTCTCGCTGCTCGGCGGTAAAGGGCTGAACGAGCGTGTCGGCTCAACGCTTGAGATTGAGTCCGGCAGCAACGATCCGATGGCGGTGTTTCTGACCATCACTCTGATAGAGATGATCCAGAGCCACCACGCCAATATTGATTTCACCTTCTTTCTGCATATTCTGCGCGAGTTTGGCCTCGGCATACTGCTTGGTGGCGCGGGAGGCTACCTGCTGCAACAGATGATCAACCGCATTGCCCTGCCGCCTGGGCTCTATCCTTTATTAGCACTGAGCGGCGGCATTCTGATCTTCTCTGTTACCACGGCGCTGCACGGCAGCGGGATCCTGGCCGTCTATTTATGTGGGTTCGTGTTAGGCAATCGCCCGATTCGTAATCGCTTCGGTATCCTGCAAAACTTCGATGGCCTCGCCTGGCTGGCGCAAATTGCGATGTTCCTCGTGCTCGGCCTGCTGGTGACGCCATCTGATTTAATGCCGATTGCACTCTCTGCGCTGATCCTCTCGGCGTGGATGATCTTTATTGCCCGCCCGCTCTCGGTGTTCGCCAGCCTGCTGCCTTTTCGCGGTTTTAACCTGCGCGAGCGCGTCTTTATTAGTTGGGTCGGTTTGCGCGGCGCGGTGCCGATTATTCTGGCGACCTTCCCGATGATGGCCGGGCTGGACAACGCCCGCCTCTTCTTTAATGTCGCCTTCTTCGTGGTGTTGATTTCGCTGCTGTTCCAGGGAACGTCTCTGGGCTGGGCGGCGAAAAAAGCGAAAGTGGTGGTGCCGCCGGTGGGCTGGCCGGTATCGCGCGTCGGGCTGGATATTCACCCCGATAATCCCTTCGAGCAGTTCGTCTACCAACTGAGTGCCGATAAGTGGTGCGTTGGTGCGGCGCTGCGCGACCTGCACATGCCGGAAGAGACGCGCATTGCGGCGCTGTTCCGCGATAACAGCCTGCTTCATCCAACCGGCAGCACCCGGTTACGTGAAGGCGACGTTCTATGCGTGATTGGTCGCGAAAAAGATCTGCCAGCTCTCGGTAAACTCTTCAGTGAGTCGCCGCCGGTGTCGCTGGATCAGCGCTTCTTTGGTGACTTCATCCTCGAAGCGAATGCCAAGTTTGCCGACATAGCGATGATTTATGGTCTTGATGAGGGGCTTGAGCATCGCGATAACCAGCAAACGCTCGGTGAGATTGTTCAGCAACTGCTGGGTGCCGCTCCGGTTGTGGGCGATCAGGTTGAGTTTGCCGGTATGATCTGGACCGTGGCAGAGAAGAGTGAGAATTCGGTATCAAAAGTGGGTGTAAAAGTGGTGGAGAGCGAGGCGGAGTAAGCGCCTCGCGAGAAGTTACATTGTCACAACAGGCACGCGCGGCGCCAGGGCGCACATCAATTCATACCCGACCGTATTGGCCGCCGCGGCTACATCATCAATCTTGATCTCCCTGCCCCACAGCTCCACCGGCGCGCCGATACTGGCGTGCGGGCACGGCGTAAGATCGACCGTCAGCATATCCATCGACACCGCGCCAACCACCGTCGTACGAATCCCATCGACGAGAACCGGCGTGCCAGTGGGAGCCTGGCGCGGATAACCATCTGCATAACCACACGCCACCACGCCGATACGCTGCTCCGTCTGCGCACGGTAACGACAGCCGTAGCCTACAGCGTCGCCACTCTTCAGCGTCTGTACAGCAATAATCTCACTGCTTAGCGTCATTACCGGGCGAATACCGCTGTTTGCCACATCCTGCCATCTGCCCGATGGCGAGGCACCGTAGAGAATAATGCCGGGGCGAACCCAGTCAAAATGCGCTTCCGGGTGCCATAACGTCGCGGCAGAGTTGGCGAGCGATCGCGGTAACGGCAGCCCTTCCGCCGCCTGCTCAATGCGCCGCATCGGTTGCGAAATGCCGTCCGGACGCTCCGCTTCCGCAAAGTGCGACATCAGCGTGATATTGCCGACGCTGGCAAAGCTGCTCAGCTGCTGCCAGACGCTGTGCACGCGCTCCGGCAGGAAACCGAGACGGTTCATACCGCTGTTGATTTTGAGGTAGATATCAAGCGGTGCCTGCAGCTTCGCATTTTTCAGCAGATTAAGCTGCCAGTTACTGTGGATCCCACTGGTGAGACGGTACTGGTCATAAAGCGCCATCTCCTCCGCATCAAAAAAACCCTCCAGCATTAAGAGAGGCCCTTTCCAGCCGCGCTCGCGCAGCAGGATCGCCTCCTCAAGGTTGAGCATCGCAAAGCCATCGGTTTTATTGAGCGCCGACCAGATGCGATCCAGACCGTGGCCGTAGGCATTTGCCTTCACCACCGACCAGACTTTGGCATCGGGTGCCGCGCGGCGCACTATTTGCAAATTATTGGCTAACGCCTGTAAATCGAGGGTCGCCAGAACCGGACGAGACATGTCTATTCCTTACGCCTGTCAGCTGTGTACACCATGGAGATGCTGGGCACGCGCAGGCGTGAACCCCGGAAGATAACGCGCCACGCACAGATCGTCAGCGGCGATAGCCGGTGTGTTACCGGTCATCAGATCGCTGAGCAGCTGTCCGGAGCCGCAGGCCATTGTCCAGCCCAGCGTGCCGTGACCCGTATTGAGCCACAGGTTTTTAAACGGCGTGCGGCCAACCACCGGCGTGCCGTCCGGCGTCATTGGACGTAAGCCCGTCCAGAAGGTTGCCTCTTCAACATGGCCGCCGCGCGGGAAGAGATCGCGCACCACCATCTCCAGCGTTTCGCGGCGCGGTTGTAACAGCTCAGTATTAAATCCAACGATTTCTGCCATGCCGCCGACGCGAATGCGCTGATCGAAGCGGGTAATGGCGATTTTGTAGGTCTCATCAAGAATGGTGGAAACCGGGGCGCCATCCTCCTGTGCCACCGGGATGGTCAGCGAGTAGCCCTTGAGTGGGTAAACCGGGATATCGACAATCCCTTTCAGCAGGCCGGTGGACCAGGAGCCGAAAGCCATCACATAAGCATCTGCCTTCACGACCTCTTCGCCACACTTCACGCCGTAGATTTTTTCACCTTCGTAGAGCAAACGATCAACGGGCGTATTGAAACGGAACACTACCCCGGCCGCTTCGGCCATCTGCGCCAGCCGCTGCGTGAAGAGCTGGCAATCGCCGGTTTCATCGTTTGGCAGCCGCAGACCGCCGGTCAGCTTGTGCGCGACTTCACCCAGCGCCGGTTCCACCTCGGCCAGACGCGCCGATTCCAGCAACTGATAGGGCACGCCCGCTTCCTGCAACACGGCGATATCACGGGTGGCGTTTTCATACTGTTCGGCGGTGCGGAACAGTTGCAGTGTCCCGCCCTGGCGGCCTTCATACTGGATCCCGGTGGTTTCCCGCAGTTGCTTCAGACAATCGCGGCTATATTCAGCCAGACGCACCATGCGCCCTTTATTTTCCATATAGTGGCGGGTGTCGCAGTTGCGCAGCATTTGCCACATCCACTTTAACTGCGAGGAGGAGCCGTCGAGCTTGATGGCGAGCGGCGCGTGGCGCTCAAACATCCATTTGATCGCTTTCAGCGGCACGCCGGGCGCAGCCCAGGGTGCGGCATAGCCCGGCGAGATCTGCCCGGCGTTGGCGGCGCTGGTCTCCAGTGCAGGCCCTGGCTGGCGATCGATTACGGTGACATCATGTCCGGCCTGGCGTAAATACCAGGCGCTGGTAACGCCAACAACGCCGCTGCCCAATACAACAACTCGCATATCCCTTCTCCCGTGAGTAAAGCACAATCATCTGATTACAAATTGATAACTCAGATGAAAATATTATTCAACATATGGCTTTTTTATGGTGACGTTCCTCACAACATCGCCGCCAGCTAAGGGCTGCGGATATTCAGCATCTCCTGCTGCGCACCCTATCGCCGCAGCATAATATTTTGGCAACTCGGCTTTTTACACGGTGAGCGAGCGGGAATATCGTGAAGATTTGGTGAGGGCTGGCGTACACTTTTAAATCAGTGTTCTATGCTTGAAATGAGACGCTCCATACAGAGAGTGTCGAGAACAATGAGGGCGCGCTAATGGCTACGATTGACTCAATGAATAAGGATTCTATTCGTCTGAGCGATGGACCCGACTGGACATTCGAGCTGCTGGATGATTACCTGGCAGAGATTGACCGGGTGGCGAAACTCTACCGGCTGGATACCTATCCGCATCAAATCGAAGTGATCACCTCAGAACAGATGATGGATGCCTACTCAAGCGTTGGCATGCCTATCAATTATCCCCACTGGTCGTTCGGTAAAAAGTTTATTGAAACCGAACGGCTCTATAAGCATGGTCAGCAAGGCCTGGCCTACGAGATTGTCATTAACTCCAATCCCTGCATCGCTTATCTGATGGAAGAGAACACCATCACCATGCAGGCGCTGGTGATGGCGCATGCCTGTTACGGACACAACTCGTTTTTCAAAAATAACTACCTCTTCCGCAGCTGGACCGATGCCAGCTCGATTGTCGATTACCTGATCTTCGCGCGTAAATACATTACCGATTGCGAAGAGCGCTACGGCGTAGTCGAAGTGGAAAAACTGCTCGACTCTTGTCACGCACTGATGAATTACGGCGTTGACCGCTATAAGCGTCCACAGAAAATCTCGCTGCAGGAGGAGAAAGCGCGGCAAAAAAGCCGGGAAGAGTATCTGCAAAGCCAGGTAAATATGTTGTGGCGCACGCTGCCAAAACGCGATGAAGAGGTGGCCGTCGCTCAGGCGCGACGTTACCCGGCGGAGCCGCAGGAGAACTTGCTCTACTTTATGGAGAAGAATGCGCCGCTACTCGAGCCGTGGCAGCGTGAGATCCTGCGCATTGTGCGCAAGGTGAGCCAATATTTTTATCCGCAGAAGCAGACGCAGGTGATGAACGAAGGCTGGGCGACGTTCTGGCACTACACCATCCTTAATCATCTGTATGACGAAGGGAAAGTGACCGACCGCTTTATGCTGGAGTTTCTGCACAGCCACACCAATGTGGTATTCCAGCCGCCTTACAACAGCCCGTGGTACAGCGGCATTAACCCCTACGCCCTCGGCTTTGCCATGTTCCAGGATATCAAGCGCATCTGCCAGTCACCGACGGAAGAGGATCGCTACTGGTTCCCGGATATTGCCGGTTCCGACTGGCTGGATACGCTCCATTTCGCCATGCGCGACTTTAAAGATGAGAGCTTTATCAGCCAGTTTATGTCGCCGAAGATCATGCGTGATTTCCGCTTCTTCACCGTGCTGGATGACGATCGCAATAACTACCTGGAGATAGCCGCGATCCATAACGAAGAGGGCTACCGCGAGATCCGCTCGAAACTCTCATCGCAGTACAACCTGAGCAATCTTGAACCGAATATTCAGGTCTGGAACGTCGATCTGCGCGGCGATCGCTCGCTGACGTTGCGCTATATTCCGCACAACCGCGCCCCGCTCGATAAAGGACGTCGCGAAGTGCTGAAACATGTGCATCGCCTGTGGGGATTTGACGTTCTGCTTGAGCAGCAAAACGAAGATGGCAGTGTGGAGCTGCTGGAGCGCTGTCCGCCACGAAGCAACGTGCTGTGATATGAAAACCCCTCTCTATGAGGGGTTTTTTGTCACTAGCGGCTTTGTAGCGCGAGATCGCCAGGCATGGTTTTCTGCATCTTGTGCCAGATCTCCCCGCTGTCATGCCCGTAGCGACGAACCAGTTCATAAACCTGGTCGTGCTGGGCATGCTCGCAGATCTCTGCCAGCCGATGATAAAAACCGAGTGCGAGGCTACGTGCCTCCGGGCTGGAGAAGTAGTGGCGACCAATGCGGGTATAGAGCCCTTTCATACCGTTCAGGATCAGACCATAGATCGGGTTGCCGGAAGCAAACGCCAGACCGCGAAAAATGTTGTAATCCAGCTCAGCAAACGCATCGGCGTGATCTTCGACTTCACGCGCGGTGGCAAGCACCTTTAACGCATCTTCAGGATGCTGGCGAAACGCAGTGCGAATGAAAATCGTGGAAATGTTGGTACGCACGGACAGCAAGTTATCGATCAACTGCGGTACGCTTTCGTGATCCAGACGTGCCAGCGTTTCCAAAATATTCAGACCGGAGGTTTCCCAGAAATTGTTCACTTTTGTCGGTTTGCCATGCTGGATAGTGAGCCAGCCATCCCGGGCAAGTCGCTGCAGCACTTCACGCAGTGTGGTACGAGTGACGCCAATCAGTTCAGAGAGCTCGCGTTCAGCAGGAAGAATCGACCCCGGAGGAAAGCGACTATTCCAGATACTTTCGATGATGTACTCTTCCGCGAAACCCGCCGGGCTCTGCGCCTTAATGACCATATAAGATTTCCATAACACAGCTAAGCAATGAGCACTCATCATACCAAAGCATGCAGTGGGCAGGTAGCGTAGGGTAGGAAGAAAAAAGGCGATCAACGTTTTATTTTGACGAATTTGCTACATGAATATTTCGTGCAAATATGCCTTAAATCCAAATAATTAACTGAAGATCCGCCAAAATGGCGTAGGCGATGTTTCACTTTTTGCTGACTAAACATTCCATTACGCATTATTTTGCCCCCGCTAGTGGCCTTGAGATTGATTTCGTTTACACTGCGGTCTCTACGCATCTCCAGGGAAATGATTATGTTGCGATATTTAAATAAGTGCTCACACGGGCGCGGCGCCTGGCTGCTGATGGCGTTAACCGCCTTTGCGCTTGAGATGACGGCGCTGTGGTTCCAGCATGTCATGTTGCTGAAACCGTGCGTGTTATGCATTTACGAGCGCTGCGCCCTCTTTGGCGTCTTGGGTGCCGGTATTGTCGGTGCCATTGCGCCAAAAACTCCGCTTCGCTTTGCCGCCCTTGCCATCTGGTTCTATAGCGCCATTCGCGGCATCCAGCTGACGTGGGAACACACGCAGATCCAGCTTCACCCCTCCCCTTTTATGACCTGCGATTTTGCCGCGCGTTTCCCGAGCTGGCTGCCGCTGGATAAATGGCTGCCGCAGGTGTTTGTTGCCTCCGGCGACTGCGCGCAGCGTCAGTGGGAGTTCCTGAAGATGGATATGCCGCAGTGGCTGCTGGGCATTTTTGTCGCCTATCTGGTGGTGGCGCTGCTGGTGCTGATTGCGCAGTTCTTTAAACCGAAAAAACGCGACCTGTTTGGCCGGTAAAAAAACGCTCCTTCGGGAGCGTTTTTTATTGATGAAAGCAGTGATGAGACGCAGAGCCTCAATCCGCCCAATCCGGTTTGTTCAAAACAGGCAGCAGTAAAAAATCACTTTGCGTTGAAGTGAAATAAAAGCAGGTTAAAAGCAATGCATAAGCGCAAGGCGAGCCGACACCTTCAGGGGTTTTGAGTTGTTTTGCGCTAATTTTTTGCCCCATCCATGCCCCATCTTTCACATCACCGGATTATCATCGAACTCACCGGTGCGCGCGTCGTTGATGATGTAGGTGATAACGCCTTTGAAAACCAGGCGGCCTTCGAAGTCATCACTCGTCATCGGGTAGGTGATTTCAGGCCTGTCGAGTTCTTCCAGTCTCGGTCGAGGGTAAAGCCGCAACCGCAGCATTCGCATTTGCTCATCCATGTGACACATCACGATCGACCCGTCTACCGGAGTTGCCGACATGTCCAGAACCAGCAACCCCCCCTTCTTTATCGCTTCCCGGCGGGACTCTGTGCCGGCGCGCAGGAAGTATGTCGCGGAAGGTACGCGGATCAGCTCATGGTCGAGCGATATCTTTTCATCCATGTAGTCAGCAGCTGGCGAAGGGAATCCCATCACAGACCTCCGTTCGGGTTGTACATCATGAACGTGCGGAGCTCACCCTCTTGTTGGGAGATATCCTTGAACGTGCTGACATGTCCCTCAATCCACTGGTTGGCCTGCCTTGGCGACAAGTCCCAGTTAAAGGTGAGTAAAACCTTAACGAAGTTTTCTGTAGTGATCGTGCGTCGACCGCTCGGCTCCATCACTATGGCCTGCCTGAATGCTGTCTCGATATCGTCTCTTCTTGGCATAATGCCCCCGCAATACTGTTTTTATATACAGTATTTGTCATCAGAGAATATATCAAGAAGGCGAAGCCTATTGATGATCAGAATGTTGATGAATATTTTTCTATTCCTAAACATTCTCTTTGCAACACATAGGCTTATCTTTATAGGATTTGTCCCACTACATTCTCGATCGATGCCACGCCCGATGGTAGACTATGCCCCTCATAAAACTGATGATAAGAAAATGTTAAAACTTTTTGCTAAATACACTTCTGTTGGCTTAATCAACACGCTCATCCATTGGGTTATTTTTGCCATGTGCATTTACGTTTTTCAAACGAGCCAGGCGCTAGCCAACTTTTCTGGATTCATCGTCGCTGTAAGTTTCAGCTTCTTCGCTAATGCACGATTCACGTTCAATTCTTCTACTACCACTTTGCGCTATATGCTTTATGTAGGCTTCATGGGTGGGCTGAGTGCCGCTATTGGATGGATGGCTGATAAGTGCGGTATGGCACCGATTATTACACTCGTTGCCTTTTCTGCTATCAGCCTGGTGTGTGGTTTTATTTATTCCAAGTTCATTGTCTTTAGGGATGCGAAATGAAAATCTCTCTGGTCGTTCCGGTATTCAACGAAGAGGAAGCAATTCCAATCTTCTATAAAACAGTCCGGGAATTCGAAGAGTTACAGCAGCATCAGGTTGAAATTGTATTCATCAATGACGGCAGTAAAGATGCTACTGAAGCCATTATTAACGCCCTGGCGCTATCCGATTCGCTTGTCGTGCCGTTATCTTTCACGCGTAATTTCGGCAAAGAGCCGGCTTTATTTGCTGGTCTTGAGCATGCCACAGGCGATGCCATCATCCCTATCGATGTTGATTTACAGGACCCAATTGAGGTAATCCCTCACCTCATTACGAAGTGGCAGTCCGGAGCCGATATGGTGCTGGCAAAGCGAGCAGATCGCTCTACCGACGGCAGGCTGAAGCGAAAAACAGCAGAGTGGTTTTATAAACTGCATAATAAAATCAGCAGCCCAAAGATTGAAGAGAACGTTGGCGATTTCCGCCTGATGTCCAGGGAAGTAGTAGAGAATATTAAGCAGATGCCAGAGCGAAACCTTTTCATGAAAGGTGTACTGAGCTGGGTCGGCGGGAAAATTGATGTTGTCGAATATGCTCGCGCAGAACGCGTCGCCGGAGATTCCAAGTTTAACGGATGGAAACTGTGGAACTTAGCTCTTGAGGGTATTACCAGCTTCTCCACTTTCCCGTTGCGCATGTGGACCTACATTGGCCTGGTCGTGGCTGGCTTATCATTCCTGTATGGCGCATGGATGATTATCGATACCCTGGCTTTTGGTAATCCGGTGCGAGGCTATCCATCTTTGCTTGTTTCGATACTGTTTTTGGGCGGGATACAGCTTATCGGAATTGGCGTTCTTGGCGAGTATATCGGAAGGATTTATGTCGAGTCGAAACAGCGACCGAAATATCTGTTGAAAAGTAGGAAATCTGATGATCAACATTAAGGAACGATATCTTTTATCTGCATTGATATTAGTTGTTATTGTGGCTACAAGTGATTTGTTCCTCATAAACACTGGTGACTTCTATCGACTTGATTATGGTTTCATGAACGATGCTGCGATGTTCAACCGTGATCTTCCACTTATTTTTAATATTAAGCCGTTATTTCTCCCGCTGTGGGAATACGACTATAAAAGCTCATATACAGTTCTGGTGTATTGTTACGCATGGCTATTATCATGGGTTACACCTTTTTTTGATATGCGTGTTTTCGCCTCATTACAGAAAGCATTTTACATAGCCTCTGTTTATTTACTTTTCTCATGCTGTAGCGAAATAAACAAAAAGTGGCTAAAGTTCCCGATATTTGTTATTTGCTGCATACCATTGTTATCATCTTCAATTCTGAGCTTTTCCAACTCTCTTTATCAGGAGCAGGCTTTGATTCTTTTCATGCCGCTTCTGATGGTTGCCATTTATAAGAGAATGGATTTTTCAACGTTTTTGCTTTTGTCTTTTATTGCGTGCTCTAAAAGCCAGTTCTTTTATCTACCACTGCTCATGCTTGTTTACTATGTCATTTATGACAGAGAGCATATTTTAAGAAAACTGGCCATGATGGTTGTTGCTCTTGGGTTGGCAGTCTCCTGTATTGTGTTTACTACCACAGCAACTACGTATAACAAGTATCACTCCGCGTACTTTGGTGTATATGCACTGGATAAGTATGCTGGCCTGAACAAGGCGCAGTATGATAAAGACTGCGCGGGCGTTGATGCGTGGGGCAATGTCTTGAGCCTTGAAGAGGGTGCCATACCAAGTGATATAGGCGAGTCCTGCTTCAAAAAACATCCCGAGGCCGGATTTAAAAGCGCAATCCAATACATCGCAGAAAATCCTATGACAATTATCACTCTCCTTTTCGATAAAAACATCAAATCGCAAATGGACGAGGATTATTTTCATGTCTACAAATCAATAAAAGTGATGGTGAATGACCACGGATTTACAAGTAAAGTAACCCATGCAAAGCAGAAATTTTATGGCTCACTCAAGCCTATTCTTTCAATAATAATCCTGATAGCTTCAGTAATCTTTTTCAGAAACAGGCTGAGCGGTTTGCTTTTTCTCGCCAGCGCCACTGCTATATCTCAGTTTTACATAGCTTTCATCGGTGAAGGGTATCGTGACCTTGCAAAGCATCTGATGCCAATGAATTTCAGCTTCGATATGTCCGTCTTCATTCTGTGCATACTAATTGTATCTGCATTGAGCAAGAAGCTCAGAGCGTAAAAAAAGGCCGCATATAGCGGCCTTTACTTTACCAATCTGTTGATGCGATTAAACCCCTAAAAAACCTTCTGTATTGGTTTGAATCTATAACTGCGGATGTCCTGATGCACAACCTTTCATTGCTATTTGGCGTTGTGAGGTACTGCTCAATTAGTGCAGATGTACCTGAGACGGCCTGATCGCCACGCTGAATGGTCGTATACCCACCATCGTAAGAGCCGAAGATTGTAAAGTTCCCATTCACGTTTGCAATGTCTGGAGTAATAGCGCTGTACTCACCAAATATCAGCAAATTATTTCTGAAAGGTATATTTGTGACGATCATCGCTAGGGTGCCTTTAAAGCCTATGCCTGACTTATTCCAACCGGCAGTAGCTGTAACCCTATCTCTGTTCGAAGATCCGCTAATTACCTGCACTGGATACGCTTTCTGACCTTGAAATGCATCAGAACTCGAAGAGTCTCCCCTCATCATCCTGTCGATAATATTATTAAGCGACTTGTGCCCAGTAACTGAGTTTCCGCCTACCAGAATAGATTCTGTTATGTACGGTACCGGGTACTTCTTCTCAGAGGTCGCCGCAACAAAAGATCGGAATGTTTCGTTGGAGCGAATACCTCCGGTTATCGTTGGATCACCAGCCCCATCCCAGACAAAGACAGCAAACTCACCATTTCCGGCGTTACGGAAAACCTCAGCCCCCCGTAAGATTTGTGTAACATCGTCCGTCCCTGCGCCCGA
The DNA here is from genome assembly GCF_016516575.1 of Kosakonia sp. S57. Lineage (NCBI taxonomy): Bacteria > Pseudomonadati > Pseudomonadota > Gammaproteobacteria > Enterobacterales > Enterobacteriaceae > Kosakonia > Kosakonia sp. S57. The sequence continues at coordinate 192,345 of NZ_JACVUL010000004.1, read as the reverse complement.
AGAAGAGGTAAAGGTACCTAAAACAGGAATTACCTTTTTGTTTCGGCTGTGGGCCTGCATACCCGCAAAGCTACGGCGCATACGGTTCAAATCATTGGCGACCCTTTCTGAAATGGTTCCAGAACTTTGCCGCTCCGCATATGGATCAGCTAAAACGATGTCATAATAATCGAGTAACAAATCAGATATAACATCAGCACCATACCATGCATCAACTATCACAACGGGCTTATTCGAGTACTGCCTGATTAGGTCATAACGCGTTTTTTGTTGCGCGTAACTTATGTTACGGCTCATTGCCTCGTCATAAGTCGCCCACCCAAGGAGTGCAGGGTGATATCGGTAAGCACTCAGGAACTGCTCGGTTGTCATTCCCGGAGCACCGACTTCAGTACTGACTATAACGCGTAAGCCAATTGCCCGTGCATTATCAAGCACCTTCTGTACGGTGCCGTCACCATCATTTTCAACCGTGTTAGGGTGGCTGAAGTTACCATAGTGCTTGATGGTATTGATGCCGAGAGATTTTATGAATGCCAGTTCACAGAGGTCGTAAGCCGATTCAACATACATGATCCGCAGTTTTGCATCGTCCTGCACTTTATCGGAGAAAGACACCTTCACGACGCCCAGCGAATAACGCGAAGTGTTAAGGCTCATTACACCCGTGTGGAGATTCCACACATTCTGGCTGGCTGTAATAATTCCGGTCACCTTATAAGTTTTCGCCGGGTTCCAGTGAACATTTTTACCAGACGTCAGAGCAGAAATGACAGACGCGGAGTTATCTGCAGCTGCAATATCGCAACCAAAATCTTCCGGTGAATATATTTTGCCATCTAATCTCTCGATCTCTTCCTGGACTGTGAGCCCTGAACTAGCACCAACCATGGATGCGCCTGCAGCTGATGCAAGCATCGCCCTCAAAGCCGAATCACCTACGGATATCCATGCATCAACACCAACACCGCCAGTTGAGCCAGGCGTTGATCCAGCAGCTACTGTTTTAGTGAGCACGCCATCCCACCGATAGTACTCACCATCTGTTTCGTCCTTCAGAATCTGGTTTGGCAGTGTCAGTGTCGCTCCGGCCTGGAATGTACCAACCGGAATCCATCCATACTGCGCTATTGCCTGCTGAGCGAGCCAGCGAATTCCCTCAATGGTGTAGTGAGCATTACCGAAACGGTCGATATACTGGTGAACCAGGGAAGTAACGAACTCATCGATCTTACCCGCATTGAATTTCAGATCACGCGGGGACTCGCTCGGGACGGGCATATTAGTCGGTGTGGTAGCCATATTTTTTCCATATAAAACCCGGCGCACCGGCCGGGTGTAGTTGAATTGGACAGGTCTTATGAGTAGATAGCTTCGCTATACTCTGCGACAGACAGAGAAACCGTGTTGTCTGAATTAGGCTTTATAGTCCCCACCTTCCATAACTGGCTGTCCAGCTCTTCGACGGTTGCGATCAAATAGCGCGATGGCAGCTGCACCGTGTCGCCATTCCAGATATTGAGTTCAATATTTGGTATTGCGGCCGTAAATCCGTATTTCGTTTCACTGCGCGCAGTCGCAGGATAACGCTGCGTAGGATTTCCCAGGCTGTCAGTAACCATCACATACATCGTGCCGGTAAAAGTGATTGACTCGCTGGTATCAAAATTATTTCCGGCGCGCCCTGTTATGTAACCCTGATGCTGGTTGCTGTCGTAGATGTCCGGCATCTGAATGACACTGCCCACCTGTATAATGCCGTCCTCGAACACCCGGGCATTCATGCGAACACGCGAATAAATCAGACGCTTGGTCTCGCGTAGTGCGCGCTCTCTGGCCTGATATTCATTACGAAATCCGACGATCTCCATTTTGTTCGGATTCTCAGCTTCCTGCTCTAGGATAGCGCCGTTTAACACGCGATAGTTGATGTAGGTCTTGTTGTTAGTTTTCGGGTGAACATACGACACCTGCACCCCGTCATATCCGCCAGGAAGAGTGGCTTCGTACGTCATTTTGTACTCGTCCGTCTTCATATTGGCCCGGTTGAATACTGCCGCCGGATAGTTAACTTTCTGGTCGCGCGTGAAGGTCAGCACGCCGTCATCCCAGTACGGCACAACCGACGCTGCATTACAGATAGCCTGTACGCGGTCGCCCAACGAATCATTCTCATCATCGAACGTGTAGTCGAAGTAACCCAGACGTTCATCAGGCAGGCTTTCGGCGATCGAGTACAAACCGTAAAGGTCAATGCTGCTGACAGGCTGCTTTTCGCCTTTCTTTTGGTCAGTCTTCTTCGCCTTGCCGGTCTTTAACCAGCGCTCAGCCGTTGCGTCGTCAACATCTACCACCGAGCCAACCTCCAGTTTGCGGAGGTCGGCACCGGCGTGCAGGTTGGTTGCCACGATTTCTACCAGTGCCATGATTTATCCTTAGCTCGATGCGTGAATGACGGAATATTTGTTGTTGATGTCCTGCTTGGCGATATAGTTCAGGAGTTCATTAAACGCGTAAGCAATGACTATCTGATTGGCTACTTCGACCCGCAACTGCAAAGCACTGTCGATGATGACAATGACGCAAACCGTCTCTTCGTTAAGTCACAAATCATCAAACTACGCCGGGAGAAGGAAATCGCAGCAGAAGAAGCCCGCGAAATGTGGGACGAGGCTGAGGATGCAGATGACGTGAAAGCGAACTGCTGCGATCGGCTCGTTGGAGACAAATTGCTTGGGCTGTTGGGTGATGACCCCTGGTATGCGAACTGGCCCTCTGTACCAAACCACAAATACCAATACCTCGAACGCATCATTGATGCGGTGCGCGGTGGGCTCGCAGAACTGGAGCGTACCGCATGAAGGCACTAATCACCCAGGAGCTTAAGGCTCCTTTTTTATTGCTGGCGTTCACCTTCAAACGTATTAACCAACAGTTCCGGGAGCAGTGATTATGGCCGACATCATCGACAGTGCATCAGAGATTGAAGAGCTTCAGCGTAACGCTGCACTTTCCGCTCACCGCGTCGACCGCAATGCGGTATCGGCTGAGCATTGCGAGGAGTGCGGCGATCCTATTCCTGATCTGCGGCGCGCGGCGATGCCCGGCTGCCAGATGTGCGCCGAGTGCCAGGGGATTATCGAACTGAAGCGCAAGCAGAGAGGCTTTTAACGATGAAACCAAAAATGACCCGCGGCGAATTACGCGTCATCGCCGATACCGACCATGTGCAGTGCGGTGATGCTGCGGCAATGGCAAACATGCTGCTTGAGTTGCTGGGCAGCGGGTCAGTGCCAAACCCAGTGCTGGTTTATGCCGATAGCTATCGTGACCTGGCAAAAAAAGGTGTTGAGTCGGTTCAGATATGGAGCGTTATTACTGACCTGGAGAGAAACATAACTCCGCTGTTCAACGCCCCGGCAGCGCCTGAGGAGGAGGTGTGAATGGAAACTATTCAGGACATCCGTAACCAGTTAGAGGTGATCGTTGTCGCCGCGCACCGCGTCGCATGCTCTCTCGATATTGGCGATGAGCGCACCGAAGCTTTCGAGCTTTACGAAGCACTGCGCCGACTTCAGCGCAAGGGAGCGGCTGCGGAGATGCTGGCGGCCACAAATCCTTTATTCAATCTTTCGCAGGATGATGACGATTATGACTGGTGGGTGGATGATGACAACTGAGCTGCGCACCATGATTCAGCGAGAAGTTCTAATGACGATACCGTCAAGAACATGTTGAAATATAACGTTTATTAATAATCATAACCCTTCCTTTGCGCTGTCTTACTGATATGCTCATATTTCACCCAACCCCAGGAGATGATATGAGCATTGATTCGATAATCCCTTGTCCGTTCTGCGGCGTTCAGCCTAAAGAGATGCTACTGGATGTTTGCATTAGCACTCCACCATCAAAAGGTGCTGATGGCCATCACGATGTTATCTGCCAAACGGAGGGTTGTGAGGTTCAAAACAGGGCTGTTTATAACAAAGCATGGAATATTGTTGCCGGAGATACAGACACTCTGCATGAAGCGATAAAACACAACTGGGTTTAACCACCACCTCTGTTCAACAAAGCCGCCGAGTCCGGCTTTTTGATTACCACTCGGTAGCAACTTACAGGCGATTCCCTGAGTCGCCTGATGGGTGTTAAGCACCGATAAGACCTATCTATCATCCCTTAATGTTTGCCGCCTGCGGGCGGCTTCTTTTTGCCTGGAGTAAACCATGAGTGAAGCGATCCAACTGGTGCCCAATAAATGGGTATCGGAAGAAGTGCTGATGGCGATCACTGGCCTGACCAAAAACGCTATCAAGTCCGCGCGGGAAAAGTCCTGGATGGAAGGCCGCGAGTACCGGCATTACTCCGGAGACTGCCAGCCGAAGGACAACTCCCCTATTCTCTACAACCGCCACGAAGTCGATAACTGGGTGGAACGTCAGCGCCCGGCGATCCCCCGTCAAAAATCTGCTTAAATAGCCCCTCTTTCATAACAGAGGAAGAAGCATGTCTAAATATCCAACCGGGGTCGAGAACCACGGGGGCACACTGCGCCTGTGGTTTATCTACCAGGGTGTAAGGGTACGTGAAAATCTTGGCGTACCCGATACCCCTAAAAACAGAAAGATGGCTGGCGAGCTCAGAACGTCAATTTGTTATGCAGTCAAAACAGGGACATTCAACTATGCAGAGCAGTTCCCGCAGTCTCCAAACCTCTCTCGGTTCAGTTTACTTCGCCCTGGCGCAACCCTGGGTGAAATAGCCGATCGCTGGCTTGAACTTAAAAGGATGGAGATAACACTCAACGCATTTAGCCGCTACAAGTCTTACATCAAGATTTGTGTTGATATTTTGGGGAGAGAAAAGAAAGTTTCTGGCATTTCTAACGAACACATTTTGTTGATCAGGAAGGAGCTTTTGACTGGATATCAAATGCCCGCCAAGCATCGCGAGCACTGCAAACCCAAAAAGGGAAGAACAGTGAGAACCGTCAATGTGTATCTCAACTGTCTTGGTGGCATGTTCTCGTTCGCAAAGCAAAATGGATACATCGATAAAAATCCATTTGAAGGTATCGATCCACTCAGGAAGAGCAAATCAGAGCCTGATCCTCTTTCCAGGGATGAATACTACCGCCTTCTCGATGCTTGCCCATCAGAACAGATAAGGAATCTGTGGATTCTGGCAATTAACACCGGTTTACGACATGGTGAGATCAGCGCGCTGGCGTGGGAAGACATAGACCTGAGAAACTGGACTATCACCGTTAGTCGTAACATTGCTTTGAAGGGGCACTTCACGCCTCCCAAGACAGAGTGTGGTAACCGTGTGATAACGCTCACTGACGCAGCGATACAAGCCCTCAAATGCCAGATGGCTTATACAAGGATGGGTAAGCAACATCAGATAGAGGTGCATCTCAGAGAGTTTGGCAGAACTCGTATTGATGCATGCACTTTTGTTTTTGTACCGAGACTCACAGCAAGGAACGGTAAGGGTGGTGACTGGTACGCTCCCGGGTCATTTGGAGCCACATGGAACGAAGTTCTGAAGCGCGCCGGCATTCGTCATCGACGAGCATATGAGTCGCGGCACACTTTTGCATGCTGGGCGTTAAGTGCTGGAGCCAACCCCAACTTCATAGCTACACAAATGGGCCACACATCTGCACAGATGGTTTACAACGTTTACGGTAAATTGATGACCGATAATAACCGAAACCAGATGGATATTTTGAATGCGCACTTTGGAGGAAATGTCCCACACATGCCCCAGGCACAAAATCAGTAAGATAAAACCTCTTTCATATCAACGCCTCAATCCGCCCAATCAGGCTTGTTCAGGATATGGGCTTGCCAGTCACGCACTTCAGACTCTTTCACCGCAATGTGGCGAACGGAAATCCGCTCAGCGTGCATCGCCGCTTTTGACCCGGTACGCAGCGGGTGCCAGACCGGCAAATTTTTCCCCTCAGCCAGCAAGCGGTACGCACAGCTTGGCGGCAACCATTCGAAGGTCGGCAGATTCTCACGGGTCAGCTTGATGCAGTCCGGTTCATATTCGAAACGGCGCTCGTAGTTACGGCACTGGCAGGTTTTGATATTTAACTGGCGGCAGGCAACGTTGGTGAAGTAGATCTCGTCAGTATCTTCATCCATCAGTTTGTGCAGGCAACACTGCCCGCAGCCGTCACAGAGCGATTCCCACTCTGCGTCCGTCATTTGGTCGAGAGTTTTGCTTTGCCAGAAAGGAGTGTCGCTCATGATAAAATCCGCCGTTGGTAACCAGGGTGCACCTTATAACCACTCTGGCAGAGGGATGCAAGTTTTGCCGCCCGAATGAGCGGCAAAAGCATTAAAGCACGCGGGTCGAGAGAGAGTGTTCGTTGAGGCGCAGCTCGAGTTCATCACCGCTGCTAAGCGGGCCGACGCCTTCCGGCGTACCGGTGAGGATCACATCCCCCGCTTTCAACGTGAAAAATTTACTCATATAGGCAATCAGCGGCACGATTTTATGAATCATGTCAGAAGTGCTGCCCTGCTGGCGAATCTCGCCGTTAATTTTCAACTCCAGCGCGCTGTTCTGCGGATCGCCCTCAAACTGAGCGGCGGGGATAAAACCCGAGATGGGACAAGCGTTATCAAACCCTTTCGCTTTCTCCCACGGCTGCCCTGCTTTCTTCAGTTTGCTTTGCAGGTCGCGCGCGGTCAGATCCAGCGCCACGCCGTAGCCCGCTATCGCTTGTTGAACATGATCTTCGGTCGCACGGCGCAGCGTTGCACCAATTAGCACCGCCAGTTCAATTTCATGATGCACCGAGCCAAGCTCAGTCGGCAGCACCAGCGGCTGGCGAAGGTCACACAATGCGGATTCAGGTTTAATAAACAGCACCGGCTCTTCCGGCGTCGCGCTGCCCATCTCCTTTATATGCTTCGCATAGTTACTGCCGACGCATACCACTTTACTCACCGGGTAATCCAGCAGAGCGCCCTGCCAGTTATGATGTTGATACATGTTTTGCCTCTCCGGTAACACGTTGAACATGAGCGAAAAATGACTATCCGCGCCGCCCGGCGGTTTGTCAAATCGCAAAATGAGAGGGATGTAGTGGGTTTAAAAAAGGCGGTGGAATAATCCGCCGCCTTTAGAGAGAGTTATTGCTGAGTGTTCGCCGCGAGATGCGCTTTAAGTAAATTTTCCGGCGGCGGCGGAAGCTGTAAATAATATCCCTGCTCGCTGAGCGCGGTTTTTACTTTTTCCAGATCCGCGCCAGCTAATTTTTTACTGCCGTCGAGGGGTAAAATCATCGCTAACTGCGGTTGGCCGAAACTTTGCATTAATGTTTCCGGCACACGAGAAAAATCGTCTCTTTTCTCAACATACAGATAGGTCTGTTCACGTCTGGCACTTCGATAGATCACACAAAACATACTTTTACTCGGAATTAGGAGGTGGTTACTTGCCTGAATATAACAGGGACTATAACATGCCCGGTAGTATTCAGAATATCACCCCGATTTCGGGTGTTTAGAGCAAAATGAGTAAGGTCAGGATGTCAAACACGCCCATCGAGCTTAAAGGCAGTAGTTTTACCTTATCCGTGGTTCATTTGCATGATGCAAAACCCGAAGTTATTCGTCAGGCGTTAGAAGACAAAATCGCTCAGGCTCCTGCATTTTTGCAGCATGCTCCCGTGGTGGTGAATGTCTCAGCACTGGTAGGTCCGATTGACTGGCCGCAATTGCAAAAAAGCATTGCCGCCACCGGCCTGCATGTTGTCGGTATTAGCGGCTGCAAAGACGCTGAACTGAAAGCGGAAATTGAACGCGCTGGCTTTCCTATTCTGTTGGAAGGCAAAGAGAAGGCGCAACCGCGCCCGGAGCCCGTTGCTGAACCGGTATCCGTCGCCACGCCGGCTATTAAAACACGGCTGATTGATACCCCGGTGCGCTCAGGTCAGCGAATTTATGCGCAGAACTGCGACCTGATTGTCACCAGCCACGTGAGCGCAGGCGCGGAGTTGATTGCCGATGGCAATATTCACGTCTACGGCATGATGCGCGGCCGCGCGCTGGCGGGTGCAAGCGGTGATGATGAAGCACAAATATTTTGTACCCACCTGACGCCGGAGCTGGTCTCTATTGCGGGTGAGTACTGGCTGAGTGACCAAATCCCGGCCGAATTTTATGGCAAAGCGGCGCGTCTGCAACTGGCAGGTAACGCTTTGACAATTCAACCCTTAGATTAAGCCCTTTTAACAAGGAACTCCTATGGCACGCATTATTGTTGTTACTTCGGGTAAAGGGGGCGTCGGCAAGACCACCTCCAGCGCGGCCATCGCTACTGGTTTAGCCCAGAAGGGCAAGAAAACGGTCGTTATAGACTTCGATATTGGCCTTCGTAACCTTGACCTGATCATGGGCTGCGAGCGCCGCGTTGTGTACGATTTCGTTAACGTTATCCAGGGCGACGCAACGCTGAACCAGGCGTTGATTAAAGATAAGCGCACTGAAAATCTCTATATTCTCCCGGCATCGCAGACGCGCGATAAAGACGCCCTCACCTATGAAGGCGTTGATAAAGTATTAGAAGATCTAAAAAAAATGGACTTCGACTTTATCGTCTGCGACTCACCGGCTGGCATCGAAACCGGCGCGCTGATGGCGCTCTACTTCGCCGATGAAGCCATTATCACCACCAACCCCGAAGTATCGTCCGTGCGTGACTCTGACCGTATTCTGGGCATTCTGGCTTCCAAATCACGTCGTGCGGAGAGAGGTGAAGAGCCAATTAAAGAGCATCTGCTGCTCACCCGCTACAACCCAGGCCGCGTTAACCGTGGCGACATGTTGAGCATGGAAGATGTGCTGGAAATTCTGCGCATCAAACTGATTGGCGTGATCCCGGAAGATCAGTCTGTACTGCGGGCCTCCAACCAGGGCGAGCCGGTTATTCTGGATGCCAATGCTGACGCCGGTAAAGCGTATGCCGATGCCGTGGAACGTCTGCTGGGAGAAGAACGTCCTTTCCGCTTCATTGAAGAAGAGAAGAAAGGTTTCCTCAAACGCCTGTTCGGAGGATAAGTTATGGCATTACTCGACTTTTTTCTCTCCAGAAAAAAGAATACCGCCAGCATCGCTAAAGAACGCCTGCAGATTATTGTTGCAGAGCGCCGCCGCAGCGACGCTGAACCCCACTATTTGCCGCAGCTGAAGCGCGATATTCTGGAAGTCATCTGCAAATATGTGCAGATCGATCCGGAAATGGTCACCGTACAGCTGGAGCAGAAAGGGGACGATATTTCTATTCTGGAGTTGAACGTCACGTTGCCAGAAGCGGAAGAGACGAAATAGTCTTCGCAATAAGGGCAATAAAAAAAGGCAGAATAAATTCTGCCTTTTTATTTATCTGCTCAAATACACTGTAATTATTTACAGTCTTATTGCGGATACTCTGCTAATAACGCGTTCAGACGATCGGCCATCAATTCACCGCGCCAGCCGCTGATTAATTCCGGCAGGCTATTTTGCGTCTTTAATTTCCAGTGCCAGTTTAATAACTGATTAATCTGCCGACGCGAAGCCAGCAGCTCAACGCTAATATTTTCGCTTTCACTGATGGTCTGCACCTGCGCTTTAATCGCTTTAAACGCTTTGCGATAGCCGGGCATATCCATCAGATTACGCAGCGGTTCAGGCAGCGCCTCTTCCGGCAACTCCTGCGCCTGCGCGACCAGCGCCACGAGGGTTTTACCGTGAAAACGGATTTCGCTGCCGGAGAGACCAAGGCTATCCAGCTCGCCGAGGCTGCCCGGCATATAGCGCGCCACGGCCCAGAGATGCTCTTCACGCACCACAAAGTTCACCGCCATGTCACGCTCGCGCGCCTTGCGCAGACGCCACGATGCCAGCAACTGTAAACAGGCCAGCTGGCGCGGGCGCAGCTGCCAGGCGTTAGTGATTTCACGCCATGCCTCGTCCGGTGCCAGCACTTCCTGGCGGCGCTGCATCATTAAGCGACACTCATCAAGCGCGGCAGCCAGCCTGCCCGCCTGCTCGGTTTCTGCCAGCAGTTTCCCGGCGATAGGCAGCAGATACCAGACATCTGCCGCTGCATAGTCACACTGACGCTCGGTCAGCGGACGTGCCAGCCAGTCGGTGCGGGATTCGCTTTTATCAATCACCGTCCCGGTAAACTCCTCCACCATCGAGGCAAAGCCCCATGACATCGGACGGCCGCAGAATGCCGCGAGGATCTGCGTATCAATCATCGGCTGTGGCTGTACACCAAACGTATTGAGGAACACTTCCAGATCTTCGCTTCCCGCGTGCAGATATTTGGTGATTGCCGTATTGGTGAGCAGGTCGCGAAACGGCGTCCAGTCGGTAATGGTCAGCGGATCGATAAGCGTGACACGCTCGCCGTCATACATCTGCAGCAGACCCAGTTGCGGGTAGTAAGTGCGGGTGCGGACAAATTCCGTATCAAGGGCAATGGCTGGAAACGCACTGGCAGCTTCACATATGGCTGCCAGCGCATCGTTCGTCGTTATCATCTGGTAATTCAAATCATTTTCTCTTCAGTTTGCGCCCATAAAAAACGCCGGCTTTAACCGGCGTTCGGGAGGCTAACGGATAGCTCAGGCGTTATTGTCCACTTTGGCACGCGCTTCGTCACGTAATTCTCGTCGCAAAATCTTTCCGACGTTCGATTTCGGCAGCTCCGTGCGGAACTCAACCTGCTTCGGCACCTTGTAGCCTGTAAGCTGTCGGCGGCAGAAGGCGATCAGCGCCTCTTCCGTCACGGAAGCCTCTTTTTTCACTACAAACAGCTTCACCGCTTCGCCGCTGTTCGCGGACGGCACGCCAACGGCAGCCACTTCAAGCACACCGGGGTGCTGCATCACCACATCTTCGATCTCGTTCGGATAGACGTTGAAACCGGAGACCAGAATCATATCTTTTTTGCGATCGACAATACGCAGGAAGCCCTCGTCATCCATCACCGCAATATCGCCGGTGTGCAGCCAGCCATCACGCAGGATCTCATCCGTTGAATCGGGACGCTGCCAGTAGCCAAGCATCACCTGCGGCCCTTTAATGCAAAGCTCGCCCGGTTCGCCCGGAGCGACCTCGTTATTGTCGTCATCCACCAGCTTGGCTTCGGTCGACGGTACCGGCAGGCCAATACTGCCGCTGTGGTAGTCAATATCGTGCGGGTTGACGCTCACCAGCGGCGAGCATTCGGTCAGGCCATACCCTTCCAGCAGATACTGCCCGGTCAGTTTGACCCAACGATCCGCCACCGCCTGCTGCACCGGCATCCCGCCACCGGCGGAAAGATGCAGTGATGAGAAGTCGAGCTTTCTGAACTCGTCATTATTAAGCAGCGCGTTAAACAGCGTGTTCACGCCGGTCATAGCGGTGAAGGGGTATTTGCCCAGCTCTTTCACCAGCCCCGGAATATCGCGCGGGTTGGTGATCAGCAGGTTCTGCCCGCCCAGCTCGATAAACAGCAGGCAGTTCATGGTCAAGGCAAAGATGTGATAAAGCGGCAGCGCGGTGACCACCAGCTCTTTGCCGCGATGCAGCAGCGGCCCGTAAGTCGCGTTTACCTGTTCGAGGTTAGCCAGCATATTACGGTGGGTCAGCATCGCCCCTTTTGCCACGCCGGTGGTGCCACCGGTGTATTGCAGAAACGCCAGATCCTCGCACACCAGTTCCGGTTTGACATACTGCATGCGGTAGCCGTTTTGCAGCGCGCGGCGAAACGAGATGGCGTCCGGCAGATGATATTTCGGCACCAGCCGTTTGATATATTTAACGACAAAGTTGACCACCGTCCCTTTTGCCGTTGAGAGCTGATCGCCCATGCGGGTCAGAATGACGTGGCGCACCTGGGTTTTGTCGACAATCTTCTCCAGCGTGTGGGCAAAGTTGGAGACAATCACAATTGCCGCCGCGCCGCTGTCGTTAAGCTGATGCTCAAGCTCACGGGGTGTGTAGAGCGGGTTAACGTTTACCACAATCATCCCGGCACGCAAAATCCCGAACAGCGCAACGGGGTATTGCAGCAGGTTCGGCATCATCAGCGCCACGCGATCGCCCTTTTGCAGGCCAAGCCCCTCCTGAAGGTAGGCGGCAAATGCCCGGCTGCGCTCCTCCAGTTTACGGAAGGTCATCACCTCGCCCATATTGATAAACGCCGGCTGGTCGGCATAACGGGCTGCTGAGTGTTCAAATAATTCAACCAGGGATTGATAACGGTCAGGGTTGATCTCCGCAGGCACATCGGCGGGATAACGATTTAACCAAACCTTTTTCAATGCATCACCTCTAAAATGAGTGTTTGTTGTCATCGCAGCCCCAGTTAATAAACAAGAAATTAACATTATATTAACTCAGCGTACCAGTTTGAAAATTAACCGGACGGAAGGTTGCGAAGCGCGTCACTAATTATTTTTGTCATCTAATACAGAAAACAAAAACAGCGGCCGGGCCGCTGTTTATTTTTCCTGTCAAAACAAGAAATTATTCTGTTACGACCGTTTGTACACGAGCGGGTTCAGGCGGATACCAGCCCCATGGACCGTAGCCTGTGCGCCAGGGATAAGCCCCCGGACCGGAGAACCAGGGGTCGAGCGGCTGCGGCGGCATCATGATTTGCTGCTGCAAGCGCCAGCGCTTGTAGCCGTTCACCTGCATTACCATATAGGTGTAGGAGGCGCTGCCAACTTTACCCGCTTCGGTGCCGGTAATCGGCCCGACCACGGTGACCAGCTGGTTACGGAAATCGACCGGGTCAACAAAACCGTTGATGTCGGCATAGATGCGCCCGACAGAGGGCTCGCCCAGCACCGGGCGCGCGCCTTCATCCAGCGGGACAGAGGCGATCTCCAGCCGGGTTTTGCCCTGCTGATTGATCACATTGATCACTTTCCCGCCGAAACGCCCCTCCTGACCGACATAGAGCGTTGGCGCATTCATCACCCGCACTAAATCTTGCTGCGGTGTCGGGCTGGTGCCCTTGATCGCATCGGGCACCGTCACGCACCCACTCAACGCTACCGTTACCAGCCCTGCCAGTAACAGCTGCATAAACCCTTTTTGACCCGCCATCATGCGACCCCTTAACTCAGTTAGTACTACTGAGATTCATTCCCGGCCAGGAAGTTTCTTCCACGCCACTTCGTTACGCAAATAAACCGGTTCCGCCTGTTCAACGGCAACCCATTTTTGCGCGGCAAAAAGCTGGCGGGCGATGGGCAACATATCTTCCGCCGTGGGCAGCAACATCTCGCCGTCGGTCAGCGTAACAGGACTATTCGCTGCTAATTCAGGCCATGCGCCCCAGCCGGTGCCAACCATCGCCCAGTTGCCATCAAGCTGCTGCAAACGATCGCTTACCGCCTCAGGCTTCAGCACCGCTTCGGTCTCTTCACCGTGCCAGACGCCGTCGGCATCGCGCTGATACTCAGCCCAGTAGACTTCGCCCATGCGGGCATCAATGGCCGCCAGCACACGGGTTGCGCCGGTTTTACGCCAGGCTCCCTGCGCCATCGTCGCCAGCGTCGAGACGCCAATCATCGGCAGCTCTGCGCCGAGGGCCAGGCCCTGGGCGATACCAATACCGATACGCACGCCGGTGAAGCTGCCGGGCCCGCGGCCAAAGGCCAGCGCATCGAGATCGGTAAGCTTGACGTCGGCGTCGGCAAGGGCAGCTCTGACCAGCGGCAGAATGCGTTGTGTATGTTCACGAGGGCAAAGTTCGAAGTGAGCGAAGGTCGTACCGTCATTCCACAGGGCGACAGAACAGGCTTCTGTGGCGGTATCAATAGCCAGAATTCGCATGGGTATAGCAGTCCAGATTCAACAAAATGGCGCGCATCTTACCACACTTCGCGGAAAATTACTCCGCTGCAGGCCGGGCAAGAAACTCCACCGCGCGGCGGATATCGCGCGTGCGCGGTGCCGGCGGCAGGCTGGCGAGAAACACCGCGCCGTAGGGCCGCATCACCAGACGGTTATCGCAAATCACCAGCACGCCGCGATCGTCAATATCACGGATCAGGCGACCGACGCCCTGCTTGAGCGTAATGACCGCATCCGGGAGCTGCACTTCATCAAAGGGATCGCCACCGCGCAGACGGCAATCTTCCATCCGCGCTTTCAGCAGCGGATCGTCCGGCGAGGTAAACGGCAGCTTATCGATGATTACCAGCGAAAGCGTATCGCCGCGCACATCGACGCCCTCCCAGAAGCTGCTGGTGGCAACCAGCAGCGCGTTACCCGCTTCAACAAACTGTTGCAGCAGTTGACCTTTACTGGTTTCACCCTGCAACAGCACCGGCAGGCTAAGTGTGGCACGGAACTGTTCTGCGAGATCGCGCATCATGGCGTGCGAGGTACAGAGCATAAAGCAGCGACCGTTGTTGGCCTCAATCATCGGCCTTAACATCGCTGCCAGCTGGCGCGCAGAGCCGGGCTGATTAGTCTGTGGCAGATTGCGCGGCACGCAGAGCAGCGCCTGGCGCGGGTAATCGAAGGGGCTCGGCAACAGCAGCGACTCGGCTTCCTCGATGCCTAACCGCGCGGTGAAGTGATGCAGATCGTCGTTAACCGACAGGGTCGCGGAGGTAAAGATCCAGCTCCCCTTCTTCTCTTTCATCACTTCCTGGAATTTATCGGCGACGGTCAGCGGCGTCAGCGCCAGCGTAAAGTTGCGCGAGGTGCACTCATACCAGTAGCTGAAGCCGGGCTGGTTGAACTCCTTCAGCCGCTTGAGGCGGGCGCGGTAAACCGTGGCGCGCTCAAAGGCGGCGTCCAGCACCGCTGAGCGCCCGAGGGAGAGTTTCGCCACGTCGTAACAGAGCTCAAGGGCGTCATCAAGCAGCAGCAGCGCACGCTGAATGCGCGCATCGGCCAGCAGTTCGCGCAGGTTCCCGCGATAGCCCGGCTCGCCGAGTTGCAGGCGGAAGTCCTGCGCGCTTTGCGCCAGCCGGTCGGCGCACTTCTGCAACTGCGCGGTATCGCGTAAATCGGTGCGGTAGGCGATGGTGAAATCTTTGGCCAGATCGAGCAGCTGGCGGCTGGAGAGCGACTGGCCAAAATATTGGCTGGCGATATCGGGCAACTGGTGCGCTTCGTCGAAGATCATCACCTCGGCCTCCGGGATCAGCTCACCGAAACCGCTCTCTTTCACCACCATGTCGGCGAGAAAAAGGTGGTGGTTGACGACGACAACGTCGGCTTCCATCGCTTTTTTACGCGCCTTCACCACGAAGCACTCTTTGTACATCGGGCAGTCGCTGCCCAGACAGTTATCGTTGGTGCTGGTGACCAGCGGCCAGGCGGCGGAATCTTCAGCCACGCTGACGCAGGTGCTGATATCGCCATCTTTGGTCTGGTTAGACCAGGAGCGCAGCAGAATGACATCGCTCAGCGTTTGTACCGGCAGATCGCCACCGGCAATCGCTTGCTGTTCGAGACGCTCGATACAGAGGTAGTTTGAACGGCCTTTGAGCAGCGCCGTGCGCCCGGTGTACTCCAGCGCTTTTGAGACGGTGGGCAGATCGCGGCTGTAGAGTTGATCCTGCAGGGCTTTCGAACCGGTGGAGATGATCACTTTCTTCCCGGCGCGCAATGCGGGCGCAAGGTAGGCGTAGGTTTTACCGGTTCCGGTTCCCGCCTCAACCACCAGCGGCTGCGTTTTTTCAATCGCTTCGGTCACGGCGTAAGCCATCTGGCGCTGCGGTTCGCGCGGTTTAAATCCCGGTATCGCTTTGGCAAGCTGGCCGTCTGTTGCAAAATCGTCCGTCACACTACCCCCTGGTTAAATCGCCAGTGATTATGTCAGGGTGAGCGGATTTACGCCAGCCAGGTTTTTGTGGCACTCTTCCCGGCGAATCTATGTAACCAGGAAGGAAAAGGTGATGACAATTGTGCGTATTGACGCGGAAGCCCGCTGGTCTGATGTGGTGATCCATAACCAGACGCTTTATTACACTGGCGTGCCGGAAAACCTCGATGACGACGCCTTTGAGCAGACGGCTAACACGCTGGCGCAGATTGACGCGGTGCTCGAAAAACAGGGCAGCGATAAGTCACGGATCCTCGACGCCACTATTTTTCTTGCCGATAGCGATGATTTTGCAGCGATGAATAAGGCCTGGGATGCGTGGGTCGTGGCGGGCCATGCACCGGTGCGCTGCACCGTGCAGGCGAAGCTGATGAATCCGCGTTATAAAGTTGAGATTAAGATTATCGCGGCGGTCTAATTACTCCTCCTCGTCTTCCTCATCTTCAAAGCGCGCCACAATCCGCTCGCCGGTATGGCTGGCGCGCAACTCTTGTGCCACCAGGGTAATGGCCTCGCCGCTGCTCATGCCGCCTGCCATAAGCTCCTGAATACGTTCGACTGCTTTCTGCTGCTGTTCGTGACTGAGGGCGGGTAATCCTGCAAACATGGTCAACTCCTGATAAATTATCGGCGCTAATTATTCCACGCGTCTGTGCACTACGCCAGCGAAGACGCTCAAGAGCCAGGAATCATGAAACAGTTAACGCCTGCCCAACTCTCGCTCCCGTGGCGCCGCGACGCTGCGGAATTCTATTTCGCACCGCTCAGCGCGCAGCCGTGGGCGATGCTGCTCCATTCGGGGCATGCCGATCATCCCCATAACCGTTTTGATATTTTAGTCGCCGATCCGCTCACCACACTGACAACGCAGGGCGATATCACTTATCAGGCTGGACGCGCGTCGCAAGGCGATCCGCTTGAACTCTTACAGCAGGCGCTGGATACGTGCGGTCTGCATGCTGAACCCACGAATGACCTCCCTTTCCAGGGCGGCGCGCTGGGCCTGTTTGGTTATGATTTAGGCCGCCGTTTTGAAAAACTGCCCTCACTGGCCGCGCAGGATATTGCCGTCGCGGATATGGCGGTTGGCCTCTATGACTGGGCGCTGATTGTTGACCACAAACTGCAGCGCGTAACGTTGTTGAGCCACGGGGATGTCAATGCGCGCCTGGCCTGGCTTGAGGCCCAGAGCGCACCGCCACAGGCTGAGTTTCGCTTAACCTCTGCCTGGCAGGCCAATATGAGCCGCGCGGAGTATGGCGAGAAGTTCCGCCAGGTGCAGGCGTGGCTGCACAGCGGCGACTGCTATCAGGTTAACCTCGCGCAACGTTTCCAGGCGCACTATAGCGGCGATGAGTGGCAGGCGTTTGTGCGCCTTAACCAGGAAAACCGTGCGCCGTTCAGCGCCTTTTTGCGCCTGCCGCAGGGGGCGATCCTCAGCCTGTCGCCGGAGCGATTTATTCGCCTGACCGGTGATGAGATTGAGACCCGCCCGATTAAAGGCACCCTGCCCCGTCTTGCGGATCCGCAAGCGGATGCTGAGCAGGCCGCCCGTCTTGCCGCCTCGCCGAAAGATCGTGCCGAGAATGTGATGATTGTCGATCTGATGCGCAACGATATTGGTCGCGTGGCGGTGCCGGGTTCGGTGCAGGTGCCGGAGCTGTTCGTGGTGGAACCCTTCCCGGCGGTGCATCACCTGGTGAGCACCGTGACGGCGAAGCTGCCGCCCGGACGACACGCAAGCGATCTGCTGCGCGCGGCGTTTCCCGGCGGGTCGATTACCGGTGCGCCGAAAGTGCGGGCGATGGCGATTATCGATGAGCTGGAGCCACACCGCCGCAATGCCTGGTGCGGCAGCATCGGTTACCTCAGCCTCTGCGGCAATATGGACACCAGCATCACCATCCGTACCGTCACCGCCTGTGACGGTCAGCTTTACTGCTCGGCGGGCGGCGGGATTGTCGCCGACAGCGATGAGGATGCGGAATATCAGGAAACCTTTGATAAAGTTAATCGTATTCTGCGGCAACTTGAGAGGTAATTCGTGGAGCAACCGGTGTTAACTCTGGATAACTTTTTATCACGCTTTCAGCTAATGCGACCGCAGCTTAATGCCGCTACCCTGAATGCGCGCCAGGCGGCGGTGCTGGTGCCGATTGTACGGCGTAAAGAGCCGGGCCTGCTGCTGACGCAGCGCTCAGCCATGCTGCGTAAACATGCCGGCCAGGTCGCCTTTCCCGGCGGCGCGGTCGACAGTACCGACGCCTCGCTTATCGCCGCCGCGCTGCGTGAAGCGCAGGAAGAGGTGGCTATCCCGCCGGAATCGGTTGAAGTGATTGGCGTCCTGCCGCCGGTGGATAGCGTGACCGGCTTTCAGGTTACGCCGGTGGTTGGGATTATTCCGCCGGATCTCCCCTGGCGTGCCAGTGAAGATGAAGTGGCGGCGGTGTTTGAAATGCCGCTTGCCGAGGCGTTGCGGCTTGGGCGTTATCACCCGCTGGATGTGCATCGTCACGGTAATGCCCACCGGGTGTGGTTATCCTGGTATGAGCATTATTTTGTCTGGGGCATGACGGCGGGGATCATCCGCTCGCTGGCGCTGCAAATCGGCCTGCGCCCATAAGCGCTATACTCTGTTTTGCGCACTTTGTGACGGCGAACTCGCTATTAGTTTAATAGAGGCCAGCGATTAGTTTAATTCATGTGAATAGTTAACCTGCTGGCACCCTTCCCTCTTACACTATGCGCAGTTATTACATCGTTACTGGAAACCCAGTAACCCTGTCAGGAGTGTAAATGTGATTAGTCTATTCGACATGTTCAAAGTGGGAATTGGTCCCTCCTCTTCCCACACTGTTGGCCCGATGAAGGCCGGGAAGCAGTTCGTCGATGATCTGGTCGAAAAAGGATTGCTGGAAAACACTACCCGCGTTGTGGTGGATGTTTACGGCTCACTCTCCCTTACCGGGAAAGGACACCATACCGATATCGCCATTATTATGGGTCTGGCGGGCAATGAGCCGGCCACTGTCGATATTGATGCGATCCCGGGGTTTATCCGCGATGTGGAAAACCGTGGGCGCTTGCTGCTGGCGCAGGGTCGCCATGAAGTCGACTTCCCGCAGAATGATGGCATGCGTTTTCACAGCGATAACCTGTCGCTGCACGAAAACGGCATGCGCATTACCGCCCTGAACGGCGATGAAGCCGTTTACAGCAAAACTTACTACTCCATCGGCGGCGGCTTTATCGTTGATGAAGAGCATTTTGGTAAAGAGACCCTCGACTCTGTCGCTGTGCCCTACCCCTTCAACTCTGCGACGCAGATGCTTGAGTACTGCAAACAGACCGGGCTTTCTCTCTCCGGGATGGTGATGCAGAACGAGCTGGCGCTGCACTCGAAAAAAGAGATTGAAGAGTACTTTGCTAACGTCTGGACGACCATGCGCGCCTGTATCGATCGCGGCATGAACACCGAAGGCGTGTTGCCGGGTCCGCTGCGCGTACCGCGTCGCGCTTCAGCCCTGCGCCGCCTGCTGGTCTCCAGCGATAAGCTCTCCAACGATCCGATGATCGTTGTGGACTGGGTCAACATGTTTGCCCTCGCGGTTAACGAAGAGAATGCGGCGGGCGGTCGCGTTGTGACGGCTCCGACCAATGGTGCCTGCGGTATCGTGCCGGCGGTGCTGGCCTATTACGACCACTTTATTGAGTCCGTCAGCCCGGATATCTACATTCGCTACTTCCTCGCTGCCGGGGCGATTGGTGCGCTCTATAAAATGAACGCCTCCATTTCCGGTGCGGAAGTGGGCTGCCAGGGCGAAGTGGGCGTTGCCTGCTCGATGGCGGCGGCAGGTCTGGCTGAACTGCTGGGTGCAAGCCCGGAGCAGGTTTGCGTTGCCGCAGAGATTGGTATGGAGCACAACCTCGGTCTGACCTGCGATCCGGTCGCCGGCCAGGTGCAGGTTCCCTGCATTGAGCGTAATGCCATTGCCTCGGTGAAGGCGATTAACGCCGCGCGGATGGCGATGCGCCGCACCAGCGCGCCGCGCGTCTCTCTCGACAAGGTTATCGAAACCATGTACGAGACCGGGAAAGATATGAATGCCAAATACCGCGAAACCTCGCGCGGTGGTCTGGCCATCAAAGTGCAGTGTGACTAAACTCACCGCTCTCAACGCCGTTCAACCGAACGGCGTTTTTTTTACCCGC
Organism: Kosakonia sp. S57; assembly: GCF_016516575.1. NCBI lineage: Bacteria > Pseudomonadati > Pseudomonadota > Gammaproteobacteria > Enterobacterales > Enterobacteriaceae > Kosakonia > Kosakonia sp. S57. The sequence continues at coordinate 172,272 of NZ_JACVUL010000004.1, read as the reverse complement.
TGCGCCACAAATCAAGAATATTCCCCGCCGTTTGTGCATAAGCTGAGCAATTTCCCGCTACACTTCAACTGTGCTGGCATGGCAATCAGGCCAGGGATATTACAGGCGATCGGCGCATGCAAACGGCTCAGCGGATCATTAAAAGCTATCGACAGCGGCGCGCGACGGTCTGCGTGCTGGCGGGCATTGCTGCGCTGATATTGACCCTCGCTTTTCGCTTTGTTTCCGAGCGTAACCTCAACCAGCAACGTGTCGCCTCTTTTACCCATCATGCGGTGGTGAACTTTGATCGCCTGCTGCTGCCGCTGGAATCGACCCGCGAGATGGTTTCGCCGCTGGTCGGTAAACCCTGTGACGGGGTGCACCTGCAACTGCGCAAAATCGCTGCCAGCCTGCAGACGGTGCGCTCCATTACGCTGGTGCACGATGGCATACTTTACTGCTCGAGCATTTTTGGCGATCGCCACGTCCCTGTTCACCAGCTTCAGCCGAGCCTGCCGGCGAAAACCACGCTGCTGGTCCTCTCAACGGATAAATCCCTGTTGAAAGATCGCCCGGTGCTGATCGTCTGGTTTCCCACCGCCGCAGATGGGCAAAGTGGCGTGATGGAAGTGGTCAATATTGAACTGCTCAGCCGCTTAATGCTGGAGCCCCAGCCGCCGCTTATCACCCGCGTTGCACTCTCTGTTGCCGGGCGGCATCTGGTGCAGGGAAAAGGTCTGCTGGAGACCCTACTGCTGGCCGACGATGAGAAGCGCTATCAGCGTACCTCGCAATTCTTCCCCCTGTCGGTGAGCGTAAGCGGCCCGGGTGCAACGCGGCTGGCGCTGCAACATCTGCCCTCACAGCTGCCGCTGGCGCTGATGATTGGGCTTTTAACCAGCGTGATTACCTGGTTTACCACTGCCAGCCGCATGAGCTTCGCTCGTGAAATTAACCTTGGCTTAACCGGCCGCGAATTTGCCCTCTTCTGCCAGCCGGTGCTGCATGCCCAGAGCCTGAAGTGCGTCGGCGTGGAGATCCTGCTGCGCTGGCACAATCCGCGCCAGGGTGCGATTTCGCCGGAGGTGTTTATTCCTATCGCCGAGGCGCAGCATCTGATCGCCCCGCTGACCCGGTATGTGCTGATTGAGGTGCAGGCGCACCGCCATCTCTTTCCGGCCGACGCCCATTTTCATATCGGCATTAATGCCGCCCCCAGCCATCTGCGCGATGGCGAGTTACTGAAAGATCTGCACCGGTTGTGGTTTGTTCACCATCCGGTTCAGCAGTTGATCATTGAGTTAACCGAGCGCGATGCGCTGCAGGATGTTGATTCGCGCATGATGCGCGAGCTGCATCACAACGGCGTGAAGATTGCGATTGATGATTTCGGCACCGGTAATAGCGCCCTGAGCTGGCTGGAGAAGCTGCAACCGGACATTCTGAAAATCGACAAATCCTATACTGCGGCGATCGGCACCGATGCGGTGAACTCCAAGGTGACCGACATCATTATCGCGCTTGCGCAGCGGCTGGATATTGAACTGGTGGCAGAGGGGGTAGAGACCCCGCAGCAGGCGCAATATTTGCGTCAGCAGGGGGTTCAGTCACTTCAGGGATATCTGTTTGCACAGCCGATGCCCATTGAGAACTTCCCGGCGTGGTTAGCCGGGAATGCGACGCCAGCCGCGCATGACGACCGGCTGGCTCCGCTGATGACGATTGAGGATCACTCCTCTTCGTCGTGAGCCGGTTGCTCTTTAACAATACGCACCAGATCGACCCGGTAGTCGTTTGCTTCCATCACGGTGATATGCAGCGGCGCAATGGCAAAGGTTTCGCCTACCGGCGGGATCTGCCCACGCGCGGCAATGACAAGGCCCGCAACGGTGGCGATATCTTCCTCTTCATTAACGAAGTTATCGAGATCCAGCGTATGCTGCAGCGCATGCAGGTCGGTAGTGCCTTTCACCAGCCAGCCGTCGCCGTCGGCAATGATTTCCGGCGTTTCATCCGCATCAGGGAATTCACCGGCAATTGCCTCCAGCACGTCCAGTGGGGTTACCAGCCCCTGAACCACACCAAACTCATTGGTGACAATTACGAAGCTGCCGCGCGCGCGGCGTAATACCGCCAGCAGCTTGATCGGGTCGAGGGTTTCCGGCACCACAATTGCCGGCGACTCAGATGCGATAGCGGCAACATCGACGCCCTCTTCCAGCGACACCAGCAGCTCTTTGGCGCGCACAATACCGATCACTTCATCCAGTTCGCCACGACAGACCGGGAAGAGGCTGTGCGGGGAAGAGAGCAGTTGCTGACGGATCTCGTCAACGCTCAGATTGGCATCCACCCAGCTGATATCACCGCGCGGCGTCATAATGCTGCGCAGCGAACGGGACGCCAGCGTCAGGACACCGTTGATCATATAGCGCTCCTCTTCCGCAAACGCGCCTTCCGGCACCGTTACTGAGGCATCGCTGTCCGTCTCGGTTTGCGTCGTATTCTGACGGCGACCGCCCATCAGACGCACAATCGCATCCGCGGTGCGCGCACGCAGCGGCAGGCGCGACTGGTTGCGCAGAAAGTTACGGCGCGCAACCTGGTTAAAGAACTCAATGATGATTGAGAAGCCAATCGCGGCGTAGAGGTAGCCTTTCGGAATATGGAAGCCAAAGCCCTCTGCGACCAGGCTCAGACCAATCATCAACAGGAAGCTCAGACAGAGCACCACGACCGTCGGATGCTGGTTCACAAAGTTAGTCAGCGGCTTCGAGGCCAGCAGCATTACCGCCATCGCGATTACCACCGCCGCCATCATCACCGGCAGGTGATTAACCATACCGACCGCAGTAATCACCGCATCGAGGGAGAAGACCGCATCGAGAATCACGATCTGCGTCACCACCACCCAGAAGCTGGCGTAGCCTTTACCGTGTCCGCCATCGTGATCGCGGTTTTCCAGCCGTTCATGAAGCTCCGTAGTGGCCTTGAACAGTAAGAAAATACCGCCGAACAGCATGATTAAATCACGGCCGGAGAAGGTAAGGTTCCACACCGAGAAGAGCGGCTGGGTGAGCGTCACCATCCATGAGATCAGCGACAGCAGGCCAAGTCGCATCACCAGCGCCAGTGACAGACCGATCAACCGTGCTTTATCGCGCTGCTTCGGCGGCAGTTTATCGGCAAGAATGGCAATAAAGACCAGGTTATCAATACCCAGCACGATTTCCAGCACAACCAGCGTCAACAAACCGATCCAAATCTGCGGATCCATTAAGAATTCCATGACAGGCTCCTGTTCAGGAAAACAGTATACGGCGCGCGAAAATGCGCAGGCGTGATGACATTGACTCTATTTGAAAGGGGGGAATGCGTGGCGCGGGACGGCCATAAAGTGAACTGACGTCGGTGACGATCCATACGATGGGCTACTGCCCTTTACTCCTGGTAACTTAAACGGAGGTTAAACATAGCAAAGAGCCTGGGTAGCTGGCAAAGATTTACCAGACTTTGCAAAATGTATGGATATTTTGCGCCACAAAATTTCATTTTTATGAAAGCTAAATTACGGATCTTCATCACATAAATTATTTTTTCACTCTCTAAAATAATTCGCGAAAGTTCCTAAACTTCTCTTTGAGTTTATCTCTGAATCGATTCGCTTTTTTGGTGCCGATTCACAATACATCCATCGCGTGGATGTTAACGACAAGAATAAGGAGGTAGCAAGTGACTATTGCTATTGTTATAGGCACACATGGTTGGGCGGCAGAACAACTGCTTAAAACCGCCGAGATGCTACTCGGCGAGCAGGAGAATGTCGGATGGATCGATTTTGTTCCCGGCGAGAACGCGGAGACGTTAATCGAAAAGTATCAGGCGCAGCTGGCAAAACTGGATACTAATCAGGGCGTGCTGTTTCTCGTTGATACATGGGGTGGCAGCCCGTTTAACGCCGCCAGCCGCATTGTCGTCGATAAAGAGCATTATGAAGTCATCGCCGGCGTGAATATCCCGATGCTGGTTGAAACCCTGATGGCACGTGATGACAACCCAACCTTCGATGAGCTGGTAGCGCTGGCCGTCGAGACCGGACGTGAAGGCGTGAAGGCGCTGAAAGCGCAGCCGGTGGAAAAACCCGCTCCCGCTGCGGTTCAACAGACGGCAGCACCGAAAGCCGCTACCCCTGCTAAACCGATGGGGCCGAACGACTATATGGTTATCGGTCTGGCGCGTATTGATGACCGCTTAATCCACGGCCAGGTCGCCACCCGCTGGACCAAAGAGACCAACGTCACCCGGATTATTGTCGTCAGTGATGAGGTAGCCGCCGATAACGTGCGTAAAACGCTGCTGACGCAGGTCGCACCACCGGGGGTAACGGCTCACGTTGTCGACGTCGCAAAAATGATCCGCGTCTATAACAACCCGAAATATGCCGGTGAACGCGTAATGCTGCTCTTCACCAACCCTACCGACGTCGAGCGCATCGTCGAGGGCGGCGTAAAACTTACCTCGGTCAATATTGGCGGTATGGCCTATCGTCAGGGCAAAACCCAGGTAAACAACGCTGTTTCCGTCGATGAGAAAGATATTGAGGCGTTTCGCAAACTCAACGATCGCGGCATTGAGCTGGAAGTCCGTAAAGTTTCAAACGATCCGAAACTGAAAATGATGGATTTAATCAGCAAAGTGGCGAAGTAACCGCGACGACCTGATTGACTCAGTTTTCACACTTACGTCTGATTTAGCTATAGGAGAAGTACAATGGAGATTACCACTCTTCAGATTGTGCTGGTGTTCGTCGTCGCATGTATTGCCGGTATGGAGTCGATACTTGACGAGTTCCAGTTCCACCGTCCGTTGGTGGCATGTACGTTAGTCGGTATCGTTCTTGGTGATATGAAAACCGGTATCATTATCGGCGGTACCCTTGAGATGATCGCGCTTGGCTGGATGAACATCGGTGCCGCAGTCGCGCCGGATGCCGCGCTGGCGTCGATTATTTCCACCATTCTGGTCATTGGCGGCCACCAGAGCATCGGTGCCGGTATCGCGCTGGCAATCCCGCTGGCGGCGGCAGGCCAGGTACTGACCATTATTGTTCGTACCATTACCGTTGGTTTCCAGCACGCGGCAGATAAAGCCGCGGATAACGGTAACCTTACCGCGCTGTCCTGGATCCACGTCTCCTCCCTGTTCCTGCAGGCGATGCGTATCGCCATTCCGGCGGTGATTGTGGCTATCTCTGTCGGTACCAGCGAAGTGCAGAACATGCTCAACGCCATTCCGGAAGTGGTGACCAGCGGTCTGAATATCGCCGGTGGCATGATCGTGGTGGTCGGTTATGCGATGGTCATCAATATGATGCGCGCAGGCTATCTGATGCCGTTCTTCTACCTCGGCTTCGTGACCGCGGCATTTACCAACTTCAACCTTGTTTCGCTGGGTGTGATCGGTGCCGTTATGGCCATTCTCTACATTCAGCTTAGCCCGAAATATAACCGCACTGCAGGCGGCGCTGCACCAGCGGCTGGTGCCAACGATCTTGATAACGAACTGGATTAACAGGTGAACGACATGGTTGATATGACGAAAACTCCGACTGAGAAAAAGCTCACCCAGAGTGATATTCGCAGCGTGTTCCTGCGTTCTAACCTCTTCCAGGGCTCGTGGAACTTCGAACGTATGCAGGCACTCGGCTTCTGCTTCTCGATGGTACCGGCGATTAAACGCCTCTATCCGGAAAATAACGAAGCCCGCCGCCAGGCGATTAAGCGTCACCTGGAGTTCTTTAACACCCACCCTTACGTTGCCGCGCCGGTGCTTGGCGTAACGCTGGCAATGGAAGAGCAGCGTGCGAACGGCGCAGAGATTGACGATGGTGCCATTAACGGTATCAAAGTGGGTCTGATGGGGCCGCTGGCAGGCGTTGGCGACCCGATTTTCTGGGGTACCGTGCGTCCGGTCTTTGCAGCACTGGGTGCCGGGATCGCCATGAGCGGCAGCCTGCTCGGCCCGCTGCTCTTCTTCTTCCTCTTTAATATCGTGCGTCTTGCCACCCGTTATTACGGCGTTGCTTACGGCTATCGCAAAGGGATCGATATCGTTAAAGATATGGGCGGCGGTTTCCTGCAGAAACTGACTGAGGGGGCGTCAATTCTCGGCCTGTTTGTGATGGGGGCGCTGGTCAACAAGTGGACGCACGTGAATATTCCGCTGGTCGTATCGGAAATTACCGACCAGACCGGGAAAACCACGGTGACCACGGTGCAGACCATCCTCGACCAGCTGATGCCGGGTCTGGTTCCGCTGCTGCTGACCTTCGCCTGTATGTGGCTCCTGCGTAAAAAAGTGAACCCACTGTGGATCATTGTCGGCTTCTTCGTAATTGGGATTGTCGGCTACGCTATCGGCCTGCTGGGTCTTTAAACGACGTTGTCATAACCGGGGGCGTGATTGCTCCCGGTTTTTTTATTTAAGGAGATGAGATGTCGATTACGGATAGCGTGCTGCTGCTGTTTGTCGCCGCCCTGCTGGCTTTTGCGCTCTATGACGAGGTGGTGATGCCCCGTCGCAAAGGCGAAACGTTGCTCACCGTTCCGCTGCTGCGCAGAAGCCGTACCGATGGCGCCATTTTTGTCGGCCTGCTGGTTATTCTGATTTATAACAACAGCGTTAACGGTGGTTCATCATTAACCATGTGGTTATTATTTGCGCTGGCGCTGCTGGGTATTTACCTTTTTTGGATCCGCGCCCCGAAAGCCATCTTTAAAACACAGGGTTTCTTCTTTGCTAATGTCTGGATTGAATATAACCGTATTAAAGAGATGAATTTATCGGAGGATGGCGTACTGGTAATGCAATTAGAGCAGCGGCGGTTACTAATCCGTGTACGAAATATAGACGACCTCGAAAAGATCTACAGAGTAATGGTTAAAACTCAATAAGTTACACAATACTCACCTCATTTTACCCTGCACAAAAAAGAGGCTTTAATATAGCCTCTGCTATATTTCTCATAAGAAATTACCTATGTTTATTAACGTTATTTTCACGTCGCAAGCTAAATGACAATCGTTATCGACAGGCAGCGCCATGAATATTCTTCTGCTGTTGTTTTATATTCTAAAAATATGGTAAGGTGCGTCCGTCGTTGGGGAGTAGCCGATTTCCGCCCTGCGGAAATGTACGTGTCAACATACTCGTTGCAAAACGTGGCACGTACGGACTGAACATTTTCAGTCAGGCGAGACCATTGACACACCAACTGCTGTTTACTGGGGGCAGTGGTGTGTTATATGGAACTCCCGGTCAGGACGCACAGATGAACTTATCCGCCACCCTGCTTCTCGCCTTCGGTATGTCGATGGATGCCTTCGCCGCCTCTATCGGTAAAGGTGCGACGCTCCGCAATCCTAAATTTTCCGACGCCCTGCGTACCGGCCTTATCTTCGGCGCAATTGAAACCTTAACCCCTTTACTGGGCTGGGGTCTCGGCATGCTCGCATCACAATTTGTGCTTGAGTGGAATCACTGGATAGCGTTCGTACTGCTGGCGTTTCTTGGCAGCAGGATGGTGCTGGAGGGTTTTCGCGGCAATACGGATGATGACGCAGAGATGCCGCATCGTCATGGATTCTGGTTGCTGGTTACCACCGCGATTGCTACCAGCCTGGATGCGATGGCGGTTGGCGTCGGGCTCGCGTTCCTGCAGGTCAATATCCTCACTACCGCGCTGGCCATCGGCTGCGCCACGCTCATCATGTCAACTTTAGGCATGATGGTAGGCCGTTTTATCGGCCCGCTACTCGGCAAACGCGCCGAGATCCTCGGCGGCGTTGTGCTCATTGGTATCGGCGTGCAGATCCTTTATAGCCACTTTGCTGGCTAGCTTTCCCGGCGTAAGCAATGGATAGTGAAATCCGTCTGGCAGCGGAATGTTTTAGTCGCTGCCAGCTGTTGCCACACTTCCGGCTTTGCCCGCCAGGCAAACGGCGTCATTTGCAGGAGCGCAACCGCCTCTTCGCCGGTCAGCTCCATCTCATAAGCGAGTGACTGTTCGGAAAGAATCGTAAACCCTTCAATTTCACCGCTGTTTGGCGCGTGCAGCTGCACCTCATCATAAATAAGCCCCTTCAGCTCCATTAAATGGCGCGGACCGGGTGCTGCGGTGATCACGACACCCTGCGGTTTCATCACGCGGGCCAGCTCCTGCGCTTTACAGGGCGCATAAATGCGCACCAGACCATCAATGCTGTTATCGTCAAAAGGCAAGCGGTGGCTGGAGGCGACGCAGAACATCACCTGCGGATAGCGTTTTGCCGCTGCGCGAATCGCCGCTTTCGAGACATCAAGACCAACGGTTTGTGCGCCGCGCGCGCGGCCTACCCCGGCAAATGCCTGCGTGTAGTACCCTTCCCCACAGCCGATATCGAGCAGCGCCGTCGCTTCTGCCGGCAGAGTCTCTTCAAACAGGCTGCAGATGGTGTCCCGCAGCGGCTGATAGTGTCCGGCGTCGAGAAAAGCACGGCGCGCCTGCATCATTTCGGCGTTATCACCGGGATCGCGCGAGCGTTTATGCTGAACGGGCAATAAATTGACGTAACCCTCTTTGGCGATATCGAACTGATGCCGCTGCGGACAGATAAATGCGCGCTCGTGGCGGCTTAACGGTGCGTGGCAAAGGGGGCAACTGAATGGCATAAACACTCCGGGACGACTTTTTCAAAGGGCGAAGTGTACCGTCAAATGTTGCGGCAGGGAAAATAAAAAGCCCCGCACAATGGCGAGGCTTGATAACTGACATTGATACGCGGAACGCGTCTCAAGCTCAGAGGTGTCGAAATCAGATAGCAGTTACGTTAACTGCAGCCGGGCCTTTCTGACCGTCCTGAATTTCAAACTCAACGTTCTGGCCTTCAGCCAGAGTTTTGAAGCCGTTACCCTGGATAGCAGAGAAATGTACGAATACATCTTTGCTGCCGTCAGCCGGAGTAATGAAACCAAAACCTTTAGACTCGTTGAACCACTTAACTTGACCTTTAATCTTTGCCATTTGCAAAATTCCTTAATGTATATACTTCGCCCGCAGGCATTGACTGAGAAAACTGAGACATTACTGCTTGAGGCACTAATATAAGGTTCGGCAGAGAAGCTGTATTCAACGAAACGTTTTACTCAGGACTTCTTTACTGAAAATGCCACACATAAACAGAACTGTACCTCGATTGACCCACAACGTGTTATCACATAATACGTAAACTATGGCAAGCCATTTTTAGATATGTCTCGATCCACCGCACAAATTCTAAGGGTATCGAAACAACCACTGTTCATTTATTCACTTCAATGACCGTTATAGCAGCCGCTGCACCAGCAGGTTTACCCGATAAACCTAGACCATTTCTTTCGATTCATCAAGCAGTTCCATGCAGCTTAAGGGTGGCTGAACCCCTCATGCGTTTCGCTTATATACTAAGAACTTTCTGCGAATAGTTATGCTGTTTATTCGATTAGGAAGATTCTTAAATGATTAATGATCTGGGACGAAACTATTGCTCAGGTTAACTATGAATAATTACTGAGCGAATAAGCACAGGCGTGCACCAAAATAATGAAATTATGATGACACTGCATCATTTGAAGGCAATAAAAACGTTTCGCGTAAATCTGAAGCGCACAATTTTAATACGGCTTACTTTTTATGGCGCTCGGCTTAAATTACCGCAGGGATAAATATTGACCAATTTTAAGGATCCTGAAGTTATCATTTTCCTGTTCCGCTTCGCTTAAAGCGCGCTGTAACTCCTGCACCGGCTCATCCAGTGATTCATCAGCCAGTTCAAATACGCCCCAGTGGATGGGAAAAGCCAGCGGCGAGCCTAATTGCTGCCACAGCGACACCGCACTTTGTGGATCCATATGGTTTATCGACATGAACCAGCGCGGTGCATAAGCACCAACGGGCAGCGCGAGCGCATCAATTTTTCCAAGACGCTGCGGGATCTGCAGAAGCTCGACGCTGTAGCCAGTATCACCTGGAAACCAGAAACGCAGTTCGCGCGACTCAATAACCCAGCCGCACCATAATGAGCGGTTGCGATCCCACGGTGTGCGCATGCTCCAGTGCTGAGCGGGAACAGCGGTTAAATGTAAATCGTCCAGCGAGGCTTGCTGCCACCAGTCCAGCTCAGTGACAAAACGCGCGCCAAAGCGGCGAAGCGTGTCACCCAATCCGAGAGGGACAAAAAGCTTTACCTCAGGAAACCGGCGAAGCAGTGCGCGGATTGTCCAGCGGTCCAGATGATCGTAATGATTGTGAGAGATAAGAATGGCATCCAGGGCGGGAATATCGTCAAGGGATAATGCAGGCGGTGTGCGCCGCTGAGGCCCGATGAAACGCAGCGGGGAGGCGCGTCGGGAAAAAACAGGATCGGTGAGCAGATATTTCCCCTGCATACGCAGAAGCACAGAGGCATGCCCAAGCCACCACAGGCCATCGTCACCCGGCGAAATCTCGGCTTTTTGCCACCAGGCTTGAATAAAAGCGTCATACCCTGTAGCTGGAGGCCGGGGAAGCCCGTCAGCTTTGCGTTCCTGACGCCAGCGTTTTACATCGCCGGGTTGATGCGCCACGGCCGTCGGGTTACAAAAACCGTCGGGCGTATGATGGGAGAGCGCGGGATCATACCAGGGGTTTTTCCAGGCCATCTCTCCCCTCCTTTCAGGTTATCGTTCAGCCACCAGCCGGATAAACTCCTCGTCTTCACCCTTAGTCTTATTTTTTTCGACCTCGGGGAGAGCAGCTTTTTCCGGCTCATTCGCTTCACAGAGACGGCGCAGCAGCGCATTTTGCCGTTTTTGCTGATCGAGCAGGGCTTCCAGCAGTTCAATCTGCTCGTTCGTACGTGAACTGGCACGATTGATAAAGAACCACAGCACCAGACCAATAACCAGAACCACCACAGAAACCAGCATAGACGCAAAATTTAGCGCGCCAGAATTTAAGATTTCGTTCATTTCACACCCTCAAAGTAGACGCGGCATTTTACCACTGGCACTCAGGAAGGAAATCTTTCACTGCAGAAATGCGCTTACCAGGGGATGAATTTATTGATGACACAGATGCCGCTGAAAAATTGTACATCCTGATCGCACATCACATTGATCATTTGAGTCCATAGCAGCAGGCAGACCACCACCACGGCAATCAGCAACAGCCATCTAAATTTTCTCACTCCACTCTCCGAAACATTTCAAGGTGTAACCACACTAGCATGGCTTCCTTAAACAGCGGGTAACTGTACCCCCTTTCGGTATTTTTAGGAATGCGTGACTTGTTTCAATCAATAAAAGACGTAGCCTTAATGGCAGACTTAATCGATGTGCAAGGAGCAAACATGCGTACACTTATTCGAGGCGTCATCGTTGTCGCGCTGCTGTGGATTGGACTCTTACTGAGCGGTTATGGCGTGCTAATTAACAGTAAAGAGAATGCAGCAGGCCTTGGTTTACAGTGCAAATACGTCACCGCGCGTGGTACCAACACGGCGCAATATGTTCATTCAGACAACGGATTTTTTGGCCTTGCCAACTGCCCACTGATGCGTAAAAGCGATAACGTCATTGATAACGGTTGATTTTTGCCATGAAAAAGCCGCCCCTTGGGGCGGCTTTTTTGACAATTATCAGAATGGATAATCGTTATAACCCATCTGTTCAGAAATTTTACGCGCTGCCTGATGCAGCATTTCCACGTATTCGTGCAGGCGCTCTTCGGAGAATCGCAGAGTCGGGAAAGAGATACTCAGACCAGCGATAACCACGCCAAAACGGTCAAACACCGGTACACCGATGCAGCGTAATCCCTCTTCCTGCTCTTCGTTATCTTCGCCGTAGCCCTGCTGGCGAACGATATCCAGCATCGGCAGCAGATCTTCGGTGCTGGTAATGGTGCGATCGGTGCTGCGCTTATATTCAACGCCTTCCAGAATCTGTTTCACTTCATCGCGATCGCGCCAGGCCAGCAGCACTTTACCAATCGCGGTGCTATAGAGCGGATTGCGGCGACCGATACGCGAATACATGCGCAGGTTATACATCGAATCGATTTTGTGAATATAAACGATGCTGTCTTCATCGAGAGCACCCAGATGGATGGTCTCTTTCGTCAGGCGAGAAAGTTCACGCATCTGGATATCCGCGCTGCGGATTAAATCAACGTTTTGCAGTGCACGCGCGCCAAGTTCGAATAACTTCAGCGTCAGGGAGTATTTCTCTGACTCCCCTTCCTGTGCCACGTAGCCTAACGATTTCATGGTCTGCAAAAAGCGATAAACGGTGCTTTTTGACATCATGACGCGCTGTGAAAGCTCGGTAATGCCGATTTCACGCTCTTCGCCCAAAGCCTGCAGAATGCCAAAGACCTTCAGTACAGAAGAGACAGAATCTGGCTGCTTGTCCAAATCCGCGATTGCCATTAATTACCTCATCGCCTGTGTTTTATAAAAATCAGAATAGGTTTTTATTATAAATTCGTCGACCATCCGCCGCAATGCGCGAATGCCTGGTTCGTTACAAATCTGCGACATTACGCCTGAAAGACGCTGATGCCGCGTTCGGAGAAATAATTACGCGATAATCTGCTGGGTTAACTGCGTACAACCCATACCATTCCTGCCGCTGAGCGCTGATGACGAACAATAAAAAAGCGCGTCAATGGACGCGCTTTTATTATTTGTAATGATGTTATTTGAGGTAGGCGCCTGAACGCAACGCTTCAATACGTTTATCCAGCGGCGGGTGCGTCATAAAGAGTTCGCTCAGCGACTTTGACTTACCGTTAATGCAGAACGCCATCATGCTGCTTGCTTCCTGCGGCTCATAGCTGGTTTTCAGCCTTTGCAGTGCAGCGATCATCTTCTCGCGTCCTACCAGACGGGCTGAACCCGCATCGGCATGGAATTCACGGTAGCGGGAGAACCACATGGTGATGACGCTCGCCAGAATACCAAATACCAGTTCGAGCACCGTCGCGACGGCAAAGTAGACCAGCGGGTTACCGTTACTCTCTTCACCCTCATCCCGGTCTCCGCCCATGAAGCCAGCGGCAATCTGGGCAATAATGCGCGAGATAAAGATAACGAAGGTGTTCACAATGCCCTGAATCAGCGTCATGGTGACCATGTCACCGTTGGCAATATGGCTGATTTCATGGGCGATGACCGCTTCGGCCTCATCACGGCTCATGTTTTGCAACAAGCCGGTACTGACGGCGACCAGCGAAGCATCACGGCGCGCACCGGTAGCGAAGGCGTTAATATCCGGCGCGTGATAAATCGCCACCTGCGGCATCGCAATGCCTGCCTGGCGAGACTGCTGTGCAACGGTCTCCATCAGCCAGCGCTCCATATCGTTGCGCGGCTGCTCAATGACTTCACCACCTACAGATTTCAGCGCCATCCATTTCGACATCAACAGCGAAATGAACGAGCCGCCAAAACCGAACAGCAGCGCCATAATCATTAACCCCTGAACGCTGCTCGACTGAATGCCCGTCAGGCTAAGCACAAGGCCGAACACCAACATAACAGCCAGGTTAGTCAACAGGAAGAGCGCGATTCGCATCATAATTTTCTTTTAACCTCGATTTAACAAAACGCACTATGCGGTTATCCACATCGTATGGGCGTGCGGGCTATTTTCAAGCAACAATGCCGCGTAAGTCACGAGAAAAACACAACTTTACACTTTGTAGCAGGATGCTTACGAGGATGGGAGGTTGTTAAAAAAACAGGCACAATTTCTTGTGCCTGTAGGGAGGAGTTACTTAGCAGACGCGGTTGATTCCGCGGGCTGATCTTTTTCAAGATGCGCGAGATCGAGAGCAATATGCACCGTCTCATCAAGATAGGGATCCGGCTCCTGATAATCCTTCGGCAGATCGTCCAGTTTCTTCAGCGGCGGCTTGCCTTCGCGCTTGAAGCGATCGTTGAGGCGCGAGAGACGAATAGCATCATCCTCCGCATTCTCTTTTTCACGCTGCGCCAGGTTCAGCGACACCATATCGCGTTTTGCTTTCAGGGCTTCAAAACGCGCAATGTCCTTATTGATGTACTGGAACTCAGGATCTTTCGCGATACGCTCATCGTGCTTTTTCAGCAGCTCAGGACCGAAAGGTTTCAAATCGCCGGCGCGCACAAAGGTGGCAGCATTGATGCTGTCCCACGGCAGTGCGTTATCCTCGAATTTTTCCCCGGTTTCCGTGACCTGCGTGCCGGTCGGCATGATGATATCCGGCGTTACGCCTTTACGCTGCGTACTGCCGCCGTTCACACGATAGAATTTCTGGATGGTGTACTGCACCGAACCCAGCGCTGGCCATTCCGGGCGCAGCATCTGATCGTAGATACGGTTAAGGGAGCGGTACTGCTGCACGGTGCCCTTCCCGAAGGTTGGTTCGCCGACAATCAGCGCACGACCGTAATCCTGCATGGCTGCCGCGAAAATCTCCGATGCCGAAGCGCTGAAGCGGTCAACCAGCACCACCAGCGGCCCTTTGTAGTAGACCACGCCATCGGTATCGCTATCTTCACGCACTTTGCCGTTGTTATCGCGCACCTGCACCACCGGGCCGGACGGGATAAAGAGGCCGGAGAGCGACACCGCTTCCGTCAGTGCCCCGCCGCCGTTAGCGCGCAGATCGATAATCACGCTCTTGACGTTCTGTTTTTCCAGCTTTTGCAGCTGCACTTTCACGTCATCGGTCAGCCCGACGTAGAAGCCAGGAATATCCAGCACGCCGACTTTTTCTTTGCCGACGGTCTTAACGGACATTTTCACTGCGCGATCTTCAAGACGGATACGCTCACGCGTCAGCGTAACAATGCGCGTTTTGGTCCCCTTGCCCGCAGGCAGGATCTCAAGGCGCACTTTGCTGCCTTTCGGCCCTTTAATCAGCGCAACAACATCATCAAGACGCCAGCCGATAACATCGACCATATTCTGCCCGGTCTGACCAACGCCAACGATGCGATCGCCAACGCTAATCGCTTTACTCTTCGCCGCCGGACCACCGGCAACCATCGAGTTGATCACCGTATAGTCATCATCACCCTGCAGCACAGCACCGATCCCCTCAAGCGAGAGGCTCATTTCGGTGTTGAACTGCTCGGTATTGCGCGGCGAAAGGTAGTTGGTGTGCGGATCGATTTCACGCGCAAAGGCGGTCATCGCCAGCGAGAAGACATCTTCGCTGTTGGTTTGTGCCAGACGGCGAATGGCGAACTTATAGCGACGAGAGAGCGTCTCGCGGATCTCTTTCTCATCTTTACCGGTGAGCTTGAGGCTCAGTTCGTCATATTTAACCTTGCTGTCCCACAGCGCATTCAGCTCGGCCTCATCTTTTGGCCACGGTGCTTTGCTGCGATCGAGGTTAAAGGAGTCGTTACCGGTGAAGTCCATCGGCCGCTCCAGCACTTTAAGCGCGTACTGGTAGCGCTCAAAACGGCGCTGCTGCGCTTTATTGTAGAGGTCGTAAAAGACGTCCAGCTTGCCGCTGCGCAGTTCATCGCCAATCTCGTTTTTCTTCTGCGAAAACTGCTCAACGTCGCTGGCAAGCAGGACGTTGTGGCTGTAATCAAGCAGATTAAGATAGCGGGTGAAAATCTTCGCAGAGAAGGCGTTGTCCAGATCGAACTGGCGATAGTGGGAGCGAGTAAAACGCGAAGTGACGCGCTCGCTCACCGTCGCGTGCTGCGTCTCTTCTTTTAACACCGGGATTTGATCGGCCCGGGTAATATCTTCCACAGCCAGGGCGTGGCCTGTTACGAATAACAGGCCTGCCAACGCTGTGCGCTTAAACAAAGTGTTCATGCCAGGCCAGGCCTCCGTTTCAGAACAAGAGATGTTCTGCGCGTACAATCATCGACATACCCGAGCTAAGCTGTACGCGAACGCCGTCTTTGGTGATTTCAAGCACGGTTGCGCTCATCGCGTTATTGCCCGCTTTCACTTTCAGGTCCTGACCCACGCTCAGCACGGAGATATCAGAAACTGGCGTATGGCGCTCTTCCTGCTGCGGTGCGCGTTCGCGCTGCGGTTTAGCCGCCGGCTTATCGGCGCGAGGCTTGCGTTGTTCTGCGCCCTCTTTACGGCGCGGAGCCGGACGAGGTTTGCGCTCACGACGCGGTGCGTCTTCCTGACCAGCAGCAGCGGCAGCTTCACGTTTTTTGGCTTGTTGCTCAGCGCGTTGCGCCTGAACACGCGCTTTCGCTTCTTCAAGCTGCTTGCGGGCATGCTCAACGTGTTGCTCATCCAGCACGCCACAGGCGTTGCCGTCCAGATCGACACGCGTCGCGCCAGCTTTGATACCGTACAGGTAACGCCAGCTCGAAGTATAAAGACGTAAAGCGGAACGAAGCTGGGTTTTACTGAGATTCATCTCACCCTCAACACGCGCCACTAAATCCTGAAAGATACCGATTTTCAGGGGGCGTGCCTCGCCTTCAGCACTGAAACAGTGAGGGAAACGTTCGGCCAAAAAAGCGATCACTTCTTTACTGCTATTCAACTTAGGTTGATTTTCCATGAAATTTCCTGATTACAACGGACGTTGCCAACAAGCGCAGGCATGAACAGGCGTCATTATAATGACGCTAACAGTAAATGCTACGTTATCCGTTGATTATCCTGCGACAGTCGCAAAGAATTTTTGATAATCGGTTGCCGCAAGGCACTGTTCCAGATGAGAAACCAGCTCGCACAGGCCCTTTTCATCCTCGTCGCTAAAGCGCGAAAATTCGACGCTATCGATGTCCAGCACGCCAATGATCTGACCACTTACTGTGATCGGCAGCACAATTTCAGAGTTGCTGGCCGCATCGCAGGCGATATGTCCGTCAAATTGATGAACGTCTTCTACCCGCTGCACACGGTTTTGCGCGACCGCGCTACCACAGACACCGCGCCCGACAGGAATGCGGACGCAGGCGATTTTGCCCTGGAACGGCCCTAACACCAGCGTCTCGCCTTCCAGTAAATAAAAACCGGCCCAGTTGACCCCATCCAGACGTTCAAACAGCAGCGCGCTGGTATTAGACAACGTCGCTAAAAAACTGGTTTCACCTGCCATTAATGCCTGAAAATCGCGGTTTAAGTCCGCGTAAAACTCTGCTTTGTTCATTATCCAACCACTTTGGTGTCTTACTGAGTAAACGGCTAAGCCTAATAAAATAAGCATTAAATGCGTTGATGCTCAAGATGTTCTCATCATGAGTTAATATAGATGCATCTAATCCTTTTCTGATCCGGCCGATGGCACTAAAGATACAACACATTTCGCTTAACAAAAAAATTGCGATCCATCATGTCGGCGAAGCTTTGCCACGGGCACATTATCAGCGCTGCCCGCAATGCGATACGCTTTTTGCGTTACCGGTTATGAAATCGCACCAAAGTGCATTTTGTCCCTGCTGCAATGCCAAGATCCGCGATGGACGCGACTGGTCATTAACCCGTCTCGCCGCCATGGCGGTAACGATGCTGATGCTGATGCCTTTTGCCTGGGGCGAACCGCTGCTCCACTTTTACCTGCTGGGTGTGCGTATTGACGCCAACCTGTTGCAGGGGATCTGGCAAATGACTGCTCAAGGCGATGCGCTTACCGGGGCGATGGTGCTCTTCTGTACCGTTGGCGCGCCGCTGGTGCTGGTCAGTGCAATCGCCTATTTATGGTTCGGCAACCGCCTCGGGATGAATCTGCGCCCGGTGTTGCTGATGCTTGAGCGCCTGAAAGAGTGGGTGATGCTCGATATCTATCTGGTCGGCATTGGCGTCGCCTCGATCAAGGTGCAGGATTACGCTTACCTGCAGCCGGGCGTCGGGCTTGTCGCTTTTGTGGCGTTAACCATTCTCAGCGTGATGACGCTTATCCATCTGAACGTTGAGCAGTTGTGGGAGCGTTTTTATCCGCAGCGTCCGGCTAAGCGCCCCGATCCGCAGCTGCGCGCCTGCCTCGGTTGCCACTTCACCGGCTTACCTGATGCACGCGGCAGATGCCCGCGTTGCCATATTCCGCTGCGTTATCGCCGTCGACACAGCCTGCAGAAGTGCTGGGCGGCGCTGATTGCCTCGATGATTTTTCTGCTGCCCGCTAACCTGCTGCCGATCTCGGTGGTCTACCTCAACGGTTCGCGGCAGGCAGATACCATTATGTCGGGCATTATTTCGCTCGGTAACAGCAATATCGCCGTGGCGGGCATCGTCTTTATCGCCAGTATTCTGGTGCCGTTTACCAAGGTAATCGTACTGTTTACCTTGCTGGTCAGTATCCATTTCAAATTTGAACAGGGGCTACGCACTCGCATCCTTCTTCTGCGCTTTGTGACCTGGATTGGGCGCTGGTCGATGCTCGATCTGTTTGTCATCTCGCTGACAATGTCACTGATCAATCGCGACCAATTGCTCGCCTTTACTATGGGACCCGCTGCGTTTTATTTCGGCGCGGCGGTTATTTTGACTATTCTTGCTGTGGAATGGCTGGACAGCCGCTTACTTTGGGATGCACATGAGTCAGGAAAACCACGCTTCGCCGACTGAAGCGCGCATTAAAACAAAACGACGCATTTCACCGTTCTGGTTGCTGCCGGTGATCGCTTTGCTGATCGCCGGCTGGCTGGTCTGGAGTAGCTATGAAGATCGCGCCAACACCATCACCATCGACTTTATGTCCGCTGACGGCATCGTCGCCGGGCGCACGCCCATCCGCTATCAGGGGGTGGAAGTCGGTACGGTGCAGGATATTAGCCTGAGCGACGATCTGAAGAAGATTCAGGTCCGCGCCAGCATCAAAGCCGATATGAAAGATGCGCTACGCAACGAGACGCAGTTCTGGCTGGTGACGCCGAAAGCATCGCTGGCGGGCGTTTCGGGGCTGGATGCGCTGGTCGGCGGTAACTACATCGGTATGATGCCAGGCAAAGGTGAACCGCAGGATCACTTCACCGCCCTCGACACGCAGCCGAAATACCGCCTCAATAATGGCGACTTGATGATTCATCTGCACGCGCCGGATCTCGGCTCACTCAACAGCGGCTCGCTGGTCTATTTCCGCAAGATCCCGGTTGGTCGCGTATATGACTACGCCATCAACAAAAATAAACAGGGCGTCACGGTGGATGTGCTGATTGAGCGCCGCTTTACCAATCTGGTGAAAAAAGGCAGCCGCTTCTGGAATATCTCCGGTATGAAAGCAGACGTCGGTCTTAGCGGCGCGAAAGTGGAGCTTGAGAGCCTGGCGGCACTGGTTAATGGCGCTATCGCCTTCGACTCGCCGGATAACTCGGCACCCGCAGCAGCCGATGATGAATTTGGGCTATACAAAGATCTGGCTCACAGCCAGCGCGGCGTGCTCATCAAGCTCGATCTGCCGAGCGGCCAAGGGCTGAAAGCCGGGTCAACGCCGCTGATGTATCAGGGGCTGGAAGTGGGTGAACTGACGGATATTACCCTTAATCCTGGCGGCAAAGTAACCGGTGAGCTGACCGTCGATCCGGGCGTGGTCAATCTGCTGCGTGATAACACGCGCATTGAGATGCGCAACCCGAAAGTCTCCCTGAGCAATACCAATCTCAGCTCCCTGCTGACCGGCAGCACGCTGGAGCTGATTCCTGGCGAAGGCCAGCCGCGCGATCAGTTCGTTGTGCTACCCGCGGATAAAAACCTGCTGCAGGAGCCGGGCGTCATCACCCTGACGCTCACCGCGCCTGAGAGTTATGGCATCGATGCCGGGCAACCGCTTGTACTTCACGGTGTGCAGGTCGGCCAGGTGCTGGAGCGTAAGCTGACCAGCAAAGGCGTCTCGTTTGCCGTGGCCATCGATCCGCAATATCGCGATCTGGTGCATGGTGACAGCAAATTCGTGGTCAACAGCCGTGTGGATGTGAAACTGGGGCTGGATGGCGTTGAGTTCCTTGCTGCCAGCGCCAGTGAGTGGATCAGTGGCGGCATCCGTATTCTCCCGGGTGATAAAGGGGAGATGAAACCCACCTACCCGCTCTTCGCCAACCTAGATAAAGCGCTGGAGAACAGCCTTAGCGATCTGCCCACAACCACCCTGACGCTGACGGCGGATACGCTGCCGGATGTGCAGGCGGGTTCGGTCGTGCTCTATCGTAAATTTGAAGTGGGTGAAGTGATCACCGTGCGTCCGCGCGCCAATGCCTTTGATATCGATCTGCATATCAAACCGGAGTATCGCAACTTGCTCACCGCCGACAGCGTCTTCTGGGCGGAGGGCGGCGCGAAGGTGCAGCTTAACGGCAGCGGATTAACCGTGCAGGCTTCACCGCTTTCGCGCGCGATTAAAGGCGCCATCAGCTTCGACAACCGTAGCGGTGCGGGTGCCCGCTTGCGTAAAGGCGATAAGCGTATTCTTTACGCCTCGGAAACCGAAGCGCGCGCCGTCGGCGGCCAGATCACCCTGCATGCTTTCGACGCCGGCAAGCTGGCAGAGGGGATGCCGATTCGCTACCTCGGCATTGATATCGGCCAGGTGCAGGAGCTTCGCCTGCTGACGGATAAAAACGAAGTGCAGGCCAGCGCCGTGCTCTACCCGGAATATGTGCGCAACTTCGCCCGCGCCGGATCGCGCTTCTCGGTGATCACGCCGCAGATCTCCGCCGGTGGTGTTGAGCATCTCGACACTATCCTGCAACCCTATATCAACGTTGAGCCGGGGCACGGCGATGCGCGCCGCGATTTCGAACTCGCCGAAGCGACAATTACTGATTCCCGTTACCTTGATGGGCTGAACATTGTGGTTGAAGCGCCAGAAGTGGGTTCGATGAATATCGGTACCCCGGTGCTGTTCCGCGGTATTGAAGTGGGCACAGTGACCGGCCTTGCGCTGGGTACCCTCTCCGACCGTGTGATGATCGCCATGCGCGTCAGTAAGCGTTACCAGCATCTGGTGCGCAACAACTCGGTCTTCTGGTTAGCCTCCGGTTATACGCTGGACTTTGGCCTGACCGGCGGGGTGGTGAAAACCGGTACCTTTAACCAGTTTATTCGCGGCGGGATCGCCTTCGCGACGCCACCGGAAACGCCGCTGGCACCGAAAGCGCAGCCGGGCAAACACTTCCTGCTGCTGGAGAGCGAACCAAAAGAGTGGCGGCAGTGGGGAACGGCGCTACCACGTTAAGCTGAGTGCTCCGGCGTGCCCGCGCCGGAGCCTTTATGCTACACTGCGCGCCTCTTTTTTTCCTTCTGGGGCGCCCCGTGGCTCAAAACGCTGTTTACCTTCCTGAAGAATTTCTCGCCCAGATGCGCCTGGCAATGCCTGAACATCTCGATTTTGATGAGTTTATTGCCGCCTGCCAGCGCCCGCTGCGCCGCAGTATTCGCGTCAATACGCTGAAAATTTCCGTCGATGACTTCCTCTCGCTGGTCGCGCCCTATGGCTGGCAGTTAACGCCGGTGCCATGGTGCGCTGAGGGCTTCTGGATCGAGCGCGACGAGGAGGAGAGCCTGCCTTTAGGCAGCACGGCGGAGCATCTGAGCGGCCTGTTCTACATCCAGGAAGCAAGCTCAATGCTGCCGGTTGCCGCGCTGTTTGCCGGGGAAACGATGCCGCTGCGCGTGATGGATGTTGCTGCCGCACCGGGGTCGAAAACCACGCAGATTGCCGCACGCATGGGGAATCAGGGCGCCATCCTTGCGAATGAGTTCTCTGCCAGCCGTGTAAAAGTGCTGCATGCCAATATCAGCCGTTGTGGCATTCAGAACGTGGCGTTAACCCATTTCGACGGCCGCGTGTTTGGCGCTGCGTTACCCGAGATGTTTGACGCCATTCTGCTGGATGCCCCCTGCTCCGGCGAAGGGGTAGTACGTAAAGATGCCGATGCGCTGAAAAACTGGTCCCACGCCAGCAATCTGGAGATTGCTGCCACCCAGCGCGAGCTTATCGACAGCGCCTTTCATGCCCTGCGCCCCGGCGGCGTGCTGGTCTACTCCACCTGCACGCTGAACCGCGACGAAAACGAAGCCGTCTGCCACTGGTTAGCGCAGCAGTACCCTGATGCCGTTGAGTTCGAACCGCTCGGTAAGCTGTTCGAGGGCGCAGAGCAGGCGCTGACGGCAGAGGGCTTTCTGCATGTCTTTCCGCAAATTTTTGACTGCGAAGGCTTCTTCGTCGCCCGCCTGCGTAAAACCGCAGCGGTAGAGCGCTTGCCGGCCCCGACCTACAAAGTCGGTCAATTCCCGTTTGCGCCGCTGAAGACGCGCGAAAGCGCTGCCGTCACCGCCGCAGCGGCTGAGGTCGGCTTACGCTGGGGTGATTCTCTGCGTCTGTGGCAGCGTGATAAAGAGATCTGGTTATTCCCTGCCGCCATTGAAGATCTGATCGGAAAAGTCCGCTTTTCCCGCCTCGGCATGCGCCTCGCGGAGACCCATAACAAGGGCTATCGCTGGCAGCATGAGGCGGTGATCGCCCTGGCGGGTGATAATAATCCGCTGGCCTTTGAGCTGACGACAGAGGAAGCGGAAGCGTGGTATCGCGGTCGCGACATCTACCCGCAGGCCTTGCCAGCCGGGGATGAAGCGATTGTGACCTTCCAGGGGCAGGCGCTGGGGCTTGCGAAAAAAGTGGGGTCACGGCTGAAAAACAGCTATCCGCGCGAGCTGGTGCGCGACGGTCAGCTTTTCGCTGGCAAGGCGTGACGCAGCGCATAAAAAACGCATTTTTTGACTGGCGACTTTCCGGCTGTTGTACCAGGCTGAAATGTGGGCGGCTTTACTGGTCGTACCACATTTTAACGATCGACGGAGAGCATTATGACGAAAACCAGCGTGCGCATTGGCGCATTCGAAATCGATGATGCCGAGTTGCAGGGAGAGAGTCAGGGTGAGCGCAAACTGCATATTCCATGCAGTTCAGACCCCGATCTATGCATGCAGCTTGATGCCTGGGACGCGGAAACCAGCATTCCTGCGATCCTTAACGGCGAGCATTCGGTCCTTTATCGCGAACATTACGACGAGCAATCTGATACCTGGATCATGCGTCTTGCCTGATCTGATGTGAACCCGTCCGTGAGACGGGTTATTTACCTGCCTGATTTCCCCTGCCCCCATTCATCCCCTACACTTATCGTTACGTTGTACAGAACCGAGGATGGAATGTTCGCGCTGGTCTTATTTGTTTGCTACCTGGACGGTGGATGTGACGACATCGTGGTTGATGTCTTTAATAGTGAGCAACAGTGCCTGGCTGCGATGGACGATCAGCGTATGCGTCACGGCGGTTGTTTTCCCGTAGAAGATTTTATCGATGGCTTTTGGCACCCGGCGCGCGACTATAGCGACTTTTAACTACTGCAGTTGAACCAGCGTTAACTCACCGCCGAACACCGCGCCGGTGTCGATATAGTGCTGGTTATGGGCATCGAAGCGCGCTTTCAGCGGTGTATGCCCGAACCAGAAGTCGTCCGCGCCTGCAATGCGCTCCCCTTTCCCGCACAGAAGCTGGTTGAGCCGCTCCCGCCGCCACAGCACCGACTCGCTATCCACCTCTTTTTGCCAGCTATACTCACTCGCCGGGTAATCAGCGTGGGCAATAACATTCAGCCCGCCGGATGTCTGAAGCTCAAGAATATAGGGCAACTGCGCACATTTATGCAGAGAATCAAGCGCCCGCAGTTGCTCCTCTTCATTAAGCTTTGCAAACCAGCCGCCGCCGTTCATCTGCCACAGCGCGCGGTTGTTTTCCCGCAGAGCGTCGATAGCCATCTGCTCATGGTTCCCGCGCACGGTGATAAACCAGCGCTGATTAATTAGCGCCAGGCACTGTAAACTCTGCGGGCCGCGATCAATCAGGTCGCCGACGCAGATCAGCAGATCCTCATAAGGGTCGAAGTGACGCTCCCGCAGCGCCTGCATTAAGCGTTGATAGCAGCCGTGCAGATCCCCCACCAGCCAGATATGTCGCCACTGTGCGCCGTCGATACGTTGATACATAATTCCCCCCTCTTTTCAGTATAGAAAACAGGCAACGCAATCCCCTGAACGAATGAACGTTTTGAGAGTAGCGTTATGAAAAAAGAAATTGTCATCTGCAGGATTAAACAAGATGACAGTAGTAACGAGTCATGGAAGTGTTCGAACATAACGTGCAGTGGAAGGCCGTCGTCCTTTGAACAACATACTCATAATAAAAACAGAGAGGGGTTTAAGATATCTGTTGAAGGAAGGAACTGTAACCTCTGGCGACATTGTGAACTATCATTGTCGCCAGAGGTTACAGTAATGGAAAACGATAATGTGCTGTCATTAAAGATCGTACTGCGAGATTACCTCTTCCACTTGCTTGCTAGTTTTGTATTTCTTTTTAAGCTGCTCTTGCTGCTTACGCGCAAGGTTGCAGTATTTATCCACTTCGACTTCAATCTCTTTTTGTCGGCTCTTGGGTAATGAGCTGTCCCATTCACCGGCAAGATATTGACAGTTTTCAGCATTGGCCTGGAACGCTTTGATATCTGCCTGCATATCATCAGCCTGCGCAGAAGTACAACTTACTGTGAGTAACACCAATATTCCCGCTACCATAGATTTTTTCATTTTATCTCCCGTCCGTTGACCAATGAGGTTTATCCCTGGCACCACCATGAAATTTAATGACATCATAACTACGGCCTATTTGATGAAGTTCTGTATTCATTCCATCTCTTGGAGGCGTTCTAATTATGACTTCATTATTATTTTTGTCAGTGATGTGCAGATCGCCCGTCCACGAAATATTCATATCTATCGCGCTGCCCTCCGTATGTCGACTACGTAATGCCGGAGCAACATTCAATCCTGTCATACCATAAGCTGCTACCATTGCATTGGCCTCACGCAGACTCTTTGCATCGTTTCCATGGTCCCATTCAATTTCTACGCCGTCCATCGCTGGCACGTCAGCAGCGCGAACTAATCCTCGGCTTATTTTCCAGCACCAGTGCATAAGGTAAGCTCTTTCAGGCGGTCGAAGAGTAGCTGCTATCGTTACCCTTGCTCCAGCGTCATTAAGCGCCGCCAAAAACTGTTCAACATTCGTACGAAAGGGGTAGCTTAATGTTTGAGTCGAGGTGCTACCTTCAAACTTATTCACCCAAGCTGCGCCACTTAACTCCTTCATTTTATTCTCCTTAATTTGACACGTGATAGAAGAATACTCTAATCGCTATGGAAGAAAAAGTTTCGCTGGCAAAGTTTTAGAGTTAACAACTTGATTTAAAATAATAAACCGATGAAAGCATTACACGAGTAACTGTACAAAAGACTTTGTCGAAGCATCTTGTAATTCTATTATCTTTTAATATACAAAAAAGAAATTTACAATAACATTCAACAAGTTAAGCAGACTGGAGACATGCGTTTAATACAGCATTGAGATTTTACCTGGTCATAAATACATTGTAATTAGCAAGACGCCTGCTTATCTGATTGTGTTATGGTTCAAACAGAATATGGCGTTTTCAGGAGATTTCAGGAAACATTTAGACGCCCAAGGATTAAACGCCATATTCCAGAGAGATAAAAAAAGACCGAATACGATTCCTGTTTATGGTCTACGGATTATATTATTTTAAATATCAAACGCTTACCCTCGTTTTTAGCCCATTTTTATCTTACCAACACTTACCATTAGATACTTTTGGGATCAAACACTTGTTACTTTATTCGTGGGCTCGACGTGGAATTTTAGTGGTGAAACTCCATCAATAAAATACCCGCCATCCCGACGGGCATAGTCACTATAAATTAGCTTTGACGATCGGTAGATCTGACAACCGCGTGGTGTTGCGCGGAGAAAGGATTTTGCGCTTCATCAGCCAAGCTGACCTGCTCCCCGTAAACCAATACAAACTGAGGTCAGCAACGTCCGCTTTTGGCAAAAAACGGACTGACATGGAGCTGAAGTCCGCTATGAGCGAGAAGCGGACATCAATATTGCTATTAAGATGGCAAATCTTAGCTTTGTCTTAATACTGACTTAGTCAATCAAGCAATAAGCGAATCTTCTGATTCGCTTATATTAAAGTATGATAAAGTTATAAATTAATTATATCTATCAATTTCATTCAGTACCGCCAGCAACATGCGGTCCAATAATCTTTGTTGTAACACAAAGTAAGGTTCTTTCACTTGCGAAAAGGATTTATCTTCAAAATCCTCTTTTAAATATGAGTCAAGTTTATCTATGTTCGTTTTGTTTAGGTGCAAATGATCTCTCTCATTTCTATAGACTTTAACCCTATCCAAAACATTCCAAAATTCAGTGTAGCTATTTTTTATGTTATCCCAGTAGTAATCATTGATATTTATACTTTTCCCATAAACTTCAATTGACTCAACAAAACACCTATTAAGGACATTAATGAAAAAGGAAAAAGTGCTTTCATCGGAAGCGACATTTATCAATTTGATTTGATCAGCCTCAGGGAATGAGTTAGGACCAAACAATAAATCTTGATTACTTTTCTTAATGAATCTCTCGAGATGCCTAATCTCTGTGCAAATTTCATTCAATCTTCGCACTAACCATAAGTTTCTATTTTCTTTTGCGACTATAGGATATACTATATCCCGCGCGTTTATTCTTTTTGATTCTAACGCAACTCTTTTAGCTATGACAGGGATGTTAATCTCATATGAGCTATTTTCTTCTCGTATCAATTGATAACCTATTAGGTGTTTAATCTCTGCAGAATCGCGAGATAACTCTTTAAAATCAAGTTTATGATCTATGGATAAGAGTTCAAATAAATAATATTCGTCAGGATAAAATTGTCTTATTTCAGAGACAGCATGGTCGCTGTAAAAAACTAATTCTCTATCAATATGCTCTTTGTTTTCATTGAACTCTTTAAAAGTTACATCTATAGGCTTGTCACAGGTGCTTGAAAGAAAAGTGTTAATGCAACTACAAGCCTGCCTAGTTAGTAATGGATGGCCACCGTACCATTTAAAAATTTCGTTACAGGCATCATGTTGGAATCTTATGCCCATACGTTTTCCCAATTTTTTTAGCATTGTTTGAACTTCATCAAGATTTAATCCAGTTAAATATTTATGAGAAACTATGCCAAACAATGGGTTCTGCACACCATTTACTAGATCTTTTTCAACTACACTGGGATTCACGCCTGCCAATATGAAAGATAATGTTTTATATCGACTTTGACATGACCACATAGTTTGCCAAAATTCAATATAGTCATCTTCCCAATGAACATCTTTCGGGGACACAAATGAGATATACTCTATTTCATCAAGAATAAATAACATTCTTTTATGTTGTGCAAACAGAGATTTAATGAGGTTTTCAAAGTGTTTGGATGCGGTTCTTTCAGTATATTGCTCTTTGAAAACAATTCCAAATCTTTCTGATATTTCTTTGGCAATATCTTCTAGAAATTCAAACCAACGTGATTTTCTAATATGTGGGACTTTGCAGTCATAATAAAAAACATCAGCCGTACCTTCATTCTCACATAATCTTTTGAGTTTGTATAAAAAAGAAGTCTTACCAGTCTTACGCAACCCAAAAACAGCTTTGTTCTCACGTCTTTTTACGGAGTCGTAGTATTCCATCATGATTGATTGACGACCAAAAAAGTAAGCATCATCAATCAGTGGCAAAGTATAATTAAAAAGATCACGGCCAAAATATTGGCTATTAAGTTTATTCCTTACAAACCAGTCATCTGCATTTTTCTTAGCTTCAAATAAATCTGACTTTAAAAAAGGAACGATGATCCTAGACTCTTGCCTTGATGATAAATATCCGTCAAGCCATTCATCCATTTCGTCACAGTCGGTGATGAGAAAATAACTTAACGTTTCTACTCTTCCTTTTGCGGGAGATGTAGACATTATTTGCTCAATAGCTTGTATTGTTCGCGGTTCCATTCTAGTATAGGGAGCATAAACCAATAATATTTCATTATCTAGACCATATGATTCCTTAAAATGTTCATCTGGCGAAAGAAAATATATAAATAAATCCGTATTATACTCTCTACGCTTCCTTCCCCAAGTAACGTAAAAACCATTTAAAAAAGGAGTCAAAAAATCCCTGTGCTCAGGAAATTCAGATAAAATACTTTCATATACCTCTGTGCGAATTGTACCCAATTATAAATCCCTCTTTTAGACTCTATCTGGTGTCGTGTTAGTAAACCACAGTTTACTTTACTAACCTTAAAATGAATCTTATCTAAATCACAAACTTAGCTGACCACACATATGTTTTGATATCAATTAAATTAGTATCACCAAGGATAATGCTAAATTTAAATAATAAAATCAATTGGTTACATATAGCACGCTTGACATTGATAGCTTCTGTGCTGAGCGAAAACACAAGCATGAGTATGGTTTCTCATGATTTCATGTGCAATTTGTAATTTTTCTGATAATGCATCCGAGGTTGCTTTGTAAAGCAACCGTAACTTAGCGTACGAACACCCAAAATCTCCATTGACGGTGTTAGCAGATGACCCCTTTTGGCAACTTATGCCTATCCCCTAATGAGTTACTTGCCACGCATTAACTGGTACATAGTGATTTCAGCATTGTCCGCTTCTGGCACGAAGCGGACATGCGGTCGCGGCAAGGTCCGAGCGGACGTTTAACTAATGAATACTGGGTTTATTCACTCTGCTGAACATAACATCCCTGTTGCGAATCGCGGTTATCGCCGCAGCATCTGCCGTAGCCGCTTCTGTTGCCAACGGCTGATCAGCCCGCGAAAAACAAACGACCTCATGCCACGAATAACCAGCAATGCAAACCAGATCCCCGCTACCCACAATGACCATACGCTGGCCGGAGCCGTAAAGTGGTTAATAACAAGCAGCAGCGCACAGACAACGATAGCTGTAATAACCGACCGGTAAAAACGGCCTTCCTCAGCGAGGTTACTCTTAGCTTCGGCAATTCTCTGGTCGAGCGCGTCATCGCCAGGCGCATCAGGTTCAGAAAGAACCGCAACGCTCACTTCAAATACAGCTGCCAGGGCGCTCAGTGTTTCAAGGCTGGGCTGATCGCCATTCTCGATACGCTGCACCGTGCGCACACTCAGTCCGGACAGTTCGGCAAGCTGTTCCTGGGACCATGCTCGCGAAAGACGCAGCGATCTAAATTTGTTGGTATTACTCATATTATCTCTCCGGATGGAAGGTGGTCAGCGCACAGTGTTGTCCAGACAATCCTGCACGACCACGATCATAACCCGACAGTAACCTGACAACGGTCTGACACGCCGCTTTGAGGTTTTTGTATCCCAAACTTCAGGAGCATATACGGTCGGATTTAACATACAAGTTCTTATGCTACTTCCGCTTCTGGCACTAAGCGGCTCGATATAACCTTTGTCTTAGGGTGTCAGGGGTCGGAGGTTTAGATCCTCTCGTGCCGACCAAAATTCCCCGATTAAACCAGCCTCTTACGGCTAGTATTTTTATGCCTGAAATTTGTCAAAGGGAAATGAAGTTAAAACGGCTGACAAATTACATCACCGGACAATCGTCAAACTCCCCCGTCCTGGCATCATTGATGAGGAAGGGTATAAAGCGTTCGTGGATGGTGTGCTTCAGGAGACGTGGGAATCTGCTGAACACTGGTTTTCAAAATAACGGCTGTGTTGAATGCGCCGGTGGTCGCCCGGGCATGAATAACCTGTGGCCAATGGCTACCCACTGGATCTTGAATACGTTTAGAGGGTGAGCCACCCCTGATAAAATCCCACCTATCGCAAGTCACTTTCTCAAGGTAATCTGAAAAAACGTCTGGCAAACCGGCCCAGATGGCAAAACGGAAGCTGTTAAAGGGAAGCCCTTACTATATATACCTCTCATAAATTTTTATTAGCCCATATTAAGGCAGGAGCTCCATGAACACGTTCAGTATCATTGCTATACCCTTCTTCGTAACTGCTGTTGTTCTTCTGGCACTGGGCCTAACAAGGAAGAATAAAGCCTTTCTGATAGTCGGTGGAGTGTTCGCTACGTCAACAGTGGTAAATGCAGTGATTGGAATGGCACTGTAGATGCTGCGGCTGGTTTAATTTTTGTGAACGGTTTACTCGGCAATCAAATTTATTGCGCACATAAAATTTTGCTAAAATTAATACAGCCCCGTAGCCTGCAACAGACAGGCGCGGAATGTAACTGCCCCGTCGCCGGGGCTTTTTTCATTACTAACTTTATGTCCTGGGGATTAAGCTTTCGTGGAGGGTGTACTGCAGGAGACATGGGAATCAGCCGATGACTGGTTTTCAAAATAACGGCTGTGTAGAATGCGCCGGTGGTCGCCCGGGCATGAACAACCTGTGGCCACTGGCTTACCTCAGACAAGCCGACACCAGTAGGCAAAAGGGAAGCTGTAATGCAGGGATGCTCCGTGACAATTGTATTGGGAAAATCTAAACCAACGCCTGAGATTCATATTACTGAGTCTGCTTTAATGCCACCCTGAAAAAGTTCTGCAGGGCCATCAACGCTCTGCCTGTCATGGCGATTTCCGAGACCATTACGGGATCGTGTTGATTCAGCCAGGCCAGAAAGTCAGGATCGTCAGTCATAAAAGGGCTAAATAAATCAAAAGTCACCCGTAGGTGTGCCAGATTGTTAGCCCAGGTATCTAACGTCCGGTATTCGCACTCGCTCAGTTGGGTAAGCAACTCATCCGTCTGCGCCTTGATTTCGCTAACGCGCCGGTACTTGTCATGCATAGCGGATTTTATCCTTATTGTAACTGGCTGTTTTACATACCCAGCATAAATCATTCTGCCGAAAAGCGGTTAGGACAGTGTGCAATCCTGCCTGCTTACAGAAGAGCGGCGGCTGTGAACCGTAATTGAGCACACCCGCCGCTTTTACCATAATTTATACTCTGAAGGTTTCAACCATGCCGCGCAGCGCGTGCGCCTGCTCCGACAGTGACTGCGAGGCAGTCGAAGATTCCTCAACCAGCGCAGCGTTATTCTGTGTTACCCCGTCCATCTGGTTCACAGCAATGCTGACCTGAGAAATACCCTGCATTTGCTCTGATGAAGCCGACGAAATGTTATCCATGGCCGCAGCCAGTTCACTTACCATACCCACAATTTTCAGGATACTCTGGCCCGTACCTGCTGCAACTTCCACGCCGCTTTCCACCTGATCAACAGCTTGCTCAATCAGTTGTTTGATGTCCCGGGCAGCTGTTGCGCTACGCTGGGCAAGCGTTCTGACCTCCCCGGCCACCACTGCAAAGCCCCGGCCCTCTTCACCGGCTCTGGCAGCTTCAACAGCAGCGTTCAGGGCGAGAATATTTGTCTGGAAAGCGATACTCTCGATAACTGTGGTGATATCCCTCACCTTTGTCGCACTCTGCGAAATGGCGTCCATAGTTTCAGACATACGCTGCATTTCCGTTTCACCGACGCGGGCAAGGGAAGCGGTCTCACGGGCTGAGTCTGCAGTCTGCTGCGCACCGGCCGTATTGCTTTTCACCGTGGCAGTGAGCTGCTCCATGCTGGCGGCTGTTTCCTGCAGGGCCGCTGCCTGCTGTTCCGTGCGTGAGGACAGCTCTGTATTACCCTGCGCAATTTCGTCCGCCGCCATCGCCACTGAGGCGGCAGAATCTTTAATCTGTGATACCAGCCCGCGCAGGTTTGCCTGCATGCCGTCAAGCGACGCCATCAGGCTGGTCGTGTCATTCCGGCGCAGTGTTACCGTCGTGGTCAGGTCACCTGCCGCAATAGTGGCTGCCAGCGCTCTGGCCTGCTCTGGTTCCCCGCCCAGCTGACGCATCAGCACGCGGATGGTCAGTAAACATGTACCTGTCGCCAGCAGGATTGATAGCGCAGCCATCACTGTCAGTATCCATGCAGTTTGTGAAGTGCTGGCACTGTTTTCCGCAACGGTATCCCGGCTGAGCTGCATCTCAATGTCAGTCAGCGTATTCAGCGCATCCAGCAAAGTTTTCTGGGCGGGCCGCGCGGTATTCATCAGAAATGTTGTGGCCGCCTGCTGCTGGTTATCCATGCCCAGCTTTCCGGCCTCCATCAGCGTGGAGAGAGCGATGCTCTCAGAAGACAGAACGCTTGCAAGCGCAGCCTTTCCCTTCTCAGAAACGTTATCGGACATGCTCTTCTGAAGCTGCTCGCGCTTCCGGATATAGGCCTCGCGCTGTGAGACAAGCCGCTCCCATTCCGGCTGCATCTGTGCAGGGTCGTTCAGCAGTGCAAGATTGCGTACGGCAATGGCCATGTCACGCAGACCTGCGCGCATGTCCAGTACCAAAGTATAGCGCTTCATCTTGTTGTTTACGGTGTCGTCCATTCCGTCACGCGCCTGCCACAGGGCGTGGAGTGAAATGCCGGTGCAGAGTATAAAAAGCAAAACAATAAGACCGAAGCCTGATGCAAGCCGAACAGATATTTTCATATGTTTTCTCGTTGTGGGAAAAGAAGATGCCTTACTTCAGTCGTGTTATCGGCATGAACGGGAAAACATACAGTGCAGTGATACAACGCCCGCGATTAGCCAACGGCCGTTGCAATGCCCCCTCCAGTCAGAACAACAGAGTTGTGGTCTGACATAGTTGCTTGTATGTTGAAGACAACAGTTTTACACAGATACTGAGGAAAATAATTTGGATGAAGTGGATCTTGCACAACAACGCGAAGAAGCTCACCTTGAGGCATCAATGTCTGCAAGAAAACCGCGGCTTGTCAGCAATACGGGTAACTGTATCTGGTGCCAGGATGAGCCTGTAGTGGCTGAGACTGCATTCTGCTCAGCAGAATGTGGCGAGGATTATCATAAGTTTCAGCGCGAGAAAAAGCAGCGTATTACTGGCGATTAATGTTTGAATAACATGCAAGGGTATTCACTACATCGCTGTAGCGACTAAGCTACGAGTATTAATACCCGCCCACCGTGCCGGTTTTTATGGCTCGCGCATAATCTTTCTCGCAATCGCGTACACCTTCAGCATGCGCTTATCCTTTTCCTGATCTTCATATTCCTGCAGGATATAATCTATCATTTGCGGGCTTACAATCCTTTTTGAGCTCTTCAGCACAATCACTGCCCTGCCAATTACCCTGCTTACCTCGGCGTAGATCGCTTCCATCTCTGCATCTCGTTCCATAACTTACCTGCCCGATATCTGACCTTGGACTTGCCAAAGCCTGCTTCTGAGCGGGATTTTGCATTTTGTGCCTACCCGCTTGTTGACGTCAGGAGATAGTATATATTTTAATCAAAATAAGAAAACGCGTATTCGAAAATTGGCCCGCTCAGCCCTGGCTGACACAGGCGTGGCGGGTCTTTTTTATCATCATATGCTGAACGGACATAAGGTTATGACCTGCAAAGTTTCCTGAGCAAATAATAAGAACTGCTGTGTGTACCAGTGTTTGCCCCGCCCCGACGCTACCTGAAGACCCGAAGGGCGGGTCTTTTTTATTTATCCGGGGCTCTCTCAGCATGCTGATTCCAGATGCTGTTTTCCGGCATATCCAGGCGCACAT
Organism: Kosakonia sp. S57; assembly: GCF_016516575.1. NCBI lineage: Bacteria > Pseudomonadati > Pseudomonadota > Gammaproteobacteria > Enterobacterales > Enterobacteriaceae > Kosakonia > Kosakonia sp. S57. The sequence goes on along the minus strand of NZ_JACVUL010000004.1, from coordinate 138,719 downwards.
CGATCCAGCTCGTCGGCGGTACGTCGATGGCTACGCCTTTTTGCAGTTCGATGTCACCGTCATCGGAAAGGACATAACGGCGCTTATAGAGTCGAATGATGAGCGAGCCATCCTCCGTCTGCTCTGCTTCCACGATGCCCATATCGCCAGAACCTTGCGGGTCGCGCGGCGGCGAAATTTGCCACCCGGACTTAGCCAGGCCAGCAGAGCCCTTGAGAAGGTATACACCCGTCGCTTCACGGGTCAGAGTAACGCCCTCAGCTTCGGCATTCGCCACGCCTGCGCCACACCACTCGAAGTCTGCCTCGTCGATATCAGGACGGGTACAGTCCTCTTTGCCTTTCACAATACGAACGATCGGCGACGCTGCCTTGATTGACCCGTCTGCAGCTCTCGTGGTGTTACCTGTGCTGTAAAATTCCACCCGCGCGCCAAACCCGGCCTGGGTGTTGACGCTTTGCCCAAACAGCCTGGCTGTTCCTCCAATGGATGCGAGAAGATGGAAACCATAGTTGGCGCTCAGGGCGAAGTTGAGCCCCACGCCTCCTGTACCGGGTACAGGGTTATTACCACCAGCAGAGGGGATCTGGATAAACCGGTTAACCGGGTAAAGCCCTGAATTGGTTGGCGCTGATGAAAGGTCAGTTCCGAGTGAAAAAGCGCCGACCTCCATCACCTCACCCGGATTTGTTCCGGTGTTTTTCGTTGAGGCGCTCCCAAGCCCGAGACCGCTGCGGGCATCTGACGCTGTTTTCCCCCCGGTACCGCCCTGCGTGATACTCAGCGCTGTGGTCAGCCCGCCAAGAGAGGTGATATCTGAGTTGGCCCCGGATGAGGCGGCTGACAACGACTGGCGTGCATCCGCTTTCGTCTTTGCTCCGGTACCGCCCTGCTCAATACTCAGTGCGGTAGTCAGCCCGCTGAGCGAGGTGATATCTGAGTTGGCCCCCTTCTTCGCCAGCGATTTCTGGCCGGGCACGGTGACCGGCTGCCCGTTGATGGTGATTGTCACGTCACCAACACCGTTCATCACATCGGCAAATCCGCCCATGTAGCGCTGGTACATTGTGAAAGTTTCAGCGATATCCTGTGCCAGACCGTCAACAGAAAGGCTGTCGCTCAGCAGAATGGCAAATTTGGTACCCTCCGGAACGGCCGGGCTGGCAGCCGGGGTTACCATGAGACTGGTTGCGCTGTTAATGGCAGTGATCTGAAAAGCCTGTACCGGGCTTGTCAGTGCCAGCACCGTGCAGCCGTTACGGATAAGAGAGCCTGCCTGTGTGAAATTCGTGCCGGTGCCGGTCAGGGTATTGCCGCTGACCGCGATGGAGCCAGTTGTGTAAATCATTGTTTTCTCCGGGCATGGCGCCAGAATACGGCGCGCGTATAAACGATCGATAAAGTCGATCAATCAGGAAATATTGATCTGTTTAATCTATTTAGAGCCTGACCAGGCGGCCAATAGAATGGATTGACATCCATACTGTTCAGGGAATAAAGATGAAAATGATTAACGCTGCAGCGGTTGTGCTGGTTTCGTTAATGGCATCAGGCTGCGCAAGCAACACGCCGCCGCTGTGCTATAACGGGGCGGTGGTGATGAAAAGCCGGGTGGCGGTACCGGTATTCGGCATAAGAAAACCGGTCAGCACCACCGAATATCTCTCCGGCGGCAGCTTTGGTTATCAGTGGGTTGAACGGAGTGCGTTTACTGATACATCGTCCTGCGACAGGCTGCCGCTGACGGAGTGATAACATCAGGCCAGGCCAAGGGCATAATTGTAGTACTGGTCATAGAACTGCGTTTCGATATACCCCACACCACCACATGCCCACCCCCGCATTCGCCTGCCCTCGTCGGGACTGCTGATAAAGGTGCTCTGGAATACTTTTCCCACCTGCACCTTATACCGGGTCCCGTCATTTCCCGCTGATGCACACATAAAATTGCTGTACCCCGTCGGATAAGCCGGGTCCTGCGGAACGAAGATGTGCGCCGTGACGCTGGAAGATACCGCCAGCGGCGTGTCGCTGGTGATATCCCCGTTCGTCAGCGGTATAACCTGAAGGGGAAGACAGTTGCTGTGCCAGACCATCTGCCCGTCGCGGTAGAGGTAGAACCCGTAATCCGGAATGTTCGCGAGAATATTCGAAAACACATACACCCTGCACCCGGTCTGATTGCTGCCATCCGTGGGAAACTGCAGCGCGTGATACCCGTTTGCCGTGGCGGGCTTCCACCAGCTAATGTCCATTGCCGCCCCGGTGTGCCGGTGAAAGCACATGACCGGGTTACCCGCCGGAACCTGCGTCTGCACCGTTCGAGCGCCGGCAGGCACATCGATGATTTCCCGCAGGCAAAACGGGACATAATTAGGTGCCAGTTTGACCGTCCTCACCCCATTCAGGTACTGGAAGAGCTGAAAGCCAAAGTAGTCGCTCTGTGTGCCCGCCACCGGGCTGCCGTACACAATCAGGGTGACGGCGTTATTTACGTTCCATGATACCGTCAAGCCGCTGACACTGACGCTGTAGGTTGCCCCGGTAAACTGCCCTCCCATAAAGTCATTCACGATGGCATACGTCAGTTCCACCCCGGCAAGGGAGTAGGTCTTACTCCCGGCACCGGTGATGGTAATGACATCCAGAACATAACTGGCCGCCATGGCGTTGATGGCGTCAAAGCTGGTACCTGCAATAAACATCTGCATTATAAGCGTTGCCCCATAACGGCTGCCGGCCGGTTTTGTGCGTCAAAAGAGATGATGCGGTTGTTCGTTATCTGCATGCGCCCCTGGCCCGATACCGCGCCGTTGACCTCAAACGTCCCGTCCGCCTTCATGATGGTCCCGGTCTGACCGGCCACATAGTTGGCGGAATACCACGATCCCACTTTGGCGAGCGTGATTGACGCGTAATTGATAAAGGCTTCGTTGATGAAGGTCTGCCCGTTCTGCACCACGAACGGGAGGCTTACCGTTCCGCCTGCCTGCGACATCACGGCGAAACGGTCGGCCAGAAAGAGCACCTGCGACTGCATGCCTGAAGGCGAGTTCTGCACACCGATCCCCATCCCTGCAGCATACTGGCGGCCATTGGCATCCACACCCACCTTGATGCTGTACATCGCAGAAAGGTTACCGCTGATATCAGCAACTGCCTGCGAATTCTGGACAATCGCCGCATGCTGACCGTTTAACGTCACTGACAGGGAGTTGATTCTGGTCGCGGAGACCTGTGAGAAATCAGCCATCGTTTTCGCAAAGTCAGTGACATTTGCCGTGCCGCCGCCCGCGCTGGCATCCAGCGTCCTGAGCGACTCGGCAACGGCCTGGCTCGCATCTGCCATAACAGTGTCAACACGCTGGATACCTGCGGCGTTAGCACCGTACTGCACGCTCATTCGGGTGGACTGACTGACCTGCGCCAGCGTGGTGGTAATCAGCGCAATGGAATTGCTCTGAATCCCCCCTCTGATGTCACTGCCATCAATGCCAGCTATTTCTGCTGAAATTTCCTCAAAGCGCGACGCAGTGGACGAGTCCAGATCCGTCACGGTCTGCGTCAGCGCGGTGACATTTGCTGCGTTTTTGTTGGTCCGCGCAGTCAGCTCATCTACCGCCGTTGCCCGCGCTTCCTCCTCAGTAGCCAGCGCCTGGCGCACTTCGGTAATACCGGCGGCGTTCTGATCTGTCTTTGCCTCCAGGCGGATCACATCGGTAACGCGCGCTTCGGTTTCGGTGGCGATAACCTCGCGAAGTTGTTCGAACCGCGCCGAGTTAGCGCCCTGCTGGGCTGACTGCCGGACAACAACATCCGCGATCGCCAGAGCATTACCGATAATGGCTTCTGCCGTCTGGCGGTTTGCGCCTGCCGCTGCAGCCAGACCGGCTGCGTTCTGTTTAACTGCCTCAGCGAGATCCGCGACCGCCTGGCTGCTCTCCACGCCGTTCTCGATGAGGTCTTTAAACAGATCGGTATCCTTGATCTGCTCGAGTACGGCCTCTGTAATATCGGTCACATCGGAGCTGGACTGGCCGCGGATCCAGTCGGTGTAGGCTGACTGATTGCCGGTACGGTCAACAAGCCTAGCCCGGTACCAGAACTCCTGCCCGGCCTTGAGACCCATCTGCTGGTAGAGTTTCTGCGGGTAAGGTACAGCCGCCAGCAGCATCGGGTTTAATCCGTCTGCGGTTAGGCTGTACTGCAGTTCCGTGCTCAGCGTATCGCCAGTGTCTTCCGGAAAATCCCAGGTGATATTGATACCGAATACGACATCCTCTGACGCTGACAGCCCTACCGGCTTTGGAACATTGCCCACGCGCCCCTTAAGGTGTGTCAGCAGTGAAGAGGCCCACAGACTTGAAGCCCCTCCTGAGTTGATGGCACGCACGCGTACAAGATAGTCACCCTCAAAAATGCCGGGTACTTCTATATTGCGCAGCCCTGTTTCTGGCACATTAATCCATTCATTATCTCCACGCTTCCACTGCATCTGGTATGAGATAACATCAGCCTGAGGCTTGCCATTTTTATCCAGTGGCGCATCCCAGGATGCGATCAGTGTAGTAATTCGCTGCCCCTGTCTTACGGATTCAAAGCTTGATACCTGGATATTAGTCGGCTGATTAACAAGCCCGGTCGGAATCAGACTGATCGGCGGCGTCTCCAGTCGGGCATTATTATCAACCGCGTCATATTTAGAGGAGTTATATTCTGCCCCGGTAATGGAGTAGGTATTTTCCTCATCATTGAACGTCAGATTAGTTACTCTAAAGTACTGTAATCTCAACTGCCCGGCGTCTATAACAAATACTGCATTCGGCAAAGGGTCCGCTTTGAAGGGCGTGGACACCACAAGCTGCGTACCATTTACAGCCTGGATAACCCGACTTTCGACGGTTCCACCCTGCGTGCGAATCATCAGCGTGTCGCCAGCAACCGCGCTGGTGCCCCGATCAGTTGTCACAGCCTTCAGCCCGCCGTTGTACCCGGCAACCCGACCACCGTACACGCGACCAGAAAGGCGTTCATCGGCAAAGGCAAACACCGTGCCCGGCACATAGACATAGCCATCAAGCCCAGTTTGTAGGGTGATAATGCGGTCAAGAGAGTTGGAATACACCGCCCAACCACCACGACGCTGAGCCTCACTCTCTCGCGTACAGCCGATCGCTGTGATTTGCGTCTGCTTAAACTTGAACTGTTTCACCAGGTCCGGGAACATCACAGCCGTAGTTCGATCCTGATAGTGATTGTCCGGATCGCTGAAATTAATCAGTGCACTGGAAAAACGGGTCTTTTCACTGCCGCTTGAGTAGACCGGCTTGCCGATCACTGCGGCGCGGGTGAGGATCTGCAGTTTCGACGTATCCGCTGGCATGTCAGAGACAACGTTGAACATGTTGTTGCCCCAGAACGTCATCCCATTGAACCCGGCGGCGATATCCTTGATCACCTGCCATGCGTCGGCCTGAGACTGTATATAAACGTCAAATATAAAGCGCGGCTCGGTGCCGCTGCCGCCCTTTCCGTCGGGCACCTTCTGATCGCAACGTTGGGCTATACGGTATAGCTCCCACTTATCCAGCATATCCGCCGTGATGCGGCGGCCAAGGCCGAAACGTGGTTCGGTCAGAACGTCGAACCAGATCCATGCCGGGTTGTTCGACCATCCCCACTTGAACGTGCCATCCCAGGTGCCGCTGTAAGTACGGGCTAACGGATCGTAGTTTGAGGGGATTCGGATGATGCGCCCCTTCGGTTTACAGGAGATTTTCGGTATATTGCTGAATGATTTTGCATTGAACGAAACATACAACAGTGCTGTGTGAGGATAACGAAGACGAGCGTCAATAACCTCTGTGATGGCCTGCACCTGCGTTTTGTTCTGCAGCATCTGGCTGGTGCTGTCGTCCGTATCGCGTACCACGCGAATCTGCCAGCCGGTAGTTGCTTTAGGAAGGTTGATGCGGTGGGTAAGCTCATAAAGCGAGCTGAGCTTCTCGGTGACGGTCCTGGTCATAACCGTCGAGAACGCGCCGCCGTCTACGGCCAGGTCGATGTGATATTTGACAGTCGTACCAACGATATCGCCATTATTCTGCTGTTGCTGCAGGCCGGGAATGCCAATGCGCACGAGCACCGCATCAATCTGGGTATTACTCAGCGCGTGGGTCCAGGGGACAACTTTCATCAGCGATACGCCAATACTGGTTTCATTCTCGACCGCGGCAAAGCCAGGGATCGGGGTCTGTGTCTGGGTGCCCGGCCGGAAATCCCATGTGACGTTTTCAAAATTCATCGTCCCGTCGGCATTGCCCAGCGGCGTTCCGTCCAGAAAAATACGAGTTGCATCCAGGCCGCCTGCGAATTCCCCTTCACCAAGCGCCAGCAGCATGCGGCAGCGCGCCATCGACTGGGCACTATCTGGCTGTTCTACAGGCGTATGCTGCTTCTGGCTGCCACCCTTTGCACCAGTGATCGTTTCCATAATGTGTCCATAAAAAAAGCACCCGATTGGGTGCTTATGGGTCAGAGGGGTAGTATCAAATGTCTTCCGCAACTATGCCGGCGCTGATGATCGCACCGCCAATTTCCCGCTCGCCCCAAAGTGGCGCCACCGGATTACCCATCGCCAGAGTGTTAACCGAACCGCCGAAGGCGTAACTTGGCTTGTTGTCAGGGTCGTCGCGTCCCTGTAGCCCTTTAGGCTGTGGAGAGAGCATCTGGTAAATGCCGCCGGCCATCATTGATGCGCCTGACATGATAAGCCCGGCACCAAAGGTGAGACCTACACCGGTCCAGCCGGTCGCCACGCCGACGATAATACCTGCGACCACCATCACTGCCCCCAGGATGGTCTGGAACATACCCGCCTTCTTCGCCCCCTCCATAACCGGCGCAATACGAATATCACTGTTACCAGCCAGCTCCTGGAAATCCTGCACGCCTATGTTGCGCTTTCCACGAAACACGGCGAAGGTCATGCCGTTCTTTTTGGCGTTCATCAGGTAGTCTTCCAGCCCGTCTAAGTTGATGCACAGGGCTTTTACTGCCTCGGCGGATGTTTGCACCGCGAGGCGATGAACGCGCCCGAAACGAGCGCCCAGCGCGCCATATAGGCGAATAGTTGTTAGTCGCGGCATTTCTTGATAGTTCCCGGTAAATCTTTGTGGCGAACGCAAATCATTGTGCGATCTCTGAAATAGCCCCGCGCATAGGGTGTTACCTCTGAAACGCGCCCGTAAAGGTGATGCAATAATTCTCCTTCCTCAGTGATGATCCCGGCATGGTTCCACTTGTTCGACTGCACTTGCATAATCACCATGCAACCGGGCGCGGGGTCGCACTCAATAAAGCCCTCTCGCTCCCAATTTTCGGCGTAGAGATCGTCAGGGTAATGGCTTTCCCACCACGGATAATTAACGCGGAAGTCGTTGAGGGTTACGCCCTGCGTTGCGTGCCAGTCCATGATCAAGCCCCAGCAGTCATAAGAGCCCAGGATAAACGGGCGACCAATGAGCGGCGGCGCGTCTGGCGTGATCTCCGCGTATTCGTCGCAGTCGGGGGCGTAGATGCCCCACACAACACCGGATTGCGCGCACTGCTGGCGGTCTAGATCTGAGGGGATAGGCCGCGCGCCGTCGCCGGGGTGCGAGTGAATAACGCGGATAATCTCCCCTGAATCCTCCGCGTTTGCCCACTCTTCGGAATCGATACGGAAATGCTCGGTCGGGTTTTCGTGGGTGTTCGATACAGGGATATAGCGCTGGCGACGGCCAGACTGGATAACGAAGCCGCAGCACTCGCGCGGGGATTCCTCCAGCGCATGCGCCCGGATAGCCGACATTATGGTTTTGTTCATTGGTATGTCCGTTTATCGGGTGAAAAGAACCGTCGCCGGGAAGCCGCCAAAATCGAGGATCGCCGCGTTTGGCTCTGCAAGCCCGGCGCCGAACCGTTTCCGACAGTCACTTAGGCAACCGCCGCAGGCATCAAGGGCCGGATCCGCTACAGGGTTTCCCTTTGCGTCGAAGTAAGCCGTACCGTTATAGGTGCAACCGTCACCGCTCCGGTATTGTCCGCGTAGCGCCCATTCACAGAGGGAAGTAATTTGTCTGGTGGGAATTACCAGCCCCTGCAAGTCTGCCGGGCTGCTTAGCCCCCAAGTCACCACCTCGTCATCTTCGGACGTTTTGGTATCCAGCCAGAAGGTCTGGATCGTGAACATAGTCGGATCGGCAGTGGGATTAACGTGGTCGGGAAAATTCACCGCATCCAGATACACCGTATAGGTGTCGATAATGCTCACCTTCGCGTTCACCATGTCCTTAAACTGAAGGCATAGCGCGGAGATATGGCCGTCAAGGTTTGAGACGCTGAGTGACGGCTCTGCCGCCTGGTCAGTTGAGAGAGCCAAGCCTGTTAACTGGAAAGGCCAGAAATCATAGACCTCACCATCGAAGACTACAGGCTTAGGCCCGAGCTTGCTTTCGTCACCCTGCGCCTCGTCAATCTCCCGTGGAGTATGCGGAAAAGGACTGTAATGAAAGCGGTGAATACCACCACTGAATTCTGAGGCGTCCACTTTTACCAGCCGGACTTTTCCGCCAGGTGCAAGCATGGCTGCCGTATCAATAAGTGCTGTCATGGCTGTCCTCAGGCATAGACGCCGTAGGCGCGCTTTATGGTGAAAGTAAGCTCTGCTGCGTTGCTGCTGATCTGGTTCTTACGCACAGAATCTTTGACGACCCGATACAACCCCTTCTCCTCGCCAGGTGGCGTGATGATGAAAGCCTTAACGGTATGAGCCAGCAGGAATGAGCGAATTTCGTTTATCAACACCTCTTTGCCAACATAAATCATCGGAACCTGAATGGCAGTAGAGTTGATGCCATTTTCAGCCACCTGTTCATAACCATCGCCGAACTGTGAGGCCCGGATTGTCTGGTTATATTCGATTGCGCCCGCTCCAAGTTGCGCGGGCCATTTATAGGTTTCAACAGCCATGTTTGCTCCATAAAAAAGCCCCGCATAAGTGAGGCAGGCATCAGGGATTAGGCAAAACACCTTGCAATTATCTTTGAAAACTAACGTCCCTTCGTAAAGTTGTAGATCATGCCCCCTGGCTTCAGGTGCTTCTGAACTACCAGGGTTGCAGCGTTTTGTATTTCAGCCGCCATGGCGCGCCCCATAGCGTCTCCAGAGCTGCTGGATTGAGCCGAAGCGTTACCACTGGCATCGACGTTTACAGTGGTGTTAATGACTGGTGCAGCATTACCAGAACCGGACATGAGCCCCAGCATGGGCGGCCTGCCGACAACTCCGCCTTCAGCATATCCCTGAGCACCACGCATCATCGCATAAAGATTATTGACACCGATTGCAGCTGTGGCCTCTTTGGTAAAGACGAACTCACCGCCGTGTACCACGCCTTTGGGCTGATATTTTCCGCCATCGCCTGTGTAACCGCCGGTGTCGAATTCAGGGATATATCCCCCGTTCCACGCTGGCCGGAAAGACGGGACAGCAAAAGACTGGCCTGCACCACTACCTGCTGATGCGGTACCCGCAGAAATCCATCCCATTGCAGCCTGAACGGTGTACGCCACCAGCAGCCGGTTAATGACATCAGCGATCATCTTCATCATGGAGGCGGCGAAACTTTTGAAACTGGCCGTTCCGGTAGTGACCAGGTTTGTCAGCATATCTGATATACCGCCCAGGGCTGACTGCGCTACGCTTTGCATTGAGCCATAAACGTTGGTTGCCGCATCAAGGTACTCGGCCCAGCCTTTTCTAGCACCTGCCATCCAGTCGCCACGTAGTTTGTCTTCTGCTGCGTAGTAATCGTTAGCGGCCTTTAACTCCCGCTTATAACCGTCATCGTTGAGACCACCGCCCGCATTGAGCCATCCACTTCGCAGCTGAGACAGATTTGCCTGTCGCCCGGCGAGTCTGTCACTCATCGTGGCTCCAGAAGCAAGTCCGGCTTGCTTCTCCACCATCTGAGTAACGTATTTCTGCGCCGTATCCATCCGCTTATTCAGTTGCTCCTGAGCGGTGATCTGGTCACCAAGAAGAGCTTTCTGCTGCGCAAGTTGCAGCACCTGATTTTTGCTCGCCAGCAGAGACTTCTCCTGCTTTGATAACTGCCGGGTGCTCGCGGCCGCTTCCAGGACGGCAAATTTAGACTCAGTGGCATAAAGGTCGTTGCGCTGCTGACTGATTTTGTCATTAACAGAACGATGATCCTGAAGTGTTTTCAACTGTGCCTGAAGGGCCAGCAGTTCCGCCTGCGCAGAATCCTCAGCACGATCCCCTGCTGCCATCGTTATGCCCTTGGCTTTAGGGATCTTTGGATCTTTATACAGCTTCTCGATGCCAGCTCGGGCCTTAGATATTTGTTCAGGAGTCAATGGCTTGACTCTCTGCTCATACGGTAAGCCCTGCGTCGCTTTAACTGCTTTCGCGTTATCGGCAATAGCTTTGTTCAAATCCTTTTGTGCCAGCGCTCTTTTTTCTGCCTGAGTGGTTCCAGCATCCAAATATTTATTAAACGATATCTGCGCATCAATACCATCTTGATTTATCTTATTAAACTCAGCCCTTTTCTGGTTAAAACCTTCCTGAGATTTAATAACAAACCCAAGCTCTCTCTCTTGCTGAAGCAATGCCGCCAACTCTCTTTTTGCAGCACCACCATCACCGACATTACCCATACCAAAAACACCTGGACGGGATTGATTGGTGATTTCTTTAATTCTTTGCCTCACAACCTCAAGCTGTTCAGCTGTCGATTCTTTTCTACCAATACCTAAGGCTGCATCCCAATATGCTTTCCATGTATCAGATACGCCACGAATCACCTGATCAATAAGGCCAAGGTTGTCAATAACCTGCTGGCTGCGTTGCTGTTCTGCCCGACTATAACTATCAGCAGCTTTTTGCCCTGCTTCTTCCTTATCACCGCGGCGCTCAAGAGCCGAAATGTACTGAAACTCCGCCGCAGTTAAGTAATGCAACTGAGTGTTTAGCTCAATGGACGCCTTTACTGGTGAGTCGTAAAGTTTCTGGAAATTAGCTATCGTAGTATCTACTGACTGCCCAACCGCATCTTCCATGGCCGCAGCTGCTCTGGCAACAACCTCAAGTTTATTTCCATCAAATCTTCCCGACCCAACAATTTTCGCCAGAGTTGCCGATGATTCTCCTATTGTCACACCAGCATCATCAGCTATTTGCCTGGAAAGTTGACTAAGTTGCCCCGCCGTTTTACCAGCATAGTTTCCGGTTAAGATAAGCTGCTTGTTGAACTCACTGGCTTCCTGGGCGCCTTTGTACCATGCAATTGCCAGAAGTGAAGCCACCCCCACAAGCCCACCAACAGCAAGCCTGGCAGGAGTCAGGAAAGAAAGCATACCCCTGCCATGTTCGGCATTCTCAGCCAGTGAGTTCGCATTTTCTGAAAGTGATTCTGAAGAGTCGTCTGTTGCCTCTTTAAACCCAAGAACCTCTTCCTTGATAAATTGAAAAAGCCCGCCCAGACCTCCAAAAGAATCACTGATTTGCCCGCCCTGCTGGATCAGCACCATCCACAATGGCATGCCACCAGCAATGGACGTGGCGATATCCGTAAACTGCGCCGGCAGCATCCTTAATGCCTGCCGGTACTGCCCGGCACTAATGCCGCCCTTCTTCCATGCTTCATCCTGCTCACGAAGCTTTTCGATAAAAGGAGTTGCCTGCTGTGAAACACCGAGTTGGGCAGCCTTCATTTCCAGCAATTCGACCCGTGTTTTCCCGATCGATGCTGCCTGCTGTTCGAGGGTCCGGACAAATGAGTCGCGGATATTCTGCGCACGTTGCATCTCGGATGCCTCGGCGCGCTCTGCAGCCTCCAGCTCTGCAATCGCATCCCTGAGCATGCGGGATTGCATGGCAGAAACTTTTTTATTTGCTGCTTCCTGTGCGGTTGCGGCCTCCTGCACCTTAAGCGCAGCGATGTACGGTGCGGCCTCCTGCTGCAGTCCCATCTGAGCCGCTTTCAGCTCAAGCACCTCAGCACGTGATTTACCGATAGCCAGAGCCTGATTACGGAGAGACTCGACGAAGTTATCATTTTGTGACTGCAGGCGGGATGCTTCAGCTAAGGCCTGGCGCTCTGCGGCCTGTTTATCACGAAGCTCTTGTGCGGCAATCCGGGTCTGCACAGCCTCACTGGCGATAGCCAGTTCTCTTTCCCTGATTTGCTGAATCAGTGGGGCGGCTTCTTGCGTTAAACCCAGTATTGAGGCCCGATACTCAAGCACATCTGCCTTTGAGGCCCGGAAGGTAGCGGCTTGCTCGCTCAGAGATTTCAGGAAAGAGTCCTGCGCTGCGGCGGCACGTTGCGTGTCCTGAGCCAGCTTCAGTCGCTCCTGCCCTTCGGCGGTCTCTGCTTCCATGACCTGAAATAATTTATCGCGGGTGGTATCCAGCACTGCGCTAAACCGGCTGTAATCCTCATTACCGAGCAGTCCCTTACCGCGAAAGCCAGCCAGTTTGCTTTGCAGCGTTTCCAGCTCATCCATTGCCCGGTTAACAGGGCTGATTTTATTCAGAAGAGCCTGCAACTCTTCTTTTTGCTCTTTCAGGCTCTGAGTGTTTTTTTTCTGACTGTCGGCACCCGCCCGGAAAACGCTGTTCAGATCATCGGCCTTGTTTGCCGCGCCGCCGGCCGTCTGCTGGAAATCGTCCAGCGCCTTGTTTCCGTGCTCCAGCTCGGCGGTATTCACCCGGAGCGAAATTGTTGCAATATCAGACATTACGCCCCCTGATGCATAATTTTCAGCGCCACGCTTTCCATTACGCGAATATCCGTTAACGCGGTTGCCTCATCCTCCACCCCGTTCAGCTTCATCAGCCAGGGCAGCACGTTGTAATCCAGCCCGGTGATGCCGCCCATGCCCGTGCGCCACTGCGTGCCCATCGACTGGAAGACAGCGAACGACAGCCAGACATCGGGCCATACCTCAACTGTCAGCTCTTCTTCGGTATAGTCTTCGGCGCTGAGGCCAAACGCAGCCAGATCTTCGGTGGAGGGTTCAGGCGTATAAAACGCCGAGGCAACCGCTATCAGTTTTTTTCGCGGTTACCTGTCAGCTCCCGGTAGTAGGTGCCGACGATCGCTTTCATCGCGCCGGGGTAGTTATCCAGGAGCATCTCCAGATTTTCACGACTGAACTCATCCGGTAGTGCCCAGGACTCGGTGATTTCCGTCAGGAAGTCGATAGCCGTTTTTCCCTCGATTTCTTCGAGTGCAGCAAGTTCTTTGACCGGTTTATGACAGAAGGTAAACGTAAGTACGCCATCATCTTCGCCGGCGCGCGGAATGGTGACGTCTGCTTTGAACGTCGGTTTGGGCTGGAGCTGAAATTTAGTGGCCATGTGTTCCTCGGCAGAAATAAAGGCCCGCTACCGGGCCTGTTAAGGGAATGGATTAAGCGGCTGCCTGCGGGGCAGCATCTTTGTAAAAGGTGATATCGCGGGACTGGATGGCAAACGCTGGCTGTACCGTCTCGACGGCATTCGGTGCAGTGGTTGGCTGCGGATCGAAAGACGGCTTACCCGACCAGTAACGCGTTTCCTTCGCCTTCGGCACGTACATGCGCAGCGGCAGCGTGTCACCGGAACGGTCAGCAGCTGACAGCACGGCATAGATAGGCAGCGTGGAGTCATGCGCAACCGTAAAGGTCTGCGACTTGGCCGCCTTGTAGGTCGCCAGGTTGCGTTGGCGGTCATCGGCAAGGAACTGGATCTGCGTGTACTGCTGGTCACCGCCGGACTGTGAAACTTCGGTGATCTGCGGGATCTCAGTCCACTCGGCTACTTTGCTTAAGGAACCTATGCCGGAGCCAGCCGGGAAGAAGTTGGTATCGGTGCTGTTAATCACCCCGATCGTCACGCTGGTGGTCGTCTGCGCCGTGACGCGCGCAACCAGGCTATCAATCAGTGCCCAGCCACTGGAAACCAGCACCACATCGCCTACAGCGAGGCCGTGGCCGCTTGCAACGGTAAAGACAGCGCCTGCGGCATTGCTGACGCTCGTCACCGCCACAGGCGTGCCGAGTTTCGAGCCGACAAATACCGTGGCGCCATTAGGTAATGCGAAGCCCATAGGGATTCTCCGTAATATTAAAGTAAATAAGCCGGCAGAACCGGCAGGGATGATCAAGCTGAGATATCAGCCCGGTAGTTGATGCTGACGGGGATGGAGTAGGACACGCCGTCCACTATGCCGGGGTAAATGGCGGGCGGTGATGTCACCCAGGCGGTAAAGCCGTCGCCGGGGATCTCCCGGTTCTCCGGGAACAACCCGGCGACGCGCCGGGCCAGCACTTTGGCCTGCGATTTACCGCCACCCGCTGGCGCGACGACGGTGACCTGATACACGCCGGGGTAGACCCGGCAGCCCCCGGCCATATCAATGCTGTACGGCTGCGCGGGCATATCATGGGAGATCAGATACAGCCCGTCGCCAGGCGGGTCGAACTGAATGTTATCCCACGCCACCCGCACGCCCTCGCCGTCTGCCCACAGTCCCAGCATGGCTTCAAGCGCCGTTGTGATGTCCGGTATCATTTTTAACCTCGCTGACTGCCTCGCTGAAGTACCGCTGGAACTCGGCGGCAGTGATGCGCACCATGCCGCCGGGCGCCTGGCTGGAATGTCCCATCTCCAGACGGTAGGCGTACGGGACGTTATTACAGAAATAGATAGCCGTGGTACCGACTTTGAACTGCTCCAGTACCAGGTTGCCTGCGGTGAGCGTCTCGTGGCCAGCCTTGTCGATGCGCCCGGTCTCGCCAACGGCGCGCTGGTCAAACGACACCTGCCAGTTACCGCGAAAGCGCCCCCCGGTGTAGCCAGGCGGTGCCTTGATATCCATGCCGTCCTTAACTTTGCGGCCTGGCCGCAGCCGCCCTGCTTTAGTCAGGTTGTCCGGGTTTTGCCGCAGCAGACTGTTATGCTCGGAGACCGCCGCGTTATAGGCCGCCGCCGTCTGGTTCACCGCCCAAAGCTCTGGATTGCCGACAGGCGACATCTGCACCAGCCGCGCCAGGATTTTGATGCCGACCACCCGCACCACTTCCTCCTGTCGCTCCTTTGCCTGGCTGACGAACGCATTAATGGACACCATAAACGCCTGGTTATCTGCCATGTTATGCCCTCAGCTGAGCGCAGTAGCACAACAGCAGCTTGCCAGGATTGACCGGGTTGGGCTTCTCAATGCGGTACCATTTGCCGTCCACGTCCACCATGTCACCGGTGCGCAGCTCGGTATCAGCAGTAAACACAATACGCATGTCGCCGTTTATGATGACCGTACCGTCAATTTCGCCGGGTCTATACTCAGTCCGCACGCCGATCGCAGTGAAGGTCTTATCCGGCTCAGGATGTTCAACGCCTCCGATGACCGTTACTGTGCCCTTACGCTTTACCGGGTACGCCGCGCCGTTCTCAGTGAGCAGGCGCGTGCTGGTGGCTTTCATGCGGGTGTAGTTAACAGGCATATTACGCACGCTCCGCAAAAGCGTTTACTGCATAGCCACGACCACCAGCCAGCTCGCCGAGCAAAGCCATCACCGCCGGGTAAGACGGTCTGAACACTTCGCCATCAGCGACGGCATAAGTCGTGGTTACGGCTCCCTCCACGCGTTCGGACTTCACAGCTGCTTCTCGCACACTGCCCAGCAGATCGCCATCCATCGCCTCGACCGCCAGCATGCATTGCGCAGTAACAACCTGACGCGGTACCTCTCCGGCGGGCAGTTCGTATCCGTCCAGTTCGATGCCCGCGCGCGGCCACGCCAGCGGCTGCTTTGGTTCGCTTCGCCAGCCGGTCCAGTCCAGCCCCTCAAGGTAATCCATCGCCCGGATGAGCAATGGCGCGATCTTTTCCGGCAGCGTGATATCGCGCAGATCGGCAAAGGCTTTCAAATCCCCCTCGCCTGCATAGCTGTTCATGGCCGGTGAAGTGATATCGGTAATGATCATCGTTGCACCCAAAGAAACGGGGCTTGCGCCCCGTCAGTTAGTCTTCGGCAGCGGCAGTGAAAGTGATTTCTTCACTGGTTTGCGCCACTCCATCAGCTGTACCCGTCACGGTGAACGTTCCGGCGGTATCGGAGGTGAGTTTCACCGTAGCGCCGCCGGCAGAGCCGGTCTGTGATCCCTCAGTGCTCAGCGTGCCGCCAGTAGACGACCAGACGACAGCTACTCCGGACATGCCCGCGCCGTTACGGGTGTATTTCAGGGAAAAGGTAACCGCATCGATACTGTCAGCAGTTGCGGAGGTTTTATCAGCTGACAGTGTTACTCCCCCGATGCGGCCCCCAGCTTGATCAGCACACCCGCAGTGGATTTGTTGCTCGTGAAATGCTTTTTCCAGTTACCGGCCGTGCCGATGGCGGTCAGATCCGGGTTCTCGCCTTTGGCCGTGTCCCAGCTGTAGCCCAGCAGCTCAACGTTGACTGTACCCTCCGCGCGATAGCCGACCGCAAGGTTTTCCTGATCGTTGATGTCGTAGGAGCGGAAGCCCGGCGCCTGAGATTCAGTCACGGTCACCGCACCGGCCACCAGCCCCAGAATAGCGGCGGCATCCATGGTATCGGTCACCAGCACGGGCTTACCCAGAGTGCCCGGCTGGCCGCCGTACACCACCACGCCCGCTTCTTCGTATATCTTGCTGGCGATCGCCTCGTCCACAATGTCGAAGTAGGTGGCGGAGTGCATAACGAACAGCACCACGCGGTTGAATTTGTCACCGTATTTGCGCAGGCCACGCGTCAGGGTTTTCTTCCCGTCGGTTTCGATATCGGCGGTCACCACCATATCGGTGTTTGCTCCGATTGCCGCCGTCAGCGCCTTAAGGCCATATTTCACGTAGCCTTCCAGGGTAGCGTCAGCCACATCAACGCCAATCACTTCAGAGAACTCGTCAACCGTGCGGCCACGGCGTTTAAAGGCTTCCTCAGTGGTTTCGTACGGACCGTATTTCCACGGTGCCTTAACGGACACCGCTTCGCCTGCACCGATTTTTTTACCATTTACCTTGCCGGTGGAGTTCACGTCACGCGACTCGATGGAGCCACCTACCTTGTAGAAAGCACGCTTGCGGAAGTCGCCTTCAATCAGCTCGTTATCCAGCAGGATTGCCCCATTGGAGGAAGTGTTGAACACTTCCAGGTTGTCCTGGCGGCGCTCGAGGAAAGCGGTCTGCGCCAGATCGTCATAGATGACCAGATCGTTATTAACAGTTGTAGCCATTGAGTAAGTCTCTTATTTCGGAAGTTTGAGGAAGGCCTGCTGGCCATGCTTGCGGATATAGTCCGCCTTATCGCTGGCGCTCATCTCTGAACGTTTCTGACTGCCACCACCGCCTGGCTTGTGTCCACCCGCGCCGGTACCTTCAGCGCGCGGGAACAGGTGCGGGGCCGTCTCCTTGAGCGACTCCGCCCATTCAAGCGGGCTTAGTGGGGTTTTGCCGTCCTTACCGAACAGAACGTCGCCATTTGCATCAACTGCTACGGCCTCGCCTTCGTCGTTGAGCTGGAATGTGCCTTTGGCACGCAGGATCAGGTCATCGGATGCTTCCGCCAGTGCGCCAGCTTTTGACGCTGCCGACCGGATGGCATCGCCGAGAACGCGATCCCGGAATTTGCCGGAGAACGCTTCAGCTTTATCCGCGCGTTCATTGGCCGCTTTGATCTGCTTATCAACATCAGCGCGCAGGCGCTCGGTGCGTTTATCCAGCACCTCATCAATTTTCCCGGCGGCAATCAGCTTTGCCTCTTCGTCGTCAGAAAATCGCTGCAGGATGCCGCGCACCGCATCTGGGTCGATACCGTCAAAGCGAGACAGATTGTCTTTCTGCTGCTTGATGGTGCCCAGCAGCTCGGAGTTTTTGGTTTTCAGGCCGGAGACCTGGGCAGCGACCTGATCATCAATCAGCTTCTGAATTTCTGGCGTAATTTCGGTACCGCCGCCCGCGCCGCCCTGGCCATCATCTTCTGGTGCGTAGTATTTCAGGAGCATATTTCGGATTAACATGATTTCCCCTTGGGATGTTATGGGCCTCGCCCAATAAAAAAGGCTGCCCGGAGGCAGCCGTAATTGAAAAATGTTTTGGGATCAACTGAGCGCTTTAAGGCGGGCCAGGCTTATCCATTCCCCCTTGTCTGTGAACATTTCCCCGAGCTTCAGCTCGCCAGCGCGGTAAAGCGCGGCCCGCTCCGGCCCGAGGATCTCATCCTGTCGCGGCAGCGACTGCCGGGCCAGCCAGTCAAGATATGTGGTATCCGCTGGCACCTGCCCGTCCATGCTGGCGCGTGTATCTTCATCCAGCTCGTTACTGTCGATCCCGAGTTCACGCCATGATTTGGTAATCAGCGTCTCCGTGGAACGGCAGCAGAAATGGATTTTCCCCGGCCCCTGCAGATACGGAACCTTGTGACCGACAGGTTTGTTGTCCAGAGTGTAACGGAGGCGATCACGGATGATGCACGTCGGCGTGGTTTTGTTATCCAGGGTGGAGAGCCACTGTTTACCTTTCAGTACATCGCTGTTGGCTTCTGCAAAATTAGTCCGCGCCGTGGCTGCCAGGTGATTCACAGCCGTTTTGGTAATGCTGGCGGCATTGGTCCGGCTGAGCTGCAGCGCCCCGTCCTTATAGCCTTTGCTGGCGATCCCGCGGACCTGCCGGGCAATGGTCTCCGTGGTATCACCGTGCAGGTAGCCGCGACGCATTGCATTAACAACGCGTGCCATGCGGTCGGCTTCAAGGTTATCGGCCCATTCGCTCAACAGACGTCCCTGAAAGGGCTGGGCCATGGCGGCCGCGTAAAGCTGCTCAGGCGTGATGCTCTGCAGCGGGTACCGCTCTTTCACCCGCTGCGGCAGCAGTGAATCAAACAGGCTCAGTTGATAGCCTGCTTCATGCCCGGCCAGCTGCAGGAGCTCATCCTCCAGGCTGGTCTGCATGCCCGCTATTGCCTGCTGGTTAAGCTCGCGTACGCTCCCCAGCATGCTTTCCAGTCGGCTGACCGTAAACTGACTGGTGGGCAGGCTGTCCATCGCCAACATCAGCCGTGCGGTAAGCTCAGCGTCGCTGTCGTTCAGCAGCTTAACCATGCGGTTTGCCACACCAGTGCTGTAACGACTGATCCAGACGGTGTGGGCTATGGCTTCGTCACGTAACGTTTCATTTACCGTTGCCATTGTTACCGCCAATCAGGGTGGGGTTGGGGTTGTGCAGCTCGTCAATAATATCGTCGGGGCTGTCTGCTGGGTTGATGAGGTCAAGCTTCTGCAGCGCACGAATCATATCAGTGTCACGGATTGCACCGGACTGCCAGGCGTTCACAATGGCGGTAACCATGCCGGACTCGGCGACCTTAGCTATGAACTCTTGATTTATCGCGTAGGCCGCCTGCTGCTCGCCGACGCCCAGATATTTCGCGCACCAGCCGATGGCCAGTGAATAGGCCTCCGATACGTTCGAGACGCAGATCCCCAGTACAGAAGTGGACGATGTCTGCTCGCTGCTGGACTGCGTTGCGGTTTTAACCGCCGCGTTCTGTTCGATGAGCCGGGCACCCAGTTGCACCATGTAGTCGCGCTTACTGTCCATAGCCTCTTTCGCCAGCATGTTGGGTTGCGCCTGGGCATAACCAAAGTTGCCCTCTCTGGGCAGCAGCAGCGGCGAGCGGGAGCCGATTTTAACCCCCTTCTTTTCCAGATGATCGCGCCATCCTTCATCAAGTCCCGTCATGTAGGGCTGGACCTGGCCGCAGAACCACACGCTGTCTTCGTAATCAGCACTGTTCCGGAAGTGTCCATGGTTTATCTCCACCAGCGCGGCGAGTGGTGAGTCGTCTATAGTCGGATCGTTATTCTGCGCGCCGACGAAGGTAAACGGGATTTCGTCCCAGCTGTCTTTGCCTTTGGGCTTCGGCTGGTATTCACTGGTAGCAGCGTATGTAGCGGAACCGGCATCCGCGCTGCGGCGCCACACCCGGCAGATGAACCGGCCCTCTTCAAGCGCAAGCTCGCGATACTGGACCTCATCCTTGAACGCGTAGCCATCCTCCTGCTCCACACATTCCCTCAACACCACCAGCACCAACTGATCGCGCCCGTTGATGCGCTTCGTGCGCCAGTTGATGATGTTCTCGGCCAGATAGCGCAGGATAATGGCCTGCCCACTACCCTCAGCGTAATCGACATAAAGCCCGTCACGTGCCACCTCCAGCACGTTCTCGGTCACCAACTGCGACTGCTGGTAAATGCTGGTGCCAGCGCCGTCGGCGTTCTTCAGCAGATAGCTCAGTTTCTCCGGCGCGGAAAAGGTCGGATCCTTTCGAAAGGCCAGCCCAAGGAGGCCAATCTTGGTATTACCAGTAATCGCATAGAAGACCGCCCGCTGCAGGTAGTCTTCGTTGCGCTTGCGGTTGCGCGTGCTCTTGTCTGTGGAGTCAAGTAAAGGCAGATAGTTGTTGCCCGGTTCTTTTACCGCCTCTGCCCCTTTGCAAAAGTCCCTGATTTTCTTCCAGGCAGCACTGGCCGCCCGGTGCTCAGGACGAACCCAGGTGATGTCGTTATTAGCCATATCAGAAGGTGGTATCCATAGTGATTGAGTATGCAGGTTTGACGATGGGGTAATCCTTAACAATAAAATACCCGCCACCATCATTGGGGTGATCGTTATCTGCCTTTTTGTCCGGCTCGCCGTTTTTATCCCATACCTGCTGCTCAAGGCTTTCCGTATAGACCGGGCAGCGCTGGACATTAACCAGGTAACGCCGTTCGCCCAGCGCATTACAGAACATGGCGTTCATCGAGTTGATACGATCTTTCACCGGCGGGTTGGAAGCGTTAACAATGACGCTGAACCCAGCTTCTCTAAGCTGGGCAATATCGGTCAGGCTGGCGCAGTTGGATTTACGGCTGTCGCCGGAGGCATCCGGATATATGTAGATCTGGCGGCTGGCAACGTAGCGGCCGCCCTCATAGCGCCAGAACTCTTCCTGAATGCGTTTGATCATCGCCGGAGTGTCATAGACCTTCACTAACTCCCGCACCGCGCGCGGCAACCCTTCACGCTTCACATGAACGATGGCTGCCATCTTACCGACGTTGAAGTCCATGCCAATAAACAGCGGCTCGCCCGGCTGCTCTTCATCTTTGCAGTTGTTCAGCCTGCGATCGAACTGGTGGTAAATGGTGCCGCTTGTCAGGTTAGTGAAATGCCCGCGCAGGTAGGCTTTTATCAGCTCTGGTGGATAGCTCGCAAGCAGCGAGGGAATATAGTCATCAGGCAGGTTCGCTTCATTATCAAACGTGGAAGCCTGCACAAGTCCGTACAGAGTTGCCAGCTCAGGCTTATCGCGCACTGCCTTAACGAACTGCTGATAAACGAACTTATACCCTTCTGGTGTGGTGGTAACGTCAATGCCGTTACGCAGTCCAGCGACCTTATAGCGCATACGGGCGATGATTTTCCGCCAGGCCTGCTGCGCTTTGAGGGCGGGCATCACGTCGAGCTCATCCACAAGCGCGTTGCCGATTTTAAAGCCGACAATCGTGGCCGGTTTCTCCATTGAGCGGCAGATGGTGGTGCCGCGGTACTGCCTTCCGGCGTAGAAATGGACCTCTTTGTTGCTCTCGTTGATTTGGACCTTAAGTCCCCAGTCGAACGCCACCTCCTCCACTGTCGGATAGAAGATGTCCCGGATTTGCGGATAGGTCGGAGCGAAGTAGCCCTGGTTGATCTTAGGGTGTTCCCACATCCCCTTGCAGATGCCCCCGCAGCCCACCCATGTTTTACCGGAGCCGAAGCCTGCCACGTAGGCCTTGAACTTATGCGGCATAGCCAGAAACTGTGCCTGCGGTACGTTAAGGGTAGGCGATATCCCCGTCATCGTCTTTCCTTACGCGAGCATCCGCGACGTTAATGTTAATTGCCACGGGCATCGGTACCTCATCTTCAGGATCTGCTGCCAGCTCTTTGCGGAGTTTTTCCACCTCCAGCTGGCGACGTTCGATTTCGATCTGCTGCAACTGCTGCGCAAACTCGCTGTCCGCCAGGCCAAGCCGCTTCATTACGGCTTCATACATCCGTTCACGGCTAATGGCGGTGATCTCAACCCCGTTCTTACCGAGCTTGATGCCGGAATACGCCAGACGGGAAACAGGCGGTAGCTTGCGGGTATCAGCGAAATACGGCTGACCGATGCCGTCTCCATTGCAGCGCGGGCACGCCGGGTTAGGTTCCCGGTTGTGGTCATAGCCGTAACCGCCAACGTCCACAGGCTCTTTACCCTTTTTCTCGATCGCTTTTAGCCGCTGCTCTTCAAATTCCACCATGTCACGCCATTGATAGTTATGGCCAAAGCCATGACAGTAGCGGCACGCACCACGGCGATATTGCGAGAGCTCGTTAGCGTCAAAAGTAGCGAGCTGCCACATCTGCGCCAGCACCTCATCAGCACTGGCAAGCGTTCGCATCAAGGAGGCCTTCTGCTGTTTCTCAATAGCAGCGGCAACTGAAGTTTTCTGAAGGAGCTGATAACCAATTTGCTCAGCAGTTTTTGCACTGTACCCGGCACGTATGGCGGCCTGGGTGGCGTTGCGGTCTTTCAGGTATTCCGCCACAAAGATTCGCTGCTGCGCTGTCAATCCGTGTTTTTCAACCAGTGCATTAGCGTCTTTTTCCTTCTGCGCATTGCGCACTTTTTTCTGCGCAGTTTTTTGCGCAATTTGCGCAGTTGTTTTTTTGATGTGTCGACGTGCAGTTGCATAGTTCAGTCCCTGCGCTTCACACCAATCCTTTGGTGATACGCCACTTGCGGCATGATCTGACAGGAACCGCTGCTGAAGCTCGCCCCAGTCCGGCTTTGCCATTAGTTACTCCAATAAAAAAGCCACCAGCGGACGCCAGTGGCTTGATCGAATTCAAATTTACTGTCCCGAGACGACCTTACTCTTTCATATCAAGGAATTGATCATCAACAAGTTTTCTACAACGCCCAATAACTTCCTCAACGTCTAAAGCTTTGCTAAATCTAAACTTATTGCGGAACTGCTCCCATTTACCGAGTGGATCCTTACGGGATATATCGGCATGGAAAAGAGCCTTTTCATTCTGGTAAATCTCGAATTTGAAATCCCCTGAAACTGCATTTGAAATTGTTATGGTTTTGATCAGCGTGCTAAATGGCATGGAGACCTCAATAAAATTAATGAAGCTCTAACCATAGCAGTTCTGAGGCTAGTTCAAAAATCCAAGCGATTGGACCGACGTGATTACAAGGTATTTCTCCTCAATACCTAGTGCTTTTGCCATGTCTGCCACATATTCAGCCAAATCAACATCGATGATGTCAGGATCGTCAGTGCTCATGAAGCGTGAGCCCTTCTGCATCAGTTGCCAGTCGCTTGTGTATGCTTCCCAGACAATGAAGAATGTCATAGTTGCCTCCGTATTCATTTCGGAAAGTATAGGAGGCTGAACAAATTACAGGCAGTGCTTGAGCAGTTAAATCTGCTGATTCAGTAGGATTCTTCCTAATGCTCACCGCTTACGCTTGTTGTTTGGGAATTGTGTGCAACAGTTAAATCTCCTCAATGTGGCTCCTACCCACACCAGGGGAAGCTCAGGGATGGGCACGTCGTACCAATGACAAGTATCTCTTCAAATCAAGCATGCATTATTGCAGCCCTCACCTGGAGGGCTTTTTTTTTACGCAAACAAGCCGTCAAACCGACACAAATCAAAAAAGTAAATAAGAAACCTGCTGATTTGACTTAGGTTATACATCTATTTATCCACTTTGCACTATGCTTCGTTTGTTATACGTAACGAGCGACCATTTGGTCTCCCTTCCGAAGTGTCGGATTTCATTTCGGAGGGGACATTTTTTCCAATACACCAGCAGCATGTTGCCTGCTCTCTTCAATCTGCCGGATGGCAGCGCGATCGATATTGCATTGCCCCACCAGCCCGTATAACTGCGCACTGAGCTGAACGCTGTCACCGAATGTCATTCCGTCCGGCGGCTCAGGTGCATCAATGCGGGAGGTCAGCTCTGCCGGCAGGCTGATTTGCGGCTGGCTTATTGTCCGGTACTCCACCCGCGGCTTTTGCTGCGGCGCGCAGCCGGTCAGCAGCATTATCAGGCACACGAGACTGTGCACACTTATCCGCTTCAAGGTATTGCTTAATTTCATTCTGTAGCTTCCGGTTTTGCTGTGCGGTTACAGCGCGCTGTTCAGTGACCTGGGACATCACCTGGTTCTGCTGCCTGACGGCTGTGACCAGCTCACCCACGCTGGCGGCCAGTCCGTCATTTTTCGATCGCAGATCGTTAATCTGGTCGTCTTTGCTGTTCGCCAGCTTTTCCAGCCGTTCATTAGTGGCTGTTAGCTGGGCGTTACGGGCATTCAGTCCCCATAGCGCAATGCAAATCAGTCCGATAACGATGATGTGTGAGTAGTTCTTGATGAGGTTAATCGGGTTCATGTCAGAAACACCTCTCTTTCACGCTGGCGGCGCGGCAGGAGAATCTCCAGATCGTTACCGGAGCGTTTCCACATCAGGAAAGCATCGGCCGCACCGTGATATTCGTGGGCATTAAGCCGCTTAAGGACGGTGGAATCTTCAAAGGCATTTTTGCCGATATTGAATACCAGGCTGCATAGCGCGTCATACTGATTCTGGGTGAGCGGCACCTTAACGCTGGCGTTGATAGCTTTCTCAACCCAGGCAATATCAGCCAGGAGCAACGCGGTTGATTTCTCTTTGCTGATTGTAAGCTCTGGAGTGATGGCCCGGCCATCCACCGGCCCGGTATGACCGACGCCGATCGTCAGAATGCCTTTGGTGTCGCGATACGCTTTCAGGCGCTCGCCTTCTTCACGCTTAATCAGGGCAAGCCCGTCAGGACTGATTTTCACTGTTATCTCCCGTTCTGCGGCTAATCCACCCGCGCAGCTTCTCGCTGATGTAGTCATTGCCGACATACCCGATGTACACCGCAAACACCTGAGCGGCAGTATCGGGCACGTTCCAGTTAAGAACGCCACCGACCACCTGAAGCGTCGGCGCGGCGAAGAATGCCAGCGCGCTGCACGATACGGCGTCAAGAACACGCTTACTCCATGAGGACTGAGCATAAGCGCTGCGCAGCAGAGAAAACATGCCCGCCACACCTGCATATCCCCATTCTGTTTTGTGGCTGTATAACCAGGCAATAAGACCTGCCCAGAAACCAGCGTCTTTGTCCGGCATATGTTTCATCTCCACCTCCGCCTGTAAAGGGTCGGTGCTGTGTAATTTAAAGAGTCAGGAGCCAGGGCTGCACTCGACAATGTGGCCTTGATAGTTTTCCTGTGGACTGAAATGAAGAAAGCCGCCAAATGGCAGCCTTGAAAAATTCTAATGGAGGGTTTAGTACGCTTTCTGCGACGGCCACGCCTGATGCGCCCCAGGCGGTGCTTGAAGATAAATTTCATTTAAGAACTGGCAAAAAAATCTATAAATTTAATTCTTTCTTAAAATAAAAGCTTTCATAAGGTAAAGCGTGTATGCTTGAAAAATCGTTGTTACTTCATGCAATACTTACCCACCCTGAAACCTACTGATAAAAAACAACTTTTCCCTAGGTTCCGTCGAATAATCATTTACTAAGGAACCTTTATCAAAAATACTGACGCCATAGTAGGCGAAGCAATTTTGCGCTTTATAAATTCTCAGTCTCGGGAAGAGTTTAGCAGAGATGAACTTATCAAAACGCTTAAAGAAATGTTCGTGGAAAAATATGAAAACAGTCTTTCAATTTCAGAAATTAGTGATTATGAATCGGCATTGAAATCAATAATTTTTAAGAAATATGAAGATAAATAGTTATGTTATCAGATGTAAAACCGAATATTTCAAGCAATAAAAAACCCCGCCGAAGCGAGGTTTAAACTTTCTTTTCGTACAGGCGCTATATGCCACGATTTGAAGAATACTAGACAAGTTCGGACAAAATCAAGCTTTATGTAGTTAAAATGCTAAATTTTGTTCTCTTCTTCGTTAAAGCTGGTTGCATTCTGAAATTCTTTTTCAGCTTTGGCCTCTTCCTGCTGACAAGTCCCCACCAGCGACTCAAGAAATGGCTTCCAGTTGCGAGTCCATGTCCTGACATGCAAATCTGGCAAGCGCCGGATAATAGCCTTGTGTGCAGCCGTTGATGGTACTGAAGAGAAGCCATTGCCTGAGCATCGCTCGCAGGTTTTGAATACCGGCGCGCCCCGCTCTTTCGTTGCCACGCGATCAAGTACTTCCCCTTTCCCGCCACAGCGGCAACGCGCAGAAATGATGCCCTTACCGCCACAGGCTGTGCATGCATGCTTAACCAGCTCATTCTTAATCTTTGGGGCGACCAGCTTGACACCGTCAACATCAAAAATGCCCGGATGTTTGATCACATCCTCATGCCTTGAGATAAATCCCGTACCGCTGCAGGTGGTGCAGGTGCTGCTGCTGGCTGCAGAACGGGCATATTCAGCAAAGGCAAACTGCGCCAGCACCTGCATGCACCAACCAAACTCGCCACCAGCTGCTTTACGCACATTCTTCGGGGCAACTTCCACCGCGTGCCGCACCAGCGCCTGCACTGCGATTTGCTCATCCGTTTTGCTGATCCCGGCCTTTCCAAAGAACGCAGCAAGACCGAAGCGCGCGCGGATGCTGGTGGTGCCAATCGCGGCCATTACATCTGTACCGGTCAGCCTGTCAGGAGAGGTGCCTTTAACACTGTCGCTGATATTCATACCCTGAGGGCTGAAGTGTTTTAATGAAGATTCAAGTTTCATGCGGCCTCCTACTGTTTCAGTACTCGAAGATCTGCCCTGGCCTTGGCGCGGATGCCGTCCAGTTCTTCCCGGGTGTATCGGTGGGTTTCGTTGTTGGACTCGAGCGCCAGCACGCGTTCTTCGCCGATCAGCTCGACCAGAGCGACGCGGTATGCCTCGATGTTGCCTGATTTGTGGACGTTACAGGCAGAGCACTGGAGCCATATATTGTCCGGATTAAACCGAAGTTGCGGTGCGGCGGCTGTGGTGCGGTAGTGCCCGGCATGCCAGGCAAAAGCGGTTTTGGTACCGCAAGAGATGCATCCGTGCCCGGCGGCCAGCAGCATTTCGCGCCGCCAGTCATTGAATGCACGCTGAGTCATCTGCACCCAGTGACGGATCGGCTTCAGCTCCTTACGACGCGCAGCGCGCCGCTGACGACCAGCCTTCTCTTCAGTGCGCTGCCGCTGTAGTTCCTTCTGCCTAGCGGCTTCACGGGCTTTTGCTGTCTGTTCTTTGCCGATGGCGCTGGCGCACTCGAAGCTGCAAACCACCTGCCCTTCGCGGACCGGGTTGAACCACTGGCGGCAGCTCAGGTTCGCGCATTTACGACGTGGTCTCTTAGCCATGCTCAACCCCACGCCTTGCTTTGCCATACCCGGCTCGGGCGCGGCAGATGATTGCCCTCCGGCAGCTGGGCGCTGACGGTCCATGTGATGAGATCAGGGTTGAGGCTGCGCTCGACTTTAACGCCGCGCCGGCGGTATTGCGCCAGCAGCTCTTCTGCCTGCTCCGTGGTGCATTCCATGTGATAGAACCAGGTCTCTTTCATAGACTCAGCCCCCGAAGTTCAGCAGCTGCGCAGCTGCGTTCTCAGCCTCGCGCTGGTCTCTGAATGCCCTGGACAGGATCCAGCGCCACAGAACATCGAGCGCAGCTTTGTAGAGCTGCTGAAACTCGGTTTCGTCCATATTGGCGAAGGCGATGCTGCGGGGATGTTTCCGGAGGGTTCCGTCAGGCAGCTGAATGGCGTCATAGTGCCCGGACTCGATAGTCACCCAGGCACGATAGGCGTCGAAGGATTTGCAGGCGCTGATGCTGCCCGTGCGCTTATCGGCGATACGAACGAGGTACTGCTCAGCAGCATCCAGCAGCGCGGTTTCGCTCCCACCGAACATTGCCAGGTATTTGGCATAGCCGGTAACCAGCCTGCGTTCATTTGAGGAGATCGCCCCGCCAGTAGGCTCCCAGTATTCGAAGCCGAGATTCAGCAGAGCGAAGAAACGACGGTGAAAGGCCGGGTTGCGGACTTGTTTGAAATCGGCCACCAGCACGGCGCCGAGCTTACATTTTGATTGCAGAAAATCCCTGGTCTCCGGCGTGGCGGGGATCAGGATATTAGAAGAATGCTTAATGAGTTGTAACTGCGCCATGGGATTCTCCGTGGCGCATCAGGTCAACGGGTGTTCAGTCCGTTGATATCATAATATCAGAGGGTTGTTCGAGGCGGTAGCCGAGGCGGCGAAGAAAACGTGTTCCGGACGACAGATTGAAAACACCTTCATCCTCCATCAAAGGGCGACATGAAAACATGCCATTTTTGATGTAGAGGAGGTTGCGGCTTTCGAGCGGCATTGACCCCATAAGCTTACCGTCTGAACGCCTGACAATATCGTACCAGTCGCCTTGGCCCTGACTTTTTTTCACAAAAACCCCCTTCTTTGTTATCAACAGATACGTCCTCTCGGCGAGGAGAAATCCATTCCATAAAGCCAAAATAACAAATCGCGCAAATTTCCTAATAGGTTCGCCGGAAGAAAAATGAAAATTTTTTCTGGCGTGATATAACCTTACATTAAATTACTGTATGAATAAACAGTGTTTATGATTTTGGCTCAAATGTGCACAACAAAGACATTTTAAAGAAATGAACTTATGTCTTTGATTTAAATGTTTATTCTTGGAAAAAGCGCTTAAGGAGCGATCGTTTCTATTGGATAGATGCCAGCGTCAAAAATGTTGATTGTTAATACCGGATCGGCAATCACTCGTCATACTGTTGGACGCTTATGTCGACGTATGTAGTGTGGGCCGTGTCTTATTTTGCTGCATGAAGCAGGTAGTTTGTTGTTACTATGCGCCTATTAATTAATCGAACTAATAGAACGATTAGACCCTATCGGTCGGTAATAACGACCATATTTAAGTCACCCTGCCGCCGCGTATAAAAGGCATCCGGAGAAGCCCCTCCTGTCGACATGAGAATCCCCATATCGCTTGTAATGTAATTCAAATTAGGCCGCCCTCCCCCCTGCCAGACACATTTCCGGCTGATTAGCGCGTAACAGCGCCTCAGCGAACGTCGGCGGCACTGCGTTACCGCAGCGCGCAACCTATTTGTCTTTTGGCGTGGCGAGTGTCCATGTAGTCGCGGTCGATGATGTACAAATCCTGTAAGCCCTGATCACGATAAAGTTCCACAGGCGGCAGTATGCGCATCCAGATGTTAACAAGATTAAAATCTTCATCTGTAAATTTTCACCAGCACGTCGTAGTCCTGCCGCAGGTTGTCATTTATTCGGTCAGGCAACCAAGTTAGTGAACGATATTATGTGAATAATATCGTTCACTATTTGGCCGGGGCTTTACGGTCAAAGAGCAGCTCCATTCTTGCCAAGTGCATACACTCCGTAGCTATAAAACAGGTTGGATATCTGTATGTTCTGTGGGGCCACGTAAATTTCGTCTCCCTGTATTATGCCTGTGAGATAATATTCATCATCTTCCAAATGGAATACAAATCCAGAGCTAGGTTGCCCAGACACTTTAACCTTAAAACCAAAATGCTCACCGTCATCAACTTTTGAGATGCTCTTAAATCCGTCGAGCTCATACATCATGGCAAGATACTGTCCAAGAGTTGAAAACTTGCGATACGGTGCGCCCGCCTGAACTGTGAAATAAAGCCAAGAAGACAGCTCTCTTTCAGAGAAGCCTAATGAAGCAACCTGCTGTGCATGCCGGGCATAAATTTCTTGTACTACCTGGTCTGGGCTCTTGCTGTGTGACTCATCGTACTCTTGCTTTTGAATTGACTGAATTGCAGACGAAGTACTGACGCATTCGAAAGGCCCAGTTGTTCTATCAAGAATAAACTCGCAAATTTCATCGTTTCTCTGAATATAAGCACTCCGCAAGCATTGTGCATCAGAACATTTTTCTTTTTCTTTAAACCATAAAACCTGCTGTCTACGACCTTCACTGATAGTTTCTTTATCAGCTTTAGCTCGCAGCATGAGTTGATAATTCTTTCCCAGAACTTCATCAAGTTTATTTAGTTCATAATTTGAGCAGACAATTTTTTCTGACACAGAGGTGGCTTTTTGGCAATCAAACGAAGCAGCGTTAATAGATGAAGCAAAGATAATGGCAAATAAAAAAATAAACTTTGAAAACATGATAATCCCCTAATGCAATATGCCTTACCCGGCATCGGCAAGCAGGGGATTTTCTTTAGCTACATTAACTTAACCAACCAATTTTAGTAGGGGGAAACTGCAGAGCTTAATTGTTTATTCTGTCCTGGGTTATTTCTAAAAGATGCATGGTTGCCACTGTACATGTCGAGGATTAATACGTTATCTGTCGATGGCAATTTTGCTGGCTGTTTTTTCATAATCCGCTGTGTCTGCTTCTTCCCGCCGTTGAGAATGGCGCGCACCATTTTGCCGCCGAATATCATGCCTCGCTCAGTCATTCCAGGCCTCCAGCTCGTTCTGAATTTCTTCGTCGATCTCCTCGTTGCTGGCCTCTTCATTGAGGTAGCTCTGTGCTTCTTTTTGATACTGCTCACTACGATTGCTGTCGTACCAGAGCGAGAACTCTGGAGACCAGCCACGGCCATCGCCGTTTTCAGCAAAAAAATCATGCACTGCGTTGTTATAAGCCAGGTTCTCTATCATGCAGTCAGCAGTTGTTAGAGCGCATTCGCGGATGTAACCGCGCAGGTGGTGCTTACGCCAACAGGGGCTTAGTTTCGAATCGCAACGGCCTTTGAACTCAACTTCCCAACGGCGGATGCAGCGTGCTTCAAGTGACTTGCTCATAGGGCTGCTCCTTTGCGAATTAATGCATCATGAAGAGCCTTTGCCCCTACTTGTCGTTGAGCAGCAACTTCGTAGCTAATACCGTTCGACTCCATGATGCAGTCCCTGTCGAGATATTCAGAGCATTCATCCAGCACCTTGGTGATATCTTGCTGCTGCAGGGCAGCCAGCGCATCACGCTGTTTAGCCGTTTCGCGCAGTACAGCCGTTGTGCAGTCTAGCCGTTCGGCCAAGCGAGACATCATTTTCGCGATGTCGATAATCGGCGTATCGCTGCTCAGCGCCTTCGCAAACTCATGGCCAACCGCGACCAGCTCTTTGTTGTTCAGTGATTCACTCATGCCCGTGCACTCCCAAAAATTTTATGAATTTTGTAGCCCTGCCAGTTCTGGCGGCAGACATCGGCGGCGGATGGCGCTGCTGGTAGCCGCTGCTTCGGCTGCTTGATTTTTTCCTGCCAGCGCTGCACCAACTGGTATTCCGGATGCTTCGGTTTGCCGATATTTTTGACAATCCCCGCCATACCCAGGCGCTTGAGACGATCGTAGGCCTCACGGATGTCGCAGCCGAGCAGCTTACGGATCTGACGGGGCGTTGCTGGTCCGTTTGTCTCGATGAACTCCACGATGGCCTTTTGCTTTGGTTTTAAGCGGTTGCACACGGTCAAACCCTCCCCTGCGCCTGGCGGCGCTTGTACTCGGCAATCAGCATTTCTGCGGGTGTCGGCCCCCGATCCTTATGCGGCGCTGCCAGCGCGCGACGAACAGGTGGGATCGGCTTACCTTCGGCAACACGCTTTTCCCAGTGCGCCAGCAGATGCCCGGCTTCACTGAGCAGCTCTTTCTCGTTCATCTGGCGATCAACACCCCGGCGGCGCAGCTCCAGGCAAACGTGATACAGCAGCGGTTGTGGCCACGGGTATTGCTCGCTGGTGGGGTATTTGAAAACGAGCTTCCGCCACTTCCAGAATTCGGTCATGACGTCAGCTGGGCTCACACCGAGGAGGCCCTTGCCTTCACGGCACCAGGCGACAAACTGCCCCGGCGAAGGCCAGAAAGGTGACACGCTGGCACGCGCTTTCTGCATTCCGGCCACCAGTTGCTCGCGGCTCCGGATACCATTTTCGGCGAACGTGGCGATCCACTGCTGCTTGGCCGTACGCTCATCCGCTTCGCTGCGCAGGTTGGTCTGCGTGGACGCCGGAAAGACCTGCTTGAGCTGGCTGAACAGGAGATCCACCATACGCTCGGCATCGCTGTTGATGACTTTGGCCTGATCCCGGTTGCCGCCCGCCATGCGTGCCAGCATTTCGCCATCGCGGCTTTGTACGGCCTGAAACAATTCGTGGTTCATATGAAATCCTCCCATGCTTCAGGGCTGTTCCAGTGCGCGTCACTGGCCGGTGCATCGTTGACGGGCTTACGGCTGCCATCCTCGCGGTGCAGATCCAGAGTGTCCCACTGTTTACGCAGCTTCGCGGGCGAGAGAATGTTTTTGTGCCAGAACGAATCCTGCGCAGCCCATTTGAACAGCTGGCAAATTTCGCGATGCGTGCGGCCGTCGAGCTGGCGCATCATGCGGATGTCATTCGCCCAGGAGGTCAGGTTCGGTTTTTTCATCGAAGGCTTGGTCATGTTGCGCAGGGCGAGCATCCACTCTGCGCACTGCAGATCCTCAGCGGTACCCCACTTGTCACCTGCGGGGGTCTGAACTGCAGCATCAGGAAGAGATTTGGATTTTTTCTGACGATCATTAAATACGTTAGTATTTAATATTACTTCTTGTTCATGATGCGCGGGCTTAAGCGCGCCCTTATGCTCGGGGTTATGCGCGGCACTACACTCCGAAGCCTCGCCGTTACTGGATTCGTTATGCGCGGGGTAATGCTCGCTGTTATGCGCGGCGTTATGCGCGGGTAAATCGTCCATTTTTTGAGCATAAAGCGCGTAGTTTGTGATGGTGATCACCGTGCCCTTCCGGCGTTCACCAGCGGTGGTAATCATCCCTTCTTTCTCAAAAAAAGCGAGCATACGGTCCACTGCGTGACGGCTGGTGGGTTCCCCGTTCCGGTCGCATAGAGCCAGCCCCAGATCGGCTGTGGTGGTTACCAGTTGTCCGGTCTGCAATGGCCACTGACGGCCCTTAAAGTTGGCCGTATATGGCTGTCTCGCAGCGGTAAGAAGCAGATTGTCCCACAGGGTGCGAAGATATACGTCTTTCCCCCAGGACTGCTTCAGTACACTCCGGTACAACGGGATGAAACCGGTCTTCTGGTTCTCCATCCTGTTGCTCCTGGCGGCAGTACGTGCCGCAAAATCGGCGTAAGCGACATTTGACATAGCTATGCCCCTTTCGCATGGTGTTTTAAATAAGCGTTTGTCATAATGACCTCGCAGTTGCTATCGGTAGTTGCACCCGAAAGCCGTTGCTGTCTCACCAGCGCGGCTTTCACCATTTTTAGCCCTGTCATACTGCTCCCAGCATTGAAGTGACGATCGTCATTAGTGTCCCTGTCTGCTCTGGCATTAGCCGGAACAGCGACGCAATACCCTCGCTCACCTCTTTCAGCTTCTGATGTTCTGGTACGTTGAGCAGAACGGCCTGTTTTGCTTCGGCGCACTCTTTCATCGCTTCAGCAATAAGCTCGGCCTTTGTTTTTCCGCTGATTAGCCCAAACCGGCGCGCTACCTGCTCGTTATCACTCGCCATCACATCGATGATGATCGGGATAAGCTGCAGCAGGTTTTTGTCGTTCTTCGGGCCGGGATCGTTAATCATCCGGAAAAAATTCTGCTTGGTGTTGTGCTCAGAACCTGCCAGTAACAGACCGCGCCCCCCGCGCGCTATCCACTCCTTAGCCACCAGCTGCGAGATGTGAAGCTGCGCAGAACCGGGCGTTGCCCTGTTCCACGCCTTCACTGCTTCCCGAATATGGTTGAGCTTACAGTTATTGCGCGGAACGCCTTGATAATTAGATCTCAGCGGAGCGGGCAGCCCCCTGCTATCATCATGAAAACCTGCCGTTTGCATGGTCAGTACTCCTACTTTGGTAAACCGTCAGTTGGATTTGGGTAGAGGTCTGGGCGCAGTTCGTGGGGAGTTACACCAGTGACATGAAAAATCGGAAGTACTCGAGCCTGGGGAACCAGCCCCCCATTCCGATTTCTCCAGTGACTAACATTCATGGCACTAATCGATAAAAGTTCAGCCAGTTTTGTCGCACTGCCCGCGGTGGCAATGGCTTTGTCTAATGCATTCATATCTGAGCTCCAATGGTGATGTGATAGAAGTTAAACATTATGTTTATATTAATGTCAACTTTTTGAGCGTTGAGCAAATAAACATATGGTTTAGAATCTTGTTATGAAAGAGAAAACTCATCAGACGGATCACCCACAAGTGCGCAGACTCAATGAAATCATTGAGCAAAAAGGTATTTCTAAAGCTGACATGGCGCGTATTTGCGGTGTCAGTTCCCAGTCTGTAAACAACTGGTTCGTGCGCGGGACGATAGGTAAAAGCTCTGCGATTAAACTGGCGGATGCGCTTGGAGTTAGTCTTGCCTGGCTTTTAGGGCAAAAAGTAGATGAGGTAGGTGGACTTAAAACTGACGAACAGCGCTTACTCGAGCTCTATCGACAGCTGCCGGAAGAAGAGCAACAGAACATGCTCCGCATCTTCGCGCTTCGCCTGAAGGAACTGGATGAGTTGTATGAAAAATACATGAGCAGACGAATCAAGGGTGACGCTGAGTAAGAAACATCTGATGCAAATGACGAGGGGCGTGATTGAAAACTGGCGCGTTTTTAATTTCCATCGCTGTTCTATGCTTTACCTTCATTTTCATCTGGATCATGCTCGTTGGTCCTGTAAGTGGCCAGGAAAAGACTTACTTTAAGGACTCGACAACTTTTGCGATCATCGTTATGGCAATGCTGTTGATAGCATTCGTAGTGGTGACAGTGATGGTGTTGATATAAAAGGTATATTGTTCGCCAGCTGCCGGAAGAATAGCAACAAAACATGCTCCGCAAGCTCTCACTTCGCCTGGAGGAGTTGGATGAGCCGTATGAGAGGTACATGAAGGGGCGGATCAGATCGCAGAAGGATTGAGGTATTAAACTCAAGGGTTTAAAAAAACAAGATCCGCAAAGTGAGAGGTCAAGCACCTAAATGTAGAAACTAGAACGCTGCGCCTAGTGTTTATTCAATTAAACTAATAATTTTAGGGGCTACATGAAACTTAATTTTTATGCCGTGTATTTGCAGGATAGTAAAAGTCAATCCAAGGTGTCACTTGATCTTTTTTCCGCGTTCAGAACTCAGGTAATTGACGCAAAAAATCATGCCCAACAGATTGATGACTACTTTGTTTTTGCCCACCATATCTCTGACGCCACTTTCTTGCTCACTAAAACCTTTGACTCGGAACTCGTGAAAAAGATCAACCGCAAGACTCTATCCGTAGATGAATTGCGTAATGCGCTAAGCTCTGATGAGTCCTTAGGATTTCCATCTTTCCTTCAAGTTCGGAATAATGTTATTGGTTTTGCTAATACTCTGTATGGTCCACGAACTCGAGATTTAGCTTCATATATTAATGGTAAATGCTATATCCCTTCTGGCTATAAGTTAGTCATTGAACCATTAATGAGAGACATCACCAAAGATGACGCATTAGACATGCAGTTCATTGGTCGCACTACAGTTAGAGTGGAGACCGATTCAAAATTATTTAGCCCATTATTACGAGCTCTTGGTGCTGAAACGATTGATGAAGAACTCCTTGAAGGATTAGAAATAACAGTAAAACCAAAACGATTAAAAAATATCAAATCCTTAGCCACTGAAATTATTAAGAATGTAGATGAGCAACATGAGAGCATTCTTTTGAAAGGGAAAGAGGAAGCGGCAGACTTACTCACTGACTTTTATCTTTCGAGCAAAGGACACATTGGTGCAAATTTGTACAAATCATCTAATGATGAACTCGCAAGTGAAATGTCGACCTGCTACATAAAAATGAAACCGATTATAGCTGAAAGTTATAATAAAATGTTCGGGGATGAGCTATCATTCTGACACTTTAGGAGGGCTTAATGAAAAAACAGCACAGGATAGCCCCTGCGATCATTTTATTTCTTTTGCCATTCCCCTTCATTGTTGGGGGCTATTACTTATTTCGTTACATGCTTCCCGGAACTGCATTTAGCGAACATCGCGATGTTCTTGGTGCTGCAATAGCAACGTATTCAGGTACAACTATCGCAATTTTGATTGCAGCGCTAACATTTATGATGGGCATAGGTGGAAGAAACATCTATAAATTAAAAGCTTACGGATACATGACATCAGTCATTACATTGTATGCTTTCACATTCGTTGAGCTCGGCATCATTTTTTTTAATGGCATATTTTTGTTAGCAACAAGCAAAACCCCTATACCTATGCTGCCATCTTTTGCCATTGGGCTCTCAGCTGCTTCATTAGTACATATAGGTATGCTTCTCATACAGATTTTCAATTTTTCAAAATCCAAATAACCCGGCAACCGAGCCGTTTTTTTTATGCTGCCACACACCTGCACGCCTTCAGGCGTCTGCATCGAACTTCCTGATCCCGACCATAGCGTCGGGATTTTTTTGCCTCCTATCACGTAACGCCCTCAAAAAAACCACAAATAAACTTTTTGTTTAATCAAAAATACTCATTATGTTGACATTGGTTTAAACATTGTGTTTAATCTTTATCACCAAGACGCACCACGAACCACCCAGGCATGGAGCCCACGAAGTAGCCGCCGACGGCATACGAATAGTCGGATGAGGTGGAGTTAATAACGCGCATCAGGTGTAAACGTTCCGCTGGCCGGCGATAAGGCAAACGAGGGTGAGAATGATTGATTTCGCACGCAAACCAGGACGGCAGCAGGCCGTAAAGCTGAACTTCTTCGAGGTGATTCTTCGCCGCCTGTGCTATCTGCTGGCGCAAAAGGGGAATCCAGATGTGTAACTCAACAAAATGCTGGTACTGCGGCAAGCCGGTTGAACCGGGGGAAGTAGTCAAAAGTCCCCTTCTCTATCGCAACGGCGCACAGCTGGCGCGCAAAGAAAAAGAATACTGCTCTGAACGTTGTGCTTCGTACGACCAAATGGCCCACGAGGCATAACGTAAAAGCCGCGCAAGGCGGCCCGTACGTCCGGTGCTCCCGACCAAAGTTACACCGGAAAACTACTTAAAAAGCCAAAGTTCACCCAATGGGCGCTATCTCTGGCCCGGGGATCTTACATCCAAAAATGAGGATCTGACATGGAATTTTTCTACGTGGTTAAGGCCACTCAGAAATCCGCTAAGCAAGATGCAGTGATTTGGTTCACTGCGAAAAGCGAAGCACGCGCCGCCCTGACGCTCGATGTTGAGCTGGAAGAGGCTGGTATCGAAACTGGCCGCGGTAAAGACTATGCCAAACCGATCCGCACCGATTTTCCGATTGTTAACGACCTGCCTGAAGAAGGCGTCGTCGACTTCACCTGGTGCGATCGCTATCAACTGGCTGACGACCAGCGTACCTGGAACGTGATCCCCGGCGCCGCGGCACATGATGAAACCGACCTTGCCCAAGCCAGCACCATCAACGATGCAGATCTCCCTGCCGCGCTGGTAACGGCTACGGATACCGCTGATGCGGGCAACACCTCCCCGCTTGAAAATCGCACCCCGTCTGTCCGCTTAGCCGTCCATCTGCTGGGCGACAAATACCATTCGGAGATCAGCCAAGAACAGCAGATCGTCGCTAACGAATTGGCTATGGATGAGGCAAATGTTTATTTCCAGAACCTGCTGCAGGCCAAAAATGAAGTTCCTGATATGAGCGAACTCAGCCTTCACGCTGAGTGGAAACTGGTGCAGGCTGTCAAAGACGTTTTCTCGCAGGATAAAGAACACGAACCCGCGCTGCTGGCTGCTTTCATGTCGAGCTGGGTTAAAGCAGAGGTCGGCGAACGTGCCCAACTGGTCGAAGACTGGCTCGGCGGCAAACTGCCCGCCACTGAACTCGCCGACGCCAGCGAACCTGGTGAAGATGCGCTTGCTTCCAGTGAAATAGTTCGGCAGGAAGCTACGCCTGAAGAAGTTGCCCAGGCCCAGTCTCAGGTACAGGCATTCCGCGATAGGGACATTACTGAACTGCACGCTGTTCCTACGCTGTCGTTCCGTCACCGCCTCCTCGCACAGTTTATTACCGAGAAGGAATACGCGTACCACATTGACAATGAACAACTGAATACTGTGCGCCAGCTGGAAATGGACACCGATAACTCCTACGTGCAAAACCTGCTGCTGGCCGCCGAGAATGTCGAGGGGATGAAAAATCTTCGTGACTTCGAGTTCTGGAGGCTTACCGATGCTGTTAAGCGCGTATTTCCTTCTGACAAAGCGACGCCTGATTTATCCCTGATGCTCCAGTTCATGAAGGCCTGGAAAACGACGGACTATATCGATCGCGGCCTGCTCGCTAAGGAATGGATTAACGGTAACCGGGTTTCAACCATTCAGCGCACCGACACCGGCACGAACGCGGGCGGCGGCATCAAAACAGACCGTAATGCAGACTATGAGCATACGTTGGACACACTGGATATTGAGATCGCGTGCGCAACTCTGCCGATGGATTTTGATATCTACAATATCCCCGGCTCTATTCACCGCAGGGCTAAAGACATTGTTGCTGCAAGAGAAAGTCCCTGGAAAGAGTGGTCCACAGCACTACGTAAAACTGCAGGTATCCTGGATTACTCGCGCGCTGCAATTTTTGCGCTCATCCGCGAAGCGTCCTCAGGCATAACAACATTCCCGGATCGCATGACTGGTTATATCAGCGCGACTCTCAATGAATACAAGCATGATACACCTGAGGCCAGAATCCTCGCCGCTGCGCGTCAGATTGATAGCGCGGCCGTGGATGCCGGAGTCATTCAGTGCACCGAGCTGTCACACCAGCTCGTCGCCACCCCTCAGCCAGAAGTATCCAACCTCGGCGGCGGCATGTTCTCCATCGATGGTCTGCTGGATGAAAAAGCAAACCCGGTCATCATTACCCCCTCAAACGAAGTCGCAAAACAGGAAGTGGAGATCGTTGGCAGTGTGCAGATGGAAGAGACTGACCCGAGCAAAGTCGAAGCTGGTAATGCGTTACCAGCAGTCGAAGTCGCTAATGAAGTTGCTGCGCAAACAATTAGCGTAAGCCCGGCGGATATCCTCGCCGCTGCCACACCAGAACTGACGAGCAACGTTGCCGCCGATCTGGACCAGAATATTGATGCTCTTAGCCAGGATGAGCCGGAATTACCTCCAACCGAACCAGAAACGACAGAAATAGGACCGGTAGCGGATATTTCCGAGCCAGAGGCTGCTGCTAAGGAATGGCCAGCTTACTTCGAGCCAGGCCGTTATGAAGGTCTGCCAAACGACGTTTACCATGCCGCGAACGGCATCAGCAGCACCCAGGTGAAGGATGCCCGTGTCTCCCTGATGTATTTCGAAGCGCGCCACGTCTCCAAGACCATCCAGAAGGAGCGGTCGAAGGTTCTCGACATGGGCAATCTGGTGCATGCGCTTGCGTTGCAGCCGGAGATGCTGGCCGCTGAGTTCAGCATTGAGCCGGAGATCCCGGAAGGTGCGCTCACCACCACGGCGACGATCCGCGAGTGTATTGACGAGTACAACGACAGCCTGCCGTCGCAGCTCAGCGCTGATGATATCAAAGCGCTGCTGGAGGCCCATAACGCCACCCTGCCCATGCCGCTGCCGCTGGGTGTAGCAGTAGACGAAACCGCAGAAAGCTATATGGCGCTGCCGGAAGAGTTCCAGCGCATCGAGGCTGATAAGAAGCAGACCGCTGCAGCTATGAAAGCCTGCATAAAAGAGTACAACGCCACCCTGCCCGCTCCGGTGAAAACCAGCGGCAGCCGTGACGCGCTGCTGGAGCAGCTGGCAATCATTAATCCTGACCTGGTAGCGCAGGAAGCGCAGAAGCCACAGCCCCTGAAAGTTTCGGGTACGAAAGCCGACCTGATTCAGGCCGTCAAGGCAGTCAAACCAGATGCTGTGTTTGCCGACGAGCTGCTGGATGCCTGGCGCGAGAACCCGGAAGGCAAGGTGCTGGTGACCCGCCAGCAGCTGGAAACCGCGCTGGCTATCCAGAAAGCGCTGCATGCGCACCCGACCGCCGGAAAGCTGCTGCAGCATCCTGATCGCGCCGTTGAGACGAGCTATTTCGGCATCGACGAAGAGACCGGCCTCGAAATCCGTGTGCGCCCTGACCTTGAGCTGGACGTAGATGGCGTGCGCATCGGTGCCGACCTCAAAACGATTTCTATGTGGAACATCAAGCAGTCAGGTCTGCGGGCGAAGCTGCACCGTGAAATCATCGATCGCGATTACCACCTGAGCGCCGGTATGTACATGGAGACGGCAAGCCTCGACCAGTTCTTCTGGATCTTCGTCAACAAGGACGAGGGATATCACTGGATTGCCATTGTTGAGGCTTCGCAGGAGCTGGTGGAGCTGGGTATCCTGGAGTACCGCGCCACTATGCGCGCCATTGCCAACGCATTCGATACCGGCGAGTGGCCAGCGCCGATCACCACCGACTACACCGACGAACTCACCGAGTACGATCTGCGCCGACTTGAAGCGCTGCGCGCGGCTTAAGGAGAACAAGAATGCAGAACACAAACGTAGCAGTAGCCGACCAGAACACTGTCGTTAACTCAAACATCGCGCTGTTCGATTCACAGTACCTTAATGCCATCAGCACTTTCGCCCAGATTATGGCGCAGGGTGCGGCGACAGTACCGAAACACCTTCAGGGCAACCAAGCCGACTGTATGGCCGTTGCAATGCAGGCGGCGCAGTGGCAAATGAACCCTTTCGCCGTGGCGCAGAAAACCCATCTGATTAACGGCGTGCTGGGATATGAGGCCCAGCTGGTAAACGCAGTGATTTCACGCAGCGGCGTGCTGGCGAATCGCTTTGAGTATGAGTGGTACGGCCCATGGGAAAAAGTGGTCGGAAAATTTCACATCCGCAAAGGTGAAAAAGGCGAATACCGGGTTCCGGGCTGGACCATGGCGGACGAAGCAGGTATCGGCATTATCATCCGCGCAACGCTCAAAGGCGAAGATCACCCCCGTGAGCTGGATCTGCTGCTGGCTCAGGCCCGCACCCGTAATTCGACACTGTGGGCTGATGATCCCCGCCAGCAACTCGCCTATTTGGCAGTAAAACGCTGGGCGCGTCTGTTCTGTCCGGATGTGATCCTGGGCGTTTACACACCTGATG
This sequence comes from Kosakonia sp. S57, assembly GCF_016516575.1. Lineage (NCBI taxonomy): Bacteria > Pseudomonadati > Pseudomonadota > Gammaproteobacteria > Enterobacterales > Enterobacteriaceae > Kosakonia > Kosakonia sp. S57. The sequence continues at coordinate 97,389 of NZ_JACVUL010000004.1, read as the reverse complement.
AGCTTGAAGATCGTCAGGAAAAAGAAATCAACCCAGCCCCGCAGCAGCGCGTCAGCGTTGCTGATATCCCGGCTGAATCGACAACTAACAGTGCGCAGGAGTCCGGTACCAATATTGATGGCATGGCCGACGAGTTCCGCGATCGCATTGAAGCAGCTCAATCCGTGGACCAGGCCAAAGCCGTGCGGGTTGATATTGAAGCGGCCAAAACTACTCTCGGTTCGGCGCTGTTCACTGAACTGAAAAACAAAGCCGTACGGCGCTACTACCTGGTAGACGCCCGCAACAAGGTGGAAGCGGCGATCAACTCCCTGCCCCAGCCTGACGAACCGGATGCTGCAGAGCAGTTCACCAAAGCAGAGCAGGCACTGGCTGCTGCGAAGCGCCATCTGGGCGACGAGCTGTATGACCAGTTTGCCGTTACCCTGCTCGATATGAAGCCCGAATACGTGGCATGAGGGAGGCGGGAGGGGCAACCCTCTCGGTAATGAGATGAGCGAGAAACAAGCCCGCTGGAGTGTTGAAGAGCTGAACATGTTGCTGACGTATAACAACCAGCAAGTGGCAGAGCTAACCGGCCGCCCGCTGGCCGAGATAGAAGATCGCCGCCTGCTGGCGAATATCGAGCGAAACTGCTGGGACGTGTTTGACCCGGAGCGTGCCGAATGAGACTTATTAACCGAAGCAGGAAAGATTCCCCGATGGCCCGCAGGGCGTGCGATGCAGCGTTGGCCCAGCATGTTGAACGGTTCGGTGATTATGCCAGCCGGGCTATGACCAGCGTATACACAGTGCTGGTGGACGGAATGAAGGTAACGGTAGAGGTAGAAAACCGCAGCACCAGCTACGTGGCCACAGCGATCATGGGCGCTCGGCGTCTGCGTGCCCTCGCCGGCCGGATGTCTTGATATCGAATTATCATCAAACAGCGCCCTCCGTCCCTATAATCGGGTGGTAGGCGCAGGAGAACAGAATGGCAAAGCTTCTTAATTTGCAGGAATGGGCCGCTGAAGTGTATTCATCACCGCCATCACTTTCTACTCTTCGCAGATGGGTACGTGAAGGCAAGATCTATCCTGCCCCCGAGCTACACGGTAAAGAGTATAAGCTCCGCCCGGATGCTATCTATGTTGATCCGAGCAAGAAGAATTTGCGCTTAAAACCACAGCATCTAAAAATTCCGTCCAAAGGGACTTTACTGGAGAGATTACAGAATGCAGAGGCCAGCCCGTTACGACGCTAACCTGCCCCGTAACCTGACCTTTCGCAAGAGAGATAAGCTTTATTCCTGGCGCAACCCAATAACCGGCCAGGTAATCTATCTGGGCCGCATTGATCGCAGGGAAGCGATAGCCCAGGCCATTGAAGCCAACAGCTATCTTGATCAGAACTATATCCCCTCCAGTCTACTTCAGCGCATAAAAGAAACGCCCACCCTGACTATGGCTAAATGGCTGGAGAGGTATGACGTTATTCTCGAGCGAAGGGAATTAAAACCAAACACAATGAAAGTTCGCAGGAACCAGATGGAGACGATCAGGAAAGAGTTCGGCACCATCGCTCTTAGCGCAGTTACAACAAAAGACATTGCGGAATTTTTGGAAACATACATTGCCTGCGATAAAAAAAGCATGGCTGCAGGTCTGAGATCTGTACTACTCGATGTATTCAGAGAGGCGCTCGTGGAAGGCCATATAGAAAGGAACCCGGCAGAACCCACTCGCACACCGGCACCAAAAGTTAAGCGGGAACGTCTACTGCTTGAAGCGTATTTTACGATACGAGAAACAGCAGCAGCTAATTCAGTATGGGCGGCAAATGCATTTGATCTTGCGCTGGTCACGGCTCAGCGACGCGAGGATATAGCCATGATGAAATTCACTGACATCCGGGAAGACAGATTGTTTGTCATACAGGAGAAAACAGGGAATAAATTAGCCATCCCTTTAGACCTGAAACTGGAAGCAGCCGATCTTCATTTAAAAGAAGTGATAGAACGTTGCAGAGTGAACAATCCATCTGAGTTCCTGCTTTACTCGCCGGTGCGTCGGGGTGGAAGAAAGCCCGGACCACTGACGCCAGATGGGTTAACCCAGGCATTTTCAGATACCCGTGATATCACTGTGTTGAAATTTGGCCCTTACCCGCCGTCCTTTCACGAAATTAGAAGTCTGTCCAGTAGGCTTTATGAGAAGGAAAAAGGCGAAGAATTTGCGCAGCGGCTGTTGGGTCATAAAAATTTATCAATGACCAAAAAATACCTAGACTCCCGTGGGGCTGAGTATGTTACGGTTTAGACTAAATACAAGGAATTGGTGGAATTTTGGTGGATTTTAGTGTGAATGCCTAAAAAATCCTTAGTATTCAATAATATAAAAAAAGACCGAATACGATTCCTGTATTCGGTCCAGGGAAATGGCTCTTGGGAGAGAGCCGTGCGCTAAAAGTTGGCATTAATGCAGGCTTAGTCGCCTTGCACCTTAAGAATAGATGACGACACCAGCTTTTCCAGTCCGCGACAAATGTGGTCAGAAAAATCCGGTAATTGTCACGTTTATCATAAAAAAACGCAGGCGGTGTTAACCGGACCTGCGTTTTTTTATGCTGAATCAGGTGATTTTCATCAGCCCGTGCAGAGGGATTTCGCGCGCTCGATAAAGGGGGCGAGGCTCATTTTCTGCCCGGGATGTGCTGGATCGTCAACCTGAATGATGCTGACAGGCTGACCGGTGCTTTTCCCACTGTCGACCTGTTTCTGCGCGATATCATTGAGCGGATACTGCACCAGCGTACTCGGGTTAATGGCGAACAACGCATTGCCCGGCCTGCAGGTCAACATTATCTCTTCGCGATTGAAGGCCCATTTCTCTTTGCCAACCTCGAAACGGCTGACGGTAATAACCTGCGGCGCAGCCAGCGCGGCGGCTGAGCTGGTCAGCATTAATACTGCAATCACACTCTTTTTCATTCTTTTCACCAGATTTATTCAAAAAGGCTCCCAGGTGGCAAACAGGCTTACCGCCGCCAGCACCAGCGCACCGATTATCAATTCTGCCCGGGTTAACGTTATGAAGCGCTGCCGCGCTCCGTTATCGACCAGGCTCAAGCGTGGCACCAGAACATACCGGTTCACAAGCGCGATTGCCACCATCAGCGCGACAAGCGCACATTTGAGCAACAGCATGCGCCCCCAGGCGCTCTGCCACGGCCACCCCAGCCCCTGAATCAACACCGCATTAACCATGCCGGTAAGGATAACGCCTGCCACCGCTACGTGACCATAACGGGAGAAGCGCATCATCGCGCCAATAGCCGCAGGGTGGCTCCCCTCACGCGTAAGCTGCATACAAAACAGCACCGGCAGCAGGCCGCCCAGCCACATCGCCCCGCACAGCAGATGCAGCGCATGGTTGATGTGTTGTAGCACGCCGGGCAGCCCTTCGCGCATCGCTGCGTGACCAAGCCCCGCCGCCAACAGAAACTGCAGCGCCGTCAGCAGCAGCAACTTCCTTTGCTGCGCTGGCTGCAACAGCCCGGCAAAGAGGGTCAGCAGCGCGAGGATGATTTGCCAGGCCAGCAGTGAACCTGCTTGCGTACCGGCAACCGCACGCCAGATCGCGGGCTGCCACACTTCCGGCCAGCCACCGGCCATCATCCCGCCCTGCACCGCATAGAGCAACAGCGCGCTCAATGCCGTAAGGATCAGGCACACGCGTTGCAGCGGCAGGAAGTGTTGGGTGAGTGTCCGGCGCAGATCGCGCGGTGCCAGCCAGGCGCTGAACAGCGCGCTGCCAAATAACAGCATCAAGGCGGCGAAATGAATAAATCGCAGCCCAACAAAGAGCGATGACAGCATATTACTTCACAGAAAAGCTGTACTGCCCGTGAGTTTTGTGGCCGTCGACTGAGACCACATGCCAGCTAACGGTGTACTTGCCCGCTGTCAGAGGCTGTTCGAGCGGCACAATCATCTGGGTCTTATCCTTTTCATTGCGCTTAACCGCCCCGGTTTTGATCGCCTTCTGCTGCGCGTCTGTCACCTTAATGCCGCTGAACGCCGGCTCAATCCCTTCTGAAAAGTTGAGCGTCAGCGCCTGCGGCGCTGCCGTCACATCGGCATCCGCAGCCGGATACTGGCCTTTGAGGTGGGCATGCGCCAGCACTGCCGGGGTGACAAAAAGGGTGGTAATGAGGGCTAAAGTGCGTAAGCGTTGCGTCGGGGAGATAAGCATAGAAGCATTCCTTTTTGTTATGCATACGATATAGAGGATAAACCTGTACAATAGTTGAGTCGAGTCTCATCGCCGCCACGCTTGTCTTTCTGCGACAGCCTTAGTAACTTTTGCCGCCTGAACTGAGGAGAATTTCATAATGACCAATCTTGCGCAGCTCGAACAAGAAGAGATGGATAAGGTGAATGTCGATCTGGCCGCCGCAGGCGTTGCCTTCAAAGAGCGCTACAATATGCCGGTTATTGCCGAAGCGGTTGAGCGCGAACAGCCCGAACATCTGCGCGGCTGGTTTCGTGAACGTCTGATTGCCCACCGGCTCGCCTCCGTCTCGCTCTCTCGCCTCCCCTATGAGCCGAAAATGAAATAATGGAGCCGACTATGTTACGTGTTATCGATACAGAAACCTGCGATTTGCAGGGCGGTATCGTCGAGATTGCCTCGGTGGACGTGGTGGACGGGCAAATCGTTAATCCCCAGAGCCACCTGGTGCGCCCCGACCGTCCCATCAGCCCGCAGGCGATGGCCATCCACCGCATTACCGAAGCGATGGTGGCGGATCAGCCGTGGATCGAAGAGATTGTCCCCTATTATCACGGCAGTGAGTGGTATGTGGCGCACAACGCCAGCTTTGACCGCCGCGTGCTGCCAGAGATGTCCGGCGAGTGGATCTGCACCATGAAGCTGGCGCGGCGTTTATGGCCGGGGATCAAATACAGCAATATGGCGCTCTATAACTCCCGCAAGCTCAGCGTAGAGACGCCAGCCGGTCTGCATCACCACCGCGCGCTCTATGATTGCTATATCACCGCCGCCCTGCTGATTGACATTATGCAGGTCTCTGGCTGGAGCGCTGAGCAGATGGCCACCATCACCGGACGCCCGGCGCTGATGACCACCTTTACCTTTGGTAAATACCGCGGCAAACCAGTTGCCGAGATCGCTGACCGCGATCCGGGCTACCTGCGCTGGCTGTTTAACAACCTCAACAGCATGAGCCCGGAACTGCGTTTAACGCTTAAACACTACCTTGGCGAGGGGTAATTACCCTTTGCCGGGCAGTGTCCCCTGCGCCAGCGCGATCAGAAACGCATACTCCAGCGCCACCCCTTCGTAGGATTTAAAACGCCCTGATTTACCGCCGTGCCCGGAATCCATATCGGTGCAGAGCAGCAGCAGATTATCGTCGGTTTTATACTCCCGCAGTTTCGCCACCCATTTCGCCGGCTCCCAGTACTGCACCTGCGAATCGTGCAACCCGGTGGTCACCAGCATATGTGGATAGGGGTGTGCGCCAATGTTGTCGTACGGGCTGTAGCCTTTCATATAGTGGTAATAGGTCTCATCCTGCGGATTGCCCCACTCCTCGAACTCGCCGGTTGTTAAAGGGATCGACTCATCAAGCATGGTGGTGACCACATCGACAAACGGCACTTGGGCGATCACGCCATGGTAGAGAGAGGGACGCATGTTAATTACCGCGCCCATCAGCATGCCGCCCGCGCTGCCGCCCATCGCATAACAGTATTGCGGCGAGCCGTAGCCCTGCTCCAGCAAACTGTCGGTGACATCAATAAAGTCATTGAAGGTGTTTTGCTTGTTGAGGAATTTCCCCTCTTCGTACCAGGCATGACCCAGTTCGCCGCCGCCGCGAATATGCGCTATCGCGCAGACAAAACCGCGATCCAGCAGGCTCAGTCGGCTGCTGCTGAAGTCCGCATCGATACTTGCCCCGTAGGAGCCGTAGCCGTAGACCAGCAGCGGATTCTCGCCTTTGCGAAAATGGTTGTGGTTGTAAACCAGCGAGACAGGCACTTCAACGCCGTCACGTGCCACCACCCAAAGATGCTCACTGCGATAGTCGCTGGCGTCAAAGCCCGCCACTTCCGTCTGCTTCAGCACGCGCCGCTCGCCGGTATCCATATCCAGCTCAAACAGCGTATCCGGCGTGGTCATTGAGGAGTAACCGTAGCGCAGCCGCGAGGTTTCCGGCTCGGGATTGTAGGCAAGCCAGGTGACGTAAGCCGGATCGTCAAAAGCGATGCCGACCACTTCCCGCGTCTTACGGTTGATCTGCCGCAGGCTTGTCAGGCCACGCTGCCGCTCTTCGACCACCAGCCAGTCGGTAAAGAGCGTGAAGCCTTCCAGCATAATGTGATCGCGGGCGGGAATTAACGCCTCCCAGCGCCGCTCATCGCGCACTTTGGTGCGATAGAGGCCGAAGTTTTTGCCATCGCGGTTGGAGCGCAGATAGAAGGTGTGCTGGTAGTGATCGAGACTGTACTCATGCTCTTTACGCCGCGGCAAAAAGCAGAGCGGCTGCGCATCCGGCAGTTCAGCATCGAGTAGCAACACTTCGCTGGTGGTGGCGCTGGCAAGGTGAATGGTGATGTAGTGCTGCGAGGTAGTTTTGCTCAGCCCGACGTAAAAGGTGTCATCTTTCTCTTCGTATACCAGTTCATCCTGCTGCGTCGGCGAGCCGACCGTGTGGCGCCAGACCTGATAAGGCAGCAGCGTGGTGGCATGTTTACGCACGTAGTAGACGGTCTCGGAGTCATTCACCCAGACAAAATCTGGCGAGACGTTATCGAGCACCTCCGGGTACCAGTTGCCGGTCTCCAGATTGCGGAAGCGCAGACCATACTGCCGCCTCGAGAGGAAATCCTCCGCCAGCGCCATAATGGTGTTGTCGGGCGAGATGTCGAGGCCGCCCATGGTGTAGAACTCGCTGTGCGAGGCGCGCTGGTTGGCATCGAGAAGAGTTATCCAGTCGTCCCATTCAGAGCTGAGCACCGACTGGCGCTGATAGATGGCGTACTCATTGCCCGGCTCATAAATGTGCCGGTAACGATAGCCGTTACGAATATAGGGCGCGGAGACTTCGCGCTGCGGAATGCGGGAGATGATCTCCTGCAACAGGTCATCCTGCAGCGCTTGCTGGGAGGCCATCACTTCACGCCCGTAATCATTCTCCTGATGCAGATAATCAAGCACCTCTGGCTGAGAGCGCGTGTCGTCCCGCAGCCAGTAGTAATTATCGACGCGGGTATCGCCATGAACGGTCATGGCGTGGGGGATCTGTTTTGCTTTCGGCAACATAGCACTTATCTTTTTTCTGTTTTCCATACCTATAAGGGTGGCAAAACAAACGCGCGTTGCAAGCGAAACGTTATCGCGCTCAGGATGTAAGGGCGCGTTTTTGCTGCTGAAGATCCTGTTCAATGCCCTCGCGGACGTCCTGCGGCACCTTCAGCGCATCGCCCAGCGCGTTAAGATAGCTGCGCTCCATAAAGTGATCGATGTCGATAACCGCACAGCTGAGGAAGTAGAGCTCCAGCGCCTCCTCCTCATTTTTGACACCCTGTGCCAGCCGCGCCGGATCGAGGGGTTGCTCCAGCGCTTTCGCCACCAGCTCACGCCCCTGGGTTTCGATGCCCGCCTCGCGCAACTGAGACTCAATTGCCGCCTGTTCCTGCTCATCAATATGGCCGTCGCTTTTCGCTGCAAAGACCAGCGCCAGAATCAGACGCTCGGTGCGCACGTCCAGCGGCGACTGCTGCTGGCCAAACTGCGGTTCATCCTGATGGGTTTCGCGAATGCGGTCTTTGTATTTGTTCCACAGCACCGTACCGGCAACCGCCCCGCCGCCGACCAGCAGCGCGCCAGTGCCATATTTGGCGAGCAGTTTGCGTGATGATTTGTTGGCAACCAGCAGCCCGGCGAGACCGCCCAGTGCTCCCGGCACCAGCAGCTTATTTAAGCCCTGGCCCTCTGAGGAGGAAGAGGAGGATGTCGATGCACCGCTTTTCTGACCCAGCAGCGACTGTAATTGATTTAACCAGTTCATGATTTTCCCTCGCTTAACCGCTTTCGTCAGGCAAGAGTAAGCGAGGGAGATGTCAGGAAGTGTCTGTATCTGGAAAGATCAGGAAAATTTCGGCGCTATGGCTGCGATTTGTACGCCGCGCTGCCCGCCGGGCAGTCGACCATTACGCGGTAGTGAATATCGGCGCTTTTACCGCGCACGGTGAGCGGCACCGTCCACTTATCACCTTTGCCAGTCACCTCTTGCGGATTAACCCATACCACCGGATCCGCCTGACCAATTTTTTTCTGATCGTCTGCCCAACGCACAATGCGGTTTTGCAGATAGTCGCGCTTAACGCTGGCGGCGATGCCCTCAGCGTTAAGCCCTTCACAGGAAGGAAACTTCACGACCTTCTGTGCGGCGGCATGAGCCGCTATACTGCCCGCCAGCAAAAACAGACCGGTTACTACCCCTGCTATTTTCATGCTTATCTCCTGGTTAATACCCATTCAAAGCATGGTACAAATTGCCGGCGGTGCAAGATCAGGCAACTTTCGCCCGCTTGCTGGCGCTTTTAATGTCGACCGCGTCAGAAGATTCATCTTCAGCACTTTTTGCCGAGGGTGCGCCCTCTTCGCTCTCTGTACCGGGCAGTTTGCCGGATTTCAGAATGCCGTTGAGCGCATCTTTTTGCTCGGCGAGCCACATCGCCATGCGTTCACGGGTCTCTTCTTCCAGAGCTACCGGACCGGTGCCTAACCAGTCGCCCAGCACTTCCGCCAGGTCGAGCATTTTGTCGTAAGCATCGGCTTCCTTTTTGCTGGCAAAAGACATCTTTTCCTCACCTTCGCGAATGACTACGTATTTAACTTCTACCGCCATGATGCAGCCTCGTTTTACTGTGTATTTGTACAGTATAATAGCGCGATGAAAAAACCACCGCAAGTGAAAAAGACAGACGCAAACGTTTTCGTTATACTGCGCCCACTTTTTTTCTAATGGTACTTCGCTATGACTCTTTTAGGAACTGCGCTGCGTCCGGCAGCCACGCGTGTGATGTTATTAGGCTCAGGCGAGCTGGGCAAAGAAGTGGCTATCGAATGTCAGCGGCTCGGTATCGAAGTGATTGCGGTTGACCGCTATGCGGACGCGCCCGCGATGCAGGTCGCGCACCGATCCCATGTGATTAACATGCTTGATGGCGAGGCGTTAAAAGCGCTGGTCGCCGAGGAGAAGCCGCACTTTATTGTGCCGGAGATTGAGGCTATCGCCACCGACGCGCTGATTGAGCTGGAAGCAGCCGGGCAGCGTGTGGTTCCCTGCGCGCGCGCCACAAAACTGACGATGAACCGGGAAGGGATTCGTCGCCTCGCGGCAGAGGAGTTGCAGCTTCCCACGTCGAGCTACCGTTTTGCCGATAGCGAAGAGAGCTTCCGCCAGGCGGTGAGCGAAATCGGCCTGCCCTGCATCGTGAAGCCGGTAATGAGCTCCTCGGGCAAAGGGCAGAGCTTTATCAAATCTGCCGACCAGCTGGCCAGCGCGTGGGCCTATGCGCAACAGGGTGGTCGCGCCGGTGCCGGTCGCGTGATTGTCGAAGGCGTGGTGAAGTTTGATTTTGAGATAACCCTTTTGACCATCAGCGCGGTGGATGGCGTTCACTTCTGCGCACCGGTTGGCCACCGCCAGGAGGATGGTGATTATCGTGAGTCCTGGCAGCCGCAGCAGATGTCGGCCGCAGCGCTTGAGCGCGCTCAGCAGATTGCCCGTGAGGTGGTGCTGGCGCTCGGAGGACATGGTCTTTTCGGCGTCGAACTCTTTGTCTGCGGCGATGAGGTGATCTTCAGCGAAGTCTCCCCGCGCCCGCACGATACGGGAATGGTGACGCTGGTTTCGCAGGATCTCTCCGAGTTTGCCCTGCATGTGCGCGCCTTTTTAGGCCTGCCAATTGGCGCGATCCGCCAGTACGGCCCGGCCGCCTCGGCGGTGATTTTGCCGCAGCTGCACAGCCAGAACGTCACCTTTGATAATCTCCACCACGCGGTTGACGCAGGCGTGCAGCTGCGCTTGTTCGGTAAACCGGAGATTGAAGGATCGCGCCGTCTGGGCGTGGCGCTGGCGATAGCCGAGGATGTTGAGAGTGCGGTCGCCCGCGCGGTGGCCTCAGCTAACGCGGTGCAGGTCAACGGATAAAAAAAAGCCCGGTGCGCAGTGCGTCCGGGCTTTTTATCAACCTGCCTGCTGATTACTGCTTCGCACCTTCAACGGCTTCGCGTGCCAGTGTGGTGATGCGATCGTAATCGCCTGCTTCCAGCGCGTCGGCCGGAACCAGCCACGACCCGCCGATACAGAGCACGCTTTTCAGCGCCAGGTAATCGCGGTAGTTAGCCGGAGAGATGCCGCCAGTCGGGCAGAAACGCACCTGGGAGAAGGGACCGGCAATCGCCTGCAGCGCTTTGGTGCCGCCATTCGCTTCCGCCGGGAAGAATTTGAACTCTTTCAGGCCGTAATCCATGCCCAGCATCAGTTCAGAAACGGTGCTGATGCCCGGGATCAGCGGGATGGTGCCTTCGGTGGCAGCTTTCAGCAGCGGCTCGGTCAGACCCGGGCTGATGGCGAACTGCGCGCCCGCTTCGGTAACGTCCGCCAGCTGCTGCGGATTCAACACGGTGCCAGCGCCGATAATGGCGTCAGGGACTTCTTTTGCAATGGCGCGGATAGCGTCAATCGCGCATGGGGTGCGCAGCGTCACTTCCAGTACGCGAACGCCACCTGCAACCAGCGCTTTCGCCATCGGAACAGCGTGCTCCAGTTTGTTTACCACGATCACCGGTACAACCGGGCCGGTTTTCAGGATGGCTTCTGCACTTGTTTTCCAGTTTTTCATCAATCTTTTCTCTCGCCAGAATGAAATCTTGTCGTCTTAAAAAGTGATACAGGTTGCGCCCTGCTCTGCGCCGGAGAGCTTCTCTCGCAGCGCGCCGAACATTTCACGGCCTGTGCCCACGCGCATTGCGCTAAGGTCAGGAATATGCGGCTGACGTGCGGCAAGTTCTTTGTCAGCAACCAGCAGGGTCAACTCACCTGTCTGCCCGTTAACCCGGATAATGTCGCCATCACGCACTTTTGCCAGCAACCCACCGTCGTAAGCTTCAGGTGTCACATGGATTGCCGACGGCACTTTACCTGATGCCCCTGACAGCCGTCCATCGGTAACTAAGGCAATTTTGAAACGGCGGTCCAATAATACACCAAGTGGCGGCATCAGTTTATGTAATTCTGGCATGCCGTTGGCTTTCGGCCCCTGATGACGCACCACGACTACACAATCACGATCCAGCAGACCCGCCTCAAAGGCCGGTAATACGTCATGCTGGCTCTCAAACACCACCGCTGGCGCTTCAATGATCTGGTTCTCTACCGGCACGGCGGAGGTCTTCATCACCGCGCGCCCAAGGTTACCGCTCAGTACTTTGGTACCGCCATGTTGCGAGAACGGCTTATCAATGGTGGCGATAATCGAATCATCCAGCGACGCCGCCGCGCCTTCACGCCAGTCGAGTTCGCCATTATTCAGCCACGGCTCCTGGGTGTAGCGCGTCAGACCGAAACCGGCCACCGTATTCACCTCTTCATGCAGTAAACCGCCCTTCAGCAGTTCGCGCATCAATACCGGCACCCCGCCCGCCGCCTGGAAGTGGTTGATGTCTGCCGGGCCGTTTGGATAGAGGCGCGCGAGCAGCGGCACCACTTCAGAGAGTTCGGAGAAGTCATCCCAGTTGATGATAATGCCCGCCGCGCGCGCCATCGCCACCAGGTGCATGGTGTGGTTGGTGGAGCCGCCGGTTGCCAGCAGAGAGACGATGCCGTTAACCACCACTTTTTCATCGATCATTTTGCCGAGCGGCATCCACTCGTTGCCATTACCGGTCAAACGCGTTACTTGGCGGGCAGCGGCTTCGGTCAGCGCTTTACGCAGCGGCGCATCCGGGTGAATAAAGGAGGAGCCAGGCAGTTGCATGCCCATAAACTCAATCACCATCTGGTTGGTGTTGGCGGTGCCGTAAAAAGTACAGGTGCCTGGGGCGTGATAGGAAGCAGCTTCCGACTCCAGCAGCGCCATGCGATCGACTTTGCCTTCCGCGTAGAGCTGGCGAATACGCACCTTCTCTTTGTTAGCCAGGCCGCTCGCCATCGGGCCTGACGGCACGAACAGCGCGGGCAAGTGACCAAACGACAGCGCCGCCATCGCCAGCCCCGGGACAATTTTGTCGCAAACGCCAAGATAGAGCGCACCGTCGAACATATTGTGAGAGAGCCCCACCGCCGCGGACATGGCGATCACTTCGCGGCTCAGCAGCGAGAGCTCCATCCCATCCTGACCCTGCGTCACGCCATCGCACATTGCCGGTACGCCACCCGCTACCTGGCCGACCGCATTCACCGAGTGCAGCGCTTTGCGAATAATGTCGGGATAGACTTCATAAGGCTGATGCGCGGAGAGCATGTCGTTATAGGAGGTGATAATGGCGATGTTGTTGCGCAACATGCTTTTGAGCGAGGCTTTATCGTCGGGCTGGCAGGCGGCAAAACCGTGCGCCAGATTCCCGCAGGCCAGCGACGAACGACGCACGGTATTGCTTTTGGCTTGCTCAATGCGCGCCAGGTAGGCTGAGCGGGTTTCGCGTGAACGTTCAATAATGCGATTTGTTACGCGTAACATTACTGGATTCATAGAGGCTCCTGAAATTTATCTGTTCGGGGAGAGCGTGCTAACCGTGCGTTTCATTATGCGTAACAAGCTGAAAACACCTGAGCGCCGCGCCCCAAAGGCAAAATCACTGCAGCCAGTGTAATAAAAAAAGCCCCGCGGGTGAATCCAGCAGGGCTTTGAAAAAGAAAAATTGTTCGCAGAGCTGTGTTAGATCATGTTACCGGTAAAATTGCGCAACATGCATCTCGATGGTTACTCGAATTCGTTCCAGGAGCGGCCATCCCGGGTGATCATTGCAACCGAGGCTACCGGACCCCAGGTACCGGCCTGATACGGTTTCGGTGAGTCGTTATCCGCAGCCCAGGCTTCGGTAATGGAGTCGACCCATTTCCACGCCTCTTCCACTTCATCGCGGCGCACAAACAGTGCTTGAATGCCGCGCATCGACTCCAGCAGCAGGCGCTCGTAGGCATCCGCCAGATGGGTTTCGTTGAAGGTTTCGGAGTAGCTCAGATCAAGCTTCGTGGTCTGAAGATTGTGTTTATGATCTAGCCCCGGCACTTTGTTGAGGATCTGGATATCCACCCCTTCGTCCGGCTGCAGGCGAATGGTCAGCTTGTTCTGGGGCAGCTCCTGCCAGGACTCTTTAAACAGATTGAGTTCCGGGTTTTTGAAGTAGACCACGACTTCAGAACATTTGGTTGGCAGACGTTTACCGGTACGCAGGTAGAACGGCACACCGGCCCAGCGCCAGTCGTCGATATCAACGCGGATCGCAACAAATGTTTCGGTATGGCTCGACTTGTTCGCGCCCTCTTCTTCCAGGTAGCCCGGCACTTTCTTGCCCTGGGCGAAACCGGCGGTGTACTGACCGCGTACGGTTTTTTCCCGCACATTGGTGCGATCGATACGACGCAAGGATTTGAGCACCTTTACTTTCGCGTCGCGAATGCTGTCGGCAGTGAGATCGGACGGCGGTGACATCGCGATCATGCAGAGCACCTGCAGCAGGTGGTTCTGGATCATATCGCGCATCTGCCCGGCCTGGTCGAAATAGCCCCAGCGCCCTTCGATACCCACCTCTTCCGCCACGGTGATCTCGACATGATCAATGGTGCGGTTATCCCAGTTATTGACGAACAGGGAGTTGGCAAAACGCAGCGCCAGCAGGTTGAGCACCGTCTCTTTACCGAGATAGTGGTCGATACGGTAAACCTGGCACTCTTCAAAATACTCGCCCACCTGATCGTTGATCTGACGGGAGGTCTCAAGAGAGTTACCGAGCGGTTTTTCCATGACGACGCGAGCCGGTTTGGCATTGAGCTTCGCAGCGCCCAACCCTTTACAGATGGCACCAAAAGTATCCGGCGGCATCGCGAAGTAGTTGATGGTGGTGCGGTTTTTCTGATCCAGCATCGCGCCGAGGCGTTTGAAGGCAGGCGTGTCGTTTACATCAAGATTGCAGAAATCGAGACGACCGCTCAGCTTGTCCCACAAGCTTTCGTCGATCTTCTCTTTCATAAAGGTTTCGAGCGCTTCACGGACCACTTTGGTATAGGCTGCTTTGTCCCAGTCGGCGCGGCCGACCCCGAGAATCCGCGTCTCCTCATGAATTTGACCGGCCTTTTCCAGCTGGTACAGGGAAGGCAGCAATTTCCGGCGTGCGAGATCGCCTTTCGCGCCGAAAATGACCAGGTCACACGCCTGGGCTGTTTGGACTACCGCCATGTCACTCTCCTCAGTTAGCTATCCTGAAGCTGTCATCCGCTTCAGTTGTAATTTTATTACACTGCACTGTACTGCTTTTACGTAATTCCCGAAACTATCAGGCCTTGTCAGGAAGTGCGTTATTGGGTTGTCATGAAAAATGCGCATATTTGCGCCGATTGCGCGGCTTATTTGCCCACCAGCCGCTGGCGAAAATCCGACTCTGATCATGTTATGAAAAAAAACAACAACATTTCAGCGTATCACTTACCTTTCTACCCTGCGCAGGCGTAATATCGACGCAAACTGCGTAACGATTCGCGCAATCAGTGTAATCGTTTCACCAGGAGCGCATTAACGCCTATGAATATGCTGGAAAAAATCCAGTCCCGACTGGAACACCTTAGCAAATCAGAACGAAAAGTCGCGGAAGTGATCCTCACCGCGCCGCAGCTGGCTATCCACTCCAGCATCGCCGCGCTTGCGCAACAAGCGGAGGTCAGCGAACCGACGGTAAACCGCTTTTGCCGCAGCCTGGACACGCGCGGCTTTCCCGACTTTAAACTGCATCTGGCACAAAGCCTCGCCAACGGCACGCCCTATGTTAATCGAAATGTCGATGAAGATGACAGTGTAGAAGCCTACACCGGCAAAATCTTCGAGTCGGCGATGGCGAGCCTCGATCACGTGCGTCAGTCTCTTGATATGGCAGCGGTTAATCGCGCTGTCGATCTGCTCACCCAGGCGAAAAAAATCGCCTTCTTTGGTCTGGGCTCCTCTGCGGCCGTCGCCCACGATGCGATGAACAAGTTTTTCCGCTTTAACGTGCCGGTGGTCTACTCCGATGACATTGTGCTGCAACGCATGAGCTGTATGAATTGTAGCGATGATGACGTCGTTATGCTGATTTCCCACACCGGCCGCACGAAAAGCCTGGTGGAGCTGGCGCATCTGGCGCGTGAAAACGATGCCATGGTGATCGCGCTGACCTCGGCGGGTACGCCGCTGGCGCGTGAAGCAACCCTTGCTATCACGCTGGATGTCCCTGAAGATACAGATATCTATATGCCGATGGTGTCCCGTCTTGCGCAACTGACGGTCATTGATGTGCTGGCGACCGGGTTCACATTACGCCGCGGCGCAAAATTCCGGGATAACTTGAAGCGAGTCAAAGAAGCGCTCAAAGAATCGCGCTTTGATAAGGAACTGCTTATCAAAGACGATAATCATTAAGAGACCATAACAAAAACGGTAGTTACTTACGCTATTCGGTTAGCGGCCTTGCCTGTCACGGCGCGCGTAACCCGAATTCATGTTCACGCAACACCTCGTTATTTCAGTCAACGGAGTATTACATGTCCAGAAGGCTTCGCAGAACCAAAATCGTCACCACTTTAGGTCCGGCCACTGACCGCGATAACAACCTCGAAAAGGTTATCGCTGCTGGCGCTAACGTGGTGCGGATGAACTTCTCACACGGAACACCGGAAGATCATAAATTACGCGCGGATAAAGTGCGTGAGATTGCGGCAAAACTGGGACGTCATGTTGCTATCCTTGGCGATCTACAAGGACCGAAGATTCGCGTCTCGACTTTTAAGGAAGGTAAGGTTTTCCTTAACATCGGCGACAAATTCCTGCTCGACGCTAACCTTGGCAAAGGTGAAGGCGATAAAGAGAAAGTCGGTATCGACTATAAAGGCCTGCCTGCTGACGTGGTGCCGGGCGACATCTTGCTGCTGGATGATGGCCGCGTGCAGCTCAAAGTGCTGGAAGTTCAGGGCATGAAGGTGTTCACCGAAGTGACTGTCGGCGGCCCGCTCTCCAACAACAAAGGCATCAACAAACTGGGCGGCGGCCTCTCTGCAGAAGCGCTGACCGATAAAGATAAAGCGGATATCGTTACCGCCGCGCTGATTGGCGTCGATTATCTTGCCGTCTCCTTCCCGCGCTGCGGTGAAGATCTCAACTATGCACGTCGTCTGGCGCGTGATGCAGGTTGCGATGCGAAGATTGTCGCCAAAGTCGAGCGTGCGGAAGCGGTATGCAGCCAGGATGCGATGGACGATGTGATCCTCGCATCCGACGTAGTGATGGTTGCCCGTGGCGACCTCGGCGTTGAAATTGGCGACCCGGAACTGGTCGGCATCCAGAAAGCGTTGATTCGTCGCGCGCGTCAGCTGAACCGTGCGGTGATCACCGCAACGCAGATGATGGAGTCGATGATCACCAACCCAATGCCGACCCGCGCGGAAGTGATGGATGTGGCGAACGCCGTGCTCGACGGCACCGATGCGGTAATGCTCTCCGCGGAAACCGCAGCCGGGCAATACCCTTCCGAAACCGTTGCCGCGATGGCGCGCGTCTGCCTGGGCGCAGAGAAGATCCCAAGCATTAACGTCTCCAAGCACCGCCTCGATATTCAGTTCGACAATGTCGAAGAGGCGATCGCCATGTCAGCGATGTATGCCGCCAACCACCTGAAAGGCGTTACGGCGATCATCTCGATGACCGAATCGGGTCGTACCGCACTGATGACCTCGCGTATCAGCTCCGGTCTGCCGATTTTTGCCCTCTCCCGCCACGAGCGCACTCTTAACCTGACCGCGCTCTATCGCGGCGTGACGCCGGTCTATTTCGACAGCCATAACGACGGCGTTGCCGCAGCCAACGACGCGGTGAACCTGCTGCGTGATAAAGGCTACCTGCTCTCCGGCGATCTGGTGATTGTGACGCAGGGTGACGTGATGAGCACCATCGGTACCACTAACACCACGCGCATTCTGACCGTCGAATAACGGATTCTCAGAAAGTAAAAGGCCTCTCACAGTGAGAGGCCTTTTTTTTGGCTATTTCTTTTTGTAGAGCTCTTTGCGCTTATAGGGCTCGATCTCACCCGGCTTGCGCGTTTTCAGCAGCTTCAGGATCCAGGTGTACTGCTCCGGATGCGGGCCGACAAAGTTCTCCACCTCTTCATTCATCCGCCGCGCGATGGTGGTGTCATCCGCCGTCAGCAGATCGTCCATCGGCGGGCGCACCAGAATCGTCAGGCGGTGCGTTTCGGCATCGTAAACCGGGAAAAGCGGCACCACACGGGCACGGCACACTTTCATCAGGCGACCAATCGCCGGCAGCGTCGCTTTGTAAGTGGCGAAGAAGTCGACAAATTCGCTCTGCTCGGGGCCGTGATCCTGATCCGGCAGGTAATATCCCCAGAAGCCGTTGCGTATCGAGTGGATAAAGGGCTTGATGCCGTCATTGCGCGCATGTAAGCGGCCACCAAAACGCAGGCGAACCTTGTTCCACATATAGTCGAAAACTTTATTGCCCTGATTATGAAACATCGCCGCGATGCGCTTGCCCTGAGAGGACATCAGCATCGCAGGAATATCAACACCCCAGGCATGGGGCACGAGGAAAATGACTCGCTCATCGTTGCGGTGCATTTCGTCGATAATCTCTTTGCCCTGCCACTCAATACGGGAGGCAACTTTTTCCGTGCCGCGCAGCGCCATTTCAGCCATCAGCACCATCGCCTGCGGTGCGGTAGCAAACATATGATCGATGATCGCTTCGCGCTCGGCTTCACTCTTTTCAGGGAAGCAGTAGTAGAGGTTGATCTGCGCACGACGACGGGCACTTTTACCGCGTCGTCCGGCAAAACGCCCCAGTTTCGCCAGAAGCGGATCGCGAACAGAGGGCGGGATCAGGGCGACGCCGGCAAAAGCCAGCACCCCAAGCCAGGCGCCCCAGTGAAGCGGATGGCGAAACTCGCCCTCAAACTGAGGAATGTATTCACTATTATTTTTTTTGGTTTCCATGCATCGTCCGCTGGTCAAAAATCTCAACAAGATAGGGGGATAGTGTAGCGATGCGTTATCTTTCGCACAAAAGTAAAAGCCGATGCTAAGCAAGCACCGGCTTTGAACGCCTGATTATTACGCGAATTACTCCAGCCGCAGCTGAGGTAATACCTCTCTCACCTGCGCCAGGTAATCCTTACGATCCGAACCGCTCAGCCCTTCCGTTCTTGGCAGTTTAGCGGTCAGCGGGTTCACGGCCTGCTGGTTGATCCATACTTCATAGTGCAGATGTGGCCCGGTGGAGCGCCCGGTGTTGCCCGAGAGCGCGATGCGATCGCCACGCTTCACTTTCTGCCCCGGTTTCACCAGCAGTTTACGCAGGTGCATGTAACGCGTGGTGTAGGTACGCCCGTGACGGATAGCAACATAGTTACCCGCCGCGCCGCTGCGCTTCGCAATCACCACTTCACCGTCACCGACGGCCAGCACCGGCGTCCCCTGCGGCAGGGCAAAGTCGACGCCTTTGTGCGGTGCAACGCGCCCGGTGACCGGATTAAGGCGACGCGGGTTGAAGTTAGAGGAGACGCGGAACTGCTTCGCGGTCGGGAAACGCATAAACCCTTTCGCAAGGCCGGTGCCGTTACGATCGTAGAATTTGCCATCTTCGGCGCGGAACGCGTAGTAATCTTTACCGTCAGAGCGCAAACGCACGCCGAGCAACTGGCTCTGCTCCTGCTTACCATCAAGCATCTCACGGGACATCAATACTGAAAATTTATCGCCTTTTTTCAGTTTGCGGAAATCCATTTGCCACTGCATCGCTTTGATGACGGCGCTGATTTCGCCGCTGCTCATGCCGGCCTCTTTCGCACTGGCCACAAAACTGCCGCCAACGGTGCCGTTCATCATCTTATTGACCCAGTCGCCCTGCTGCATCTCGCTGGACATCTTGAAGCCGTTTTCGGTGCGGTCATAAGTGCGGGTTTCGCGGCGCGACATCTCCCACGTCAGACGCTGTAAATCACCATCATCAGTCAGTGTCCAGGAGAGCTGTTGGCCGATTTTCAGATTACGCAGCTCTTTATCCGCAGCGGCAAGCTGGCTGATGTTGCCCATATCAATGCCGTACTGGTTCAGAATGCTGCTGAGCGTATCGCCGGTCGAGACAACATATTCGTGTACGCCAGCTTCGTTGGCGGTTTTCTCGTCCAGCTCATCTTGCGGAATATCGTCAACGTCATCCGCCGTGGACTGGTCGATAGGTTCACTGGCTTCAGGCAGCAGCGAGCGGATTTCGCTTTTAGGCAGCTCGATGGCTTTGACAATCGGCGCGTTATTTTCGGGGTGATAAACGTAGGGCCGCCAGACGGCGACCGTGAGGGTCAGTACGGTGAGCGACCCCAGCATCACGCGATGGGGTCGCGGCAAATTGTTAAATGCCAAGGCGACAGAGCGGGCTATCTGTTGCACGTGTTCACTTCCTCGTTATTCTCCTTTCAGGCAGCTCGCATACTGGGAAGAGAGTTGTGTAAGGAACTGGGGATAGCTCTCTTTACCCAACTTGATACCGATGCCGAGTGGATCCAGCGTTCCCATACGAACGGAGGTTCCTCGTGCAACAGCTTCAACGACCGCTGGCCTGAACTGTGGCTCAGCAAAAACGCAGACCGCTTTTTGCTCAACCAACTGTGTTCTGATTTCATGTAAACGCTGCGCACCAGGCTGAATTTCAGGGTTGACGGTAAAGTGACCCAGCGGAGTCAGACCGTACTGTTTTTCAAAGTAGCCGTAGGCGTCATGAAAAACGAAATACCCCTTCCCTTTCAGCGGTGCCAGCTCGTTACCGACCTGCTTATCGGCCTGGGCTAATGATGCCTCAAATGCCTTCAGGTTGGCGTCCAGCTTGGCTCGACTTTGCGGCATAACTTCCACTAATTTATCGTGGATTGCAACCGCCGAAAGCCGTGCAATCTCTGGGCTTAACCACAAATGCATGTTGTATTCGCCATGATGGTGATGATGCTCACTATTTTCGTCGTGATCGTGACCTTCATGACCCCCATGCTCATCTTCATCCGCGCCTTTCATCAGCTGCGATTTCACGCCGTCGAGTTGCGCCATCACCACCTGTTTTTGCGCAGGTACCTGCTGAGCAGATCGCACCATGAAGGCTTCCATTTCCGGCCCAACCCAAAAAAGTAAGTCCGCGTTTTGCAAGCGTTTTACATCAGAAGGACGCAGAGAATAATCATGCTCGGAGGCACCGTCTGGCAGGATAACTTCGGTGGTGGTCACGCCATCTGTAATGGCGGATGCAATAAAGCCCAGCGGCTTAAGCGAAGTGACGACGGCGGCGTTAGCGGATTGTGCTGTTAGGGTGAGAAACGCAGCGGAAAGCGCTGCGCAAAGAAGCGTATTTTTATGTAACATAATGCGTCTATTCATCGTAATGAGTGTGTGGAATGTGATATTATAACATTCGACAACTTCTGCAACCCCTTAAATGCTATGACGAATCTTATAACGCTTGAAAATGTCAGCGTCGCTTTCGGTCAACGCCGCGTGCTCTCTGACATCTCTTTAAATTTGCGTCCAGGTAAAATTCTGACGCTGCTCGGACCTAACGGCGCGGGTAAATCGACGCTGGTGCGCGTTGTACTTGGCCTGGTAGCACCCGACGCGGGGGTTATCAAGCGCGATAAAGCGTTGCGCATCGGCTATGTGCCGCAAAAACTGCAGCTCGACGCTACGCTGCCTCTTACTGTAGGCCGCTTTATGCGTCTGCGCCCAGGCACGCGCAAAGAGGATCTCATCCCTGCACTGAAACGCGTACAGGCAGCCCACCTGATCGATGCCCCGATGCAGAAACTCTCCGGCGGTGAAACGCAGCGCGTGCTGCTTGCCCGCGCCCTGCTCAATCAGCCCCAGCTGCTGGTGCTGGACGAGCCAACCCAGGGCGTTGACGTTAATGGCCAGGTCTCGCTCTACAATTTAATCGATGAGTTGCGCAAAGAGCTGGATTGCGCGGTGCTGATGGTCTCGCATGATCTACATCTTGTGATGGCCAAGACCGATGAGGTGCTCTGCCTCAACCACCATATCTGCTGCTCCGGTACGCCGGAAGTGGTCTCCATGCATCCGGAATTTATCTCTATGTTTGGCCATCGCGGCGCCGAGCAGCTTGGCATTTACCGCCACAACCACAATCACCGCCACGATCTTCAGGGCCGCATTATTTTACGCCAGGGTAACGGACACTCATGATTGAACTTTTACTGCCCGGCTGGCTGGCCGGGGTTATGCTCGCCTGCGCCGCCGGGCCGCTTGGCTCCTTTGTCGTCTGGCGACGCATGTCTTACTTCGGCGATACGCTGGCACACGCGTCTCTGCTCGGTGTTGCCTTTGGTTTGCTGCTGGATGTTAACCCGTTTTACGCGGTAATTGCCGTCACGTTACTGTTAGCCGCAGGCCTGGTTTGGCTGGAGAAGCGTCCCCATCTGGCGATCGACACGCTGCTCGGGATTATGGCGCACAGCGCGCTCTCGCTTGGCCTGGTGGTGGTCAGCCTGATGTCCAACATCCGCGTGGATTTGATGGCGTATCTCTTCGGTGACCTGCTGGCCGTTACGCCCGAGGATCTGATTGTTATCGCCCTTGGCGTGGTGCTGGTAGTTGGGATCTTGCTCTGGCAGTGGCGCAACCTGCTGTCGATGACTATTAGCCCGGAGCTGGCCTTTGTCGATGGCGTGAAGTTACAGCGCGTGAAGCTGCTACTGATGCTGGTCACCGCCCTGACCATTGGCGTGGCGATGAAATTTGTCGGCGCGCTGATTATCACCTCCCTGCTGATCATCCCGGCTGCCACGGCGCGGCGCTTTGCCCGCACCCCGGAGCAGATGGCAGCAGTAGCTGTCGGCGTCGGGATAATTGCCGTCACCGGCGGGCTAACCTTCTCCGCCTTCTACGACACGCCAGCTGGCCCCTCTGTGGTGCTCTGCGCTGCGGTGCTTTTTATCTTCAGCATGTTGAAAAAGAGCGCCAGCTAAATACTCATCCTCTGCCAGCGCCGCCCGGCGCTGGCACTGCCTGTCAGGGCATTTCCGGCGGCGTAATGCCGAAGTGATCCCAGGCGCGCGGCGTTGCCATGCGGCCGCGCGGCGTACGCTGTAAAAAGCCCTGCTGAATCAGATAAGGCTCCAGCACATCTTCAATGGTCTCGCGCTCTTCACCAATCGCCGCAGCAAGGTTATCCAGCCCCACCGGACCGCCAAAGAATTTATCAATCACCGCCAGCAGCAGTTTACGGTCCATATAGTCGAAGCCCTGGGCATCGACATTGAGCATATCGAGCGCCTGGGCGGCAATCTCCGCGTCGATATCGCCATCGTGCTTCACTTCCGCGAAATCGCGCACGCGGCGCAGCAGACGGTTTGCAATACGCGGTGTGCCGCGGGAGCGGCGTGCCACTTCCAGCGCCCCCTCTTCGCTCAGCTCAAGCCCCATAAACCGCGCGCTGCGCCCAACGATATGCTGCAGGTCAGCCACCTGATAAAACTCCAGGCGCTGGACAATGCCAAAGCGATCGCGCAGCGGTGAGGTCAGCGAACCGGCGCGGGTCGTTGCGCCAATCAGCGTAAAGGGCGGCAGATCGATTTTGATTGAGCGCGCAGCCGGGCCTTCACCAATCATGATATCGAGCTGGTAATCCTCCATCGCCGGGTAGAGCACCTCTTCCACCACCGGCGACAGACGATGAATTTCATCGATAAACAGCACGTCATGGGGTTCAAGGTTGGTGAGCATGGCGGCCAGATCGCCCGCCTTTTCCAGCACCGGGCCGGAGGTGGTGCGCAGATTCACGCCCATCTCGTTCGCCACGATATTTGCCAGCGTTGTTTTACCCAGCCCCGGCGGGCCGAAAATCAGCAGATGATCCAGCGCGTCACCGCGCAGTTTCGCCGCCTGGATAAAGATCTCCATTTGCGAGCGCACCTGCGGCTGACCGATATACTCAGCCAGCAGCTTTGGTCGAATCGCCCGATCCGCAACTTCTTCTACAATTGTACTGGCGGCGGCAACCAGGCGGTCTGCTTCAATCATCCTCTACCTCACAACGCCGCACGCAGCGCTTCACGGATCAGGGTTTCACTGTTGGCGTCCGGACGCGCGATTTTGCTGATCATCCGGCTCGCTTCCTGCGGTTTATAGCCCAGCGACACCAGCGCGGCAACGGCTTCTTGCTCAGCATCATCCGTAGAGGGGCTTGCTGGCGACGCCAGCACCAAATCTGCCGCCGGAGTAAAGAGATCGCCATGCAGCCCTTTAAAGCGGTCTTTCATCTCGACAATCAGGCGCTCAGCGGTCTTCTTACCAATGCCCGGCAGTTTCACCAGCGCGGCGGGATCTTCACGCTCAACGGCATTCACAAACTGCTGCGCCGACATGCCGGAGAGGATCGCCAGTGCCAGCTTCGGCCCAACGCCGTTGGTTTTGATCAACTCACGGAACAGGGTGCGCTCCTGCTTGTTGTTAAAGCCGTACAGCAGTTGCGCATCTTCGCGCACCACAAACTGCGTAAAGACGGTCGCCTCTTTGCCGGCATCCGGCAATTCGTAGAAGCAGGTCATCGGCATATGAACTTCATACCCTACCCCACCGACCTCAAGCAGGACCAGCGGGGGTTGTTTTTCGACGATAATGCCTCTGAGTCTGCCTATCACGTGACGCTCCTGCGCTAAGTGCTAAAAAAGTAATGCTGTATCATAAAAAAAGGCTGGATAAATATCCAGCCGATAATGCAGGAAAAAGCGCGAACCCGCTTCAGGAATTCACGTAATAGTCCGGATCGTGCAGATCGGTTAATAAATCACGCCCCGCAGGTTGCCATCCCAGCGTCCTGCGCGTCTGTTCACTTGCGGCCGACATCTCCATACCGGCGAAGCCAGCAAACCAGCCAAAATGCGACGCCTCGCGCGGCTCTGCGGGCACCCCGAGCATCTTGCCGATTGCGATGGCAATCTCACGCATCGCGATACCCTCTTCCGCCACCGCATGATACACCAGTTGCGTCACACCGCTCTCCAGCGCCAGCCGGTAGACCGTTGCCGCGTCATTGCGGTGTACCGCCGCCCAGCGGTTGCTCCCGTCCTCCTGCCAGGCAGAAACGCCACTCTGTTTCGCGAGCGCAATCAGGAAAGGAATAAAGCCCCGATCGCCCACGCCATGTACCGTTGGCGCCAGCCGCACGCAGGCGGCCTTTACACCTTGTTGCGCCAGCGCCAGCGCGGCCTGCTCTGAGCGGCGCAGGTAATCCGGCCCGCTGGCGGGCGCGTCCTCTTCTGTCGCCGGGCGTCTTGCTACCAGCCGCGCAAGGCCGGACGTTACCAATAAGGGACGCGAACTTCCGCGCAGCGCATCACCCATCACGGTAATGGCGCGCTCATCCTGAGCGCAATTTTCTGCAAAGCGGGAGAAATCATGATTAAACGCGGTATGGATCACCGCATCGGCCTTTGCCGCCGCATCAAATAGCAGCTGGCTGTCATCAAGCGTGCCATAAACCGCCTTTCCCCCTGCGGCGATAAACGCCCGGGCTTTCTCCTCATTACGCGCCAGGCCGCTCACCTGATGGCCTGCGGCTAATAACACCTCGGCTACTTTTGCGCCGACCCACCCGGTCGCGCCCGTCAGAAAAACATGCATCTGTGTCTCCTTATGTTGACTCGCGCCGCTATCCTGCTGAATATCCGCGATGGGGAAAAGTAGTGACGTTATCGTGGTATAAGGACTAACAGGATGCAGAGCGCAAAAGATCTGGGCAGTTATCTGAAGTCCCGCCGGGCGCAGCTCGACCCGCAGACACTGGGTTTTCACACCGCATGCCGCCGCACGCCAGGGCTGAGGCGTGAAGAGGTTGCACATCTGGCCTGTATCAGCGCGACCTGGTACACCTGGCTTGAACAGGGGCGCGGCGGGATGCCCTCAGAAGAGGTACTGGAGCGGATTTGCCAGGCGCTTTGCCTGAGCGGGCGTGAGCGCGAGTATGTGTTCCATCTGGCACTGGGGCGAGCACCGGGCGTGGCGTATGCGCCAGCCGCAGCGGTCTCCGGCCGGTTACAGAAAGTGCTGGGGAGTATGCCCTACAGCCCGGCGATGATCCGCAATGCCAGTTGGGATGTGCTTGCCTGGAACGCGGCTGCCACGGCGGTGCTGGCCGATTACGCCACTCTTCCCGCGCAGGAGCGCAACATCCTGCGCCGCATCTTTCTTAACCCACAGGCGCGTGCTTCGCAGGCCGACTGGCAGGGTCTGACGCGCTTTCTGGTCGCGGCGTTCCGCGCAGAAACGACGCGGGCCGGTGCGTCACTTGAAGTCCAGCCGCTGGTCGATGAATTGAGCGCGGCCTCGCCGGAGTTTGCCCGGCTGTGGCAAACCAATGATGTCGAGGTGATGGGGGAAGGCACAAAAGTAATTTTCCACGCCAGTGCAGGTCGGCTCTCGCTGGAGTACTCCAGTTTTTCCGTTGAAGGACAGCCCGATTTGACGCTGGTGGTCTATAGCCCCTCGGGCGAGGAAGATGCGGATAAAATACGCTTGCTGTTACAGCAGAAGCGATAAAAAAGCGCCGCAACCGGCGCTTTTTAACGTAACCGTCCGCGTGCCAGGTTGAGCCTTGTGCTGCTCACCTGTAACGCATTCTGGCTGACATGACAGTGGGTAATGGCAATCGCCAGCGCATCGGCGGCATCTGCCTGCGGGTTAGCGGGGAGTTTCAGCAGCGTGCGCACCATGTGCTGCACCTGGCTCTTCTCCGCGCTACCAATGCCGACCACCGTCTGCTTAACCTGACGGGCGGCATACTCAAAGACCGGTAAGTCCTGATTGACGGCGGCGACAATCGCCACGCCGCGCGCCTGCCCCAGTTTCAGCGCCGAGTCGGCGTTTTTCGCCATAAACACCTGTTCGATGGCAAAAAAGTCCGGCTGAAACTGAGTGATGATCTCCGACACGCCCGCGTAAATCAGCTTCAGGCGCGACGGCAGATCGTCAACTTTCGTGCGGATACAGCCGCTGCCAAGGTAGGTCAGCTGGCGGCCTGTCTGGCGAATCACACCATAACCGGTGATACGTGAACCCGGGTCGATCCCGAGAATAATCGCCATTATTTCTCTCCGCTTAACGCAATAATCCTGATGATGCCAAACACTCAAAACAGTTCGCAGGAAGGAGACAATTCAGTGCGTTCCCGGCCACACAGGTTAACCTTGTGACCGGGGCGCGAGGCGAGCCAACGACCTGCGGGCT
The DNA here is from genome assembly GCF_016516575.1 of Kosakonia sp. S57. Taxonomy (NCBI): domain Bacteria; kingdom Pseudomonadati; phylum Pseudomonadota; class Gammaproteobacteria; order Enterobacterales; family Enterobacteriaceae; genus Kosakonia; species Kosakonia sp. S57. The sequence goes on along the minus strand of NZ_JACVUL010000004.1, from coordinate 70,827 downwards.
GTAAGCTGCCAGCGATTACAGGGTTGCCGCTACTTCGTCGGAGATCTCACCGTTGTGGTAAACCTCCTGCACATCGTCGCAATCTTCCAGCATATCGATCAGGCGCAGCAGTTTCGGCGCGGTTTCCGCATCCATATCCGCTTTGGTGGAGGGGATCATCGACACTTCAGCGTTGTCCGCTTTCAGACCGGCGGCTTCCAGCGCATCGCGCACGGCACCCATCTCTTCCCAGGCGGTGTAAACGTCAATCGCGCCGTCGTCGTAGGTCACAACGTCTTCAGCACCCGCTTCCAGCGCTGCTTCCATAATGGTGTCTTCGTCGCCCGCTTCGAAAGAGATCACCCCTTTCTTGCTGAACAGGTAGGCCACCGAGCCGTCGGTACCCAGGTTGCCGCCGCACTTGCTGAAGGCGTGACGCACTTCAGCAACGGTACGGTTACGGTTGTCACTCAGACACTCGACCATCACCGCGGTGCCGCCAGGGCCGTAACCTTCATAAATGATGGTTTCCATGTTCGCGTCGTCATCGCCGCCGACGCCGCGTGCGATGGCGCGGTTCAGGGTGTCACGGGTCATGTTGTTGGAGAGCGCTTTATCGACCGCCGCGCGCAGACGCGGGTTAGAAGCGATATCGCCGCCGCCCAGACGTGCTGCTGTTACCAGCTCACGAATAATTTTGGTGAAGATCTTACCGCGTTTGGCATCCTGTGCCGCTTTGCGGTGTTTGGTGTTGGCCCATTTACTGTGACCTGCCATAAAAAATTCTCCAGAAAAAACCGCCGTTCAGGCGGCGTTAATAACAAATTCTTCAATCGCCTGCCGGTTGCTCCACGACTTGGTCAATGCCGCCGCAGCGGGCGCATCGAGCCAGCGGTACGCCAGATGTTCGGTAAACACAATCGGGCATTCGTGGGGCAGCGCTAAACAAAACCAGGATTCGGTGTTGTGTGTCACACCCGGCGCGTAGCGATGACGTAAATGACTAAAAATTTCAAATTCCACCGTGCGCTGGCAGTCAATCAGACGATGCGGCGCTGCGCCGACATCGATATTGACCTCTTCCATGACTTCGCGCGCGGCGGCCTGCAACGCGCTTTCACCCGGCTCCAGGCTGCCGGTAACCGACTGCCAGAACTCGGGATCGTCGCGTCGCTGCAACATCAGCACCCGTTTTGTCTCTTCGGCATAAATCACCACCAGCACAGAAACGGGATGCTTAAAGGACATCTTATTTATTCTCCGGCGTCTCTTTTTTAATAACAGAGATACCGAGTTCCGCCAGCGCGGTCGGATTGCCAAAGCTCGGCGCTTCGGTCATCAGGCAGGCCGCAGCCGTGGTTTTCGGGAATGCGATGACGTCACGGATGTTGTCGGTGCCGGTCAGCAGCATGGTCAGGCGGTCAAGACCAAACGCCAGGCCCGCGTGCGGCGGCGTGCCATATTTGAGGGCGTCGAGCAGGAAGCCGAACTTCTCGCGCTGCTCCTGCTCATTGATACCAAGAATGCCAAACACCGTCTGCTGCATTTCGCCGTTATGGATACGTACGGAACCACCGCCCACTTCGTAGCCGTTGATAACCATATCGTAGGCGTTAGCGATCGCCGTTTCCGGTGCCGCTTTCAGCTCAGCCGGGCTCATGTCGCGCGGCGCGGTGAACGGGTGGTGCATCGCCGTCAGGCCGCCTTCGCCGTCATCTTCAAACATCGGGAAGTCGATAACCCACAGCGGCGCCCATTTGTTTTCGTCGGTCAGGCTGAGGTCTTTACCCAGCTTCAGACGCAGCGCGCCCAGCGCATCGGCAACCACTTTCTTGTTGTCAGCGCCGAAGAAGATCATGTCGCCATCCTGCGCGCCGGTGCGCGACAGAATTTCGCTGACGATCTCAGCGTTGAGGAATTTCGCCACCGGGCTGGTGATGCCCTCAAGGCCTTTCGCCGCTTCGTTAACTTTGATATAGGCCAGCCCTTTCGCGCCGTAAATTTCGACGAACTTACCGTAGTCATCAATCTGCTTACGGCTAAGCTGCGCGCCGCCCGGCACACGCAGTGCGGCAACGCGGCCTTTGGCATCGTTGGCCGGGCCAGAGAAGACTTTGAACTCGACCGCTTTCAGCAGGTCGGCAACGTCCACCAGCTCCATCGGGTTACGCAGATCCGGTTTATCGGAGCCGTAACGACGCTCGGCTTCGGCAAAGGTCATGATTGGGAACTCACCGAGATCGACGCCTTTCACTTCCTGCCACAGCTGGCGAACCAGCGCTTCCATCACTTCACGCACCTGCGGTGCGGTCATAAAGGAAGTTTCCACATCGATCTGGGTAAATTCCGGCTGGCGGTCAGCGCGCAGATCTTCATCACGGAAGCATTTGACGATCTGGTAGTAACGGTCGAAGCCGGACATCATCAGCAGCTGTTTGAAAAGCTGTGGGGACTGCGGCAGCGCGTAAAATTTGCCTTTATGCACGCGGCTCGGCACCAGGTAATCGCGCGCGCCTTCCGGCGTCGCTTTGGTCAGCATCGGCGTTTCGATGTCGAGGAAACCGTGGTCATCCATAAAGCGGCGCACGAAGCTGGTGATTTTCGCACGGGTCTTCAGGCGCTGCGCCATCTCTGGGCGGCGCAGGTCGAGGTAGCGGTACTTCAGGCGCGCTTCTTCGGTGTTGACGTGGTTAGAATCGAGCGGCAGCGCGTCAGCGCGGTTGATGATGGTCAGTTCGGTGGCGAAAACTTCCACTTCACCGGTGGCCATCTCTTTGTTGGCATTTTTGCCTTCGCGGGCGCGAACAGTACCGGTAATTTGAATGCAGAACTCATTACGCAGTTCAGAGGCGAGCTGGAACGCATCCTGACGGTCCGGGTCGAAAAACACCTGCACGATGCCTTCGCGATCGCGCATATCGATAAAGATAAGGCTACCGAGGTCACGACGGCGGTTGACCCACCCACAAAGCGTTACTTGCTGTCCGACATGGGACTGATTGAGCTGCCCGCAATATACTGTACGCATGAGATATCCCTTAATTAGCTGCGCATCACCCACCACCTGCGGCGCAGGCGCGCTGGGGGCAGCTATTTTCGTATGTCACATCTGGATGAAAAAAGGGGGCTATTATACTGGAAATAATGACCCACGATAAGCCCGCTACCGACTGTACGCACGTTTGCTGCGCGCTTATTGCGCATTCTCACAAAATTTAACAAAAATTGTAAACCCGGCGCGCAGAAAGAGCGCGTAAAGTAACGCCCCAATGCGATTATTTTTTCAGGAGTGAACATGCTGGAACTCAACACAGCGAAAACGGCACTGGTGGTTATCGATCTTCAGGAAGGCATTCTGCCCTTTGCTGGTGGCCCACACACTGCGCAGGACGTCGTAGCGCGCTCGGCGCGGCTGGCGGAGAAGTTTCGTGCTAACGGCGCGCCGGTGGTGCTGGTGCGTGTCGGCTGGTCGGCGGATTTTGCCGAAGCGCTGAAACAACCGGTGGATGCCGCGATGGGCGGTCACGGCCTGCCGGAAAACTGGTGGGATTACCCGGCAGCGCTTGGCAAACAGGCGAGCGATATTGAGGTAACAAAACGCCAGTGGGGCGCTTTTTATGGCACCGATCTGGAAATGCAGCTGCGCCGTCGCGGTATCGACACCATCGTGCTGTGCGGCATTTCGACCAATATCGGCGTCGAATCCACCGCCCGCAACGCCTGGGAGATGGGCTTTTCGCTGGTCATCGCTGAAGATGCCTGCAGTGCCGCCGATGCCGAGCAGCATCAGGGCAGCATGAAAAACATCTTCCCGCGTATCGGTCGCGTGCGCAGCAGCGAGGAGATTATCGCCGCGTTATGATCTATATCGGCCTGCCGCAGTGGTCGCACCCGAAATGGGTGCGCCTTGGGATCACCTCCCTTGAGGAGTATGCCCGTCACTTCAATTGTGTCGAGGGCAACACCACGCTTTATGCGCTACCGAAAGCGGAGATTGTCGCGCGCTGGCACGATCAGACCAGCGATGATTTCCGCTTCTGCTTTAAGTTTCCCGCTACCATCTCCCATCAGGCGGCGCTGCGTAACTGTGATGATCTCACCCACGAATTTTTTAGCCGCATGTCGCCGCTCGCGGGCAGGATTGGGCAGTACTGGCTCCAGTTGCCAGCGACCTTTGGCCCGCGCGATCTCCCTGCGCTGTGGTCTTTTCTTGATGCGCTGCCCGCAGGCTTTACTTACGGTGTCGAGGTGCGCCACCCCGCCTTCTTTGAAAAAGGCGAAGAGGAGAAAGCCCTTAACCAGGGGCTGCACGCCCGTAAAGTTAACCGCGTAATGCTCGACAGCCGCCCGGTGCACAGCGCGAAACCACACAGCGAAGCGGTGCGCGAAGCCCAGCGAAAGAAGCCGAAAGTGCCGGTGCACGCGCTGGTCACAGCTGAGCATCCGATGGTGCGTTTTATCGGCAGTGACGATATGGCGCAGAACCGCGAACTCTTCGCCGTCTGGTTAAACAAGCTGCCCATCTGGGAGCAGACCACCACGCCCTATCTGTTTCTGCACACGCCTGATATTGCCCATGCTCCCGAGCTGGTCGAGACGCTGTGGCAGGATCTTCGCACTGCGATGCCGATCGTCGGTGAAGCCCCCTCCCTGCCGTTACAATCTTCTCTTTTTTAAGCGCAGCACCTATCATTGATGAGCCATCGCCGTAACCTTAAAGGGAGTTTGTATGGTAAGCGCGTTGTATGCCGTGCTGGGTGCGTTATTACTGGTTAAATTTGCTTCTGATGTGATTCGTCTGCGTATGCAGTACCGTGTGAGCTTTGGCGACGGCGGGTTTAGTGAGTTGCAGAACGCGATGCGTATTCACGGCAACGCCGTTGAGTACATTCCCATTGCCATGATCCTGCTGCTGTTTATGGAGATGAACGGCGCGCAAAACTGGATGGTACATCTCTGCGGCATGATGCTTATTGTTGGCCGCCTGATGCACTATTACGGTTTGCATCACCGGCTGGCCTACTGGCGGCGTTACGGGATGGGCGCAACGCTCTGCTCCCTGCTGCTGATGGTGCTGGCGAATGTGTGGTACATGCCCTGGGAGTTGGTTTTCTCCCTGCGTTAGCGCACAATACGCCCCTTTGTTTTCCCGGATATTTACACTATGTCTCACCGCGACACGCTTTTTTCCGCGCCTATCGCCCGCCTCGGCGACTGGACCTTCGATGAACGGGTAGCTGAAGTCTTCCCGGATATGATCCAGCGTTCCGTTCCGGGTTACTCCAATATTATTTCGATGATCGGCATGCTGGCGGAGCGCTTCGTGCAGCCCGGCACGCAGGTTTACGATCTCGGCTGCTCGCTGGGCGCCGCCACGCTCTCGGTGCGCCGCAATATTCATCATGAAAATTGCAAAATTATTGCCGTCGACAACTCGCCTGCGATGGTTGAACGCTGCCGCCGTCATATTGATGCCTATAAAGCGCCAACGCCGGTTGAGGTGATTGAGGGCGATATTCGCGATATTGAGATTAACAACGCCTCGCTGGTGGTGCTCAACTTCACCCTGCAATTTCTCGAACCCGACGACCGTCTGAAGCTGCTGCAAAAAGTTTACCAGGGGCTGAACCCGGGCGGCGCACTGGTGTTGTCGGAGAAATTCAGTTTTGAAGATCACACCGTCGGCGAACTGCTGTTCAACATGCACCACGACTTTAAACGCGCCAATGGTTACAGCGAGCTGGAGATTAGCCAGAAGCGCAGCATGCTGGAAAATGTGATGCTGACGGACTCCGTTGAGGCCCACAAAGCGCGCCTGCGCACCGCGGGTTTTGAGCACAGCGAATTGTGGTTCCAGTGCTTTAACTTCGGTTCACTGGTGGCACTGAAGGCGGTGCAGTCATGATCGAGTTTGGCCGTTTCTATCAGCAGATCGCCACCGGGCCCCTCGCCCACTGGCTGGAGACCTTACCGGCGCAAATTGCCGCCTGGCAGCGCGAGACTCTGCACGGGCAGTTCAAGCAGTGGAACAACGCCGTGGAATTCCTGCCCAGCCTGACGCCGGACTCGATCGATTTCGTCAATGGCGTCACCGCGCGTAGCGCCGAACCGTTAAGCGCCGGGCAGTTAAAGGGGATGGAGACGCTGCTGCGTAACCTGATGCCGTGGCGTAAAGGGCCGTTTTCACTCTACGGTCTTGATATCGACACCGAATGGCGCTCGGACTGGAAGTGGGATCGCGTTCTGCCGCACCTTTCTGACCTGCGTGGACGCACTATTCTCGATGTCGGCTGCGGCAGCGGGTATCACCTGTGGCGCATGATTGGCGCGGGCGCGCAGCTGGCGGTCGGTATCGACCCGACGCAGCTTTTCCTCTGCCAGTTTGAAGCGGTGCGCAAGTTGTTAGGCGACGATCGACGCGCGCATCTGCTGCCGCTCGGCATTGAGCAACTGCCTGCGCTGAATGCCTTCGACACGGTCTTTTCCATGGGCGTGCTCTACCATCGCCGCTCGCCGCTGGAGCATCTCTGGCAGTTGAAAGATCAGCTGGTTAAAGAGGGTGAACTGGTGCTGGAAACGCTGGTGGTGGAAGGTGACGAAAACACCGTGCTGGTGCCGGGCGACCGCTACGCGCAGATGCGCAACGTCTACTTTATCCCCTCCGCGCTGGCGCTGAAAAACTGGCTGGAGAAGTGCGGCTTTGTCGATGTGCGCATTGTTGATGCCAATGTGACAAGCTGCGACGAGCAGCGCCGCACGTCGTGGATGGTGACCGAATCGCTGGCCGACTTCCTCGATCCGAACGATCGCACTAAAACGGTGGAAGGCTACCCCGCGCCGCTGCGCGCGGTGCTGATTGCCCGTAAACCGTAGACAAAAAAAGGCCCCTGTTAATGGCAGGGGCCTGGTACAAGCAAGCATCACATTGGGCGACATGATGCGGCGGTAAAAACGGTTACTGGCGGTGGTGAACAATCAGCGCTTTCATCTCTGCGACGGCCTCTTTGTCGACACCGTAGCGGGCATATTCATCAGCGCTCGCGTCGGATGACATCGATAATCCGCTATTGCGATAGCGCATCGGCGACGCCGTCCAGCGTCCTGCCGAGCTATGCACCTCTTTCACTCCGGCGCGAAGAAACAGTTCAAGATTGTCAGGACGCACGCCTGCGCCAGCCATAATGATTGGAACACCGGGAAGGGCATTTAGTTCCGTAATAAGTGAAACTCCTTTTTCCGCCGTCGCCTGCTGCCCGGACGTCAGAATGCGCGCCACGCCCGATTGTGCCAATATTTCAACGGCCTGGTGCGGATCGGCGCACATATCGAAGGCGCGATGAAATGTCACCGCCATCCCCTCTGCGACGCGCATTATCTGCGCCATTCTCGCCACATCGACTTCACCGTCCTCATTCAGCACGCCAGTCACCACGCCCGGAAAGCCAAGCTCGCGCACCCGCTCGATATCTGCCAGCAGCACGCGAAACTCATCATCGCGATAGCAAAAATCGCCGCCGCGTGGTCTCACAATCGGGTGAACGGGAATGGTCACCGCCTCACGCACCGCCTGCAACGCGCCAAACGATGGCGTCAGACCGCCCTCTTTCGGTGCGGCGCAAAACTCAATTCGATCGGCGCCGTGCTGCCCGGCGATAAGCGCATCCTCAACGCTGTAACAGCAGATCTCCAGTAATGTCATCACGTCTCCTTCTCCTCTTATCGCCCGGCAGAGTGGCCTCACCTCGTGCCTTTACTGCTCGCTGGCAACAATCGCTTCAATGCTCCACGGGTGAAACTTCACCGTCACTTTGCCATCCGTCACCGCCAGCGTCGGGTTGGGCAGCCGCTCGCGCTCGCCTTTTGGCGCGCTGGTTTTCACCGCAATCCCAGGCTGGCTCAGCCCTTCATCGCCCAGCAGCGCCAGCGCCCGGGCATTCAGCGTTTCCACCTCGCCCTGCAGGACGATTTCAATGTGCTCCCACCCCTCATGGGGATAGCGCTTCTCACCCGGCCATGGCAGCTCCACCACGCTGAACTGCCAGTGCTCAACGCAGACCGGCTCGTGCAGCTTGAACAGGCAGATGGGGCGGCCATTGATGATATTTTCCGACAGCAGTTCACCGCACTGCTCAAACCCGCGCCGCCAGCGTTCCGCCGTGGCGTTCTGATGGCAACGCAGGGAGATATGGTCGGCATCTAAGGGTGCGATAGAGAGCCCAAGACGGGAAGTGAAATTTTGCAGATCCGTGGTAAAACGCGGCAGATCTTCCACGATATCCTGCAACTCTTCGATAGTTTGCCAATGGCGCATAACAGTGCTCGCAACTCATAACAAAGCGCATAATCTACCGTGTTATGCGGTGCTGACGCCACCGGGCATTTGCAGTATACTCCCGCCTTTCATAAACACCCGGACGCCGCCCTCTTTCGCGGCGTCGCAAATGTAAGGTATCCCGGTGAATATTCAGGCACTTCTCTCAGAAAAAGTCAGTCAGGCCATGATTGCGGCAGGCGCCCCCGCAGAGTGCGAAGCGCAGGTCCGGCAGTCAGCAAAAGTTCAGTTCGGCGACTATCAGGCTAACGGCGTGATGGCAGTTGCCAAAAAACTGGGTATGGCCCCGCGACAACTCGCTGAGCAAGTTCTGACTCACCTCTCACTCGACGGCATCGCCCACAAAGTCGAGATCGCGGGTCCTGGCTTTATCAATATCTTCCTCGCGCCGGAGTTTCTCGCTGAAAACGTTGACCGGGCGCTGAAATCCGATCGCCTTGGGGTCTCTGTTCCGCAGCCGCAGACCATTGTGGTGGACTACTCCGCGCCGAACGTGGCGAAAGAGATGCACGTTGGCCACCTGCGCTCCACCATCATCGGCGATGCCGCCGTGCGCACCCTTGAGTTCCTCGGTCACAATGTGATTCGCGCAAACCATGTCGGCGACTGGGGCACCCAGTTCGGCATGCTGATCGCCTTCCTCGAACTCAAGCAGCAGGAGAACGCGGGTGAAATGGCGCTGGCGGACCTGGAAGGGTTCTACCGCGAAGCGAAAAAACACTACGACGAAGATGCCGCCTTTGCCGAGCGCGCGCGCAGCTATGTGGTTAAGCTGCAGGGTGGCGATGAGTATTGCCGCGAAATGTGGCGCAAGCTGGTCGATATCACCATGAGCCAGAACCAGCAGGCCTATGAGCGCCTGAACGTTACCCTGACGCGCAACGATGTGATGGGTGAAAGCCTCTACAACCCGATGCTGCCGGGCATCGTCGCCGATCTGAAAGCCAAAGGGCTAGCAGTCGAGAGCGAAGGCGCCACCGTGGTCTTCCTCGACGAATACAAAAATAAAGAGGGCGAACCGATGGGCGTCATCATCCAGAAGAAGGATGGCGGCTACCTCTACACCACCACGGATATCGCCTGCGCCAAGTACCGTTATGAAACCCTGCATGCCGATCGCGTGCTCTACTACATCGACTCCCGCCAGCACCAGCATCTGATGCAGGCATGGACCATCGTGCGTAAAGCGGGCTATGTGCCGGAGTCGGTACCGCTGGAGCACCACATGTTCGGCATGATGCTGGGCAAAGATGGCAAGCCGTTTAAAACCCGCGCGGGTGGGACGGTGAAACTCTCCGATCTGCTGGACGAAGCGCTGGAGCGCGCCCGTCGCCTGGTGGCGGAGAAGAACCCGGAGATGCCAGCGGACGAGCTGGAGAAGCTGGCGAATGCTGTTGGTATTGGCGCGGTGAAATATGCCGACCTGTCGAAAAACCGCACCACCGATTACGTCTTCGACTGGGACAATATGCTGGCGTTTGAGGGTAACACCGCGCCGTATATGCAGTATGCCTACACCCGCGTGCTGTCGGTGTTCCGCAAAGCGGGCATTGAGGAGCAGGTGCTGGAAAACGCGCAGGTGGCGATCCGCGAAGAGCGTGAAGCGCAGCTGGCCGCGCGTCTGCTGCAGTTTGAAGAGACCCTGAGCGTGGTTGCCCGTGAAGGTACGCCGCACGTGATGTGCGCTTATCTCTATGATGTCGCTGGTCTCTTCTCCGGCTTTTACGAGCACTGCCCGATCCTCACCGCCGAAAGCGATGAGATTCGCCTCAGCCGCCTGAAGCTGGCGCTGCTGACGTCGAAAACCCTGAAGCTGGGTCTGGAGACGCTGGGCATCGAAACCGTCGAGCGTATGTAATTGCCGGATGGCGGCTGCGCCTTATCCGGCCTACGCGATCTTTCAGACCTCATAGCCCGTAGGCCTGATAAGCGAAGCGCCATCAGGCAATAACGCCCGGAATACATCCCCAATAAAAAACCCCGGCTTGCCGGGGTTTTCTTTTTCATCACACTCAAAAATATTTGCGTAGATACTCGGTCAAACAGAGCATCGCCATCGCCTGGCCATAAGGCATGGAGGTTAACGGGATCTGGCGATAAAACTCGAGATCGCTGCCCATTCCTGTACCGAATGAGACCTGCAACAACTCCCCTTCCGGTGAGATATTTTCGACAATCGCCTTCACCGCCCGCTCCGCAACCGGCGCGTAATCGGCACTGATATAACGCTTGCGCAACGCCTTCAGCATGCCATAGGCAAACCCGGCGGTGGCGGAGGCTTCCAGATAGGAGTCGGGATCGTCCAGCAGCGTATGCCACAGGCCGCTCTGATGCTGGCATTTCGCCAGCGCCGCTATCTGCGCATTCAGCACCTGCACCAGATAACGGCGCACCGCGTTGTTTTCCGGCAGATCCACCAGCTCGAGAAAATCAGGGATGACAATTGTCAGCCAGCTGTTGCCCCGCGCCCAGCGCGCTTTCGCGAAGTTGTGCTTCCCCTCGTAGTTCCAGCCGTGGAACCACAACCCCGTTTCGCGATCCATCAGATTCTGCACATGCAGCAGGAACTGGTAGACCGCCTCTTCCACATACTCCGGTTTGTTGAGCAATTTGCCGATCTTCGCCAGCGGCAGCACCGTCATCATCAGCGTGTCGTCCCACATCTGCTGGTGGTTCTCTTCCGCCAGCGTGATGTGCTGCATGCCGCCGTGATCGGTGCGCGGCATCTCACTCATCGCCCACTCTGCCCAACTCTCCAGCCAGGGTAGAAACGCCGGGTTGCGCGTCTCTTCATAGCGGTACGCCAGCGTCAGGAACGGTGCCATGGTATTGACGTTTTTGGTGGTTGCCCCCTCGGCAAAGCGATCGGCAAACCAGCTATCAATCACGCCAAGAATGTACTCATCGCCGGTCTGGCGATAATACTGATACATCCCGTACAGCCCGACGCCGTGGGTCCACTCCCATCCGGCCCAGCCTTTAGTGTCAATCACACGACCATCGTCGAGACGGAGTAAAAATTCGCCGCTATCATCGTGAATGTTGACGAGATTGTGCGTCACCTTGCGGATCAACGCTTTCAGTTCATCACGGGCGATAAAACGCTCTGGCTGACGCAGTAACGGGCTCTGTTTGACAGGCCAAACCTTCATAGTATTAACCTCAGTTATAAGTCGATTTCAGATGCGCCTCTTCCAGCGTGGGCGCAGCCGGTTTATTGCGATTCAGGAAACCAATGTTGTTATTACCCCACAGGGACTCATACGGCATCCCCGCCAGCATTTCGACCGTTTCACGCGCCTCTGGCGTGATGTTCTCCGGCATTGCGCGGCCGTTCTGGCGCATTTTTGCCGTCTCAGCACGCAGCACGCTGTGGGTTTTCAGGTTGAGCTTAAAGCGCAGGGAGACGAGGAAACCACAGCAGAGCACGGCGACGGTGCCGAAACACATAACCATCAAAATGGTGTGGCTCACTTCCGGCAACTGGGTTTTCTGCCCGGAGACAAAACCGGAGGCCTGCATCACAATGCCCACCAGCATCACTGCCCCCGCCTGCGAGGCTTTACGGGTCAGCGTCATGATCCCGGCGAAGATCCCCTCGCGGCGCTGGCCGGTGACCACTTCATCGATATCGGCAATATAGGTGTAGGTATTCCATGGCACATAGTTGATGCCCCCGCGTCCCAGACCCGCCACGGCAGAGATCAGCAGTAGCAGCGAGTAGACATCGCTTAAGCCCGCGTAGTAGAGCACCGCGTAGGAGACGGCACTCAGGCCAAACAGCACCACCACCATGCGGTAGGAAGGGGCCGGTCCGAAGCGGATACAGAGCGGGATCATGGCGATCACCGCGATGAACTGGAAAATCGCCATCGTGCCGAGCAGGTTCGAGGCTAATGACGCCTCCTGCATCAGCACAAACACCACGTAGTAGGTGAAGACGGCGTTAAACACATCCTGGGCGATATAGCCGCCGAGATACATGCCAAGGTGCTGGCGGAAAATCTTAATACGCAGCGTCGAGCTCAGTTCCACCACCAGACGGCGCAGACTCTGCCCGAGCGTCAAACTCTTCTTCTCCTCTTCAGCGCGCAGCGCCGCTTCCGTCCACTCTTCACGCGGGCGCTCCCAGGTAAAGATCCAGACAAAAGTGAGCATAATGGCGCACAGCACCGAGAAGACCAGGCTGGCATAGAAGAAGGAGACGGCGTTGTCTTTACCAAAATGCGTCAGCAGTACGCCAGGCAGGAACGAGGCGAGGATCGCCGACATCTGCGCCATAGAGATGCGGGCACCGGAGAATTTGGTTTTCTGTTTGAAATCATCGGTCATCTCCGGCACCAGCGTCTCATAGGGCACCAGGATCATGGTGTAGACCACGTCAAACAGCAGATAGGTGAGCAGGTAGTACCAGAAACTCATATCCCCTACCCACATGATTGAGTAGCTAAATACGCAGGGAATACCGAGCAGAATAAAGAACTTACGCCGACCAAAGCGCTTGCCTAAGCGGGTCGAGCCAAAGTTATCGGTGAGGAAGCCCATCAGCGGGCTGACCACCGCATCCAGCACCCTTGCGGCGGCGAAGATAAAGGTCGCTTCAATCGGCGTCAGGCCGCAAAAGGTGGTGTAGAAGTAGAGTAACCATGCGGCGGTAAGCGCCGTCGTGCCTGCACCCAGAAAATCGCCCGACCCGTAGGCCAGGTAATTAGCCAGTCCAATTTTTTGTGTTTTCATTGCCGTCAACCCTGTTCATTTTGGGGGACCTTTGACGATCCGGCTGAGTCAAAGGAATTTCTTACACGGCTAAAGTAAGGGGATGCGCAAGGGGAAACCTTTCTGTTTCTGCCATCAACGTGCGCCATCTGGCAAAAATGCAAAGAGTGCCAATACTCGCTTCACTGATTTATAAAACAGCGTTTCTTTTGCATCAAAAGGAGAGGTCAAAATTGCGGGGCAGATAGCAAAATCCCGCGCGAACGGCGGGATTGTCGGTAAAAGATTGAGCTAACTGATTGAGTTTACACGTCAGGGCTGCGCCGGAGGGCGGCGATAGTTAACGATAACCTGGTTGCTGCGCACCGTCAGCGCGGGCCATAAGCGCCCGCCGCCCGGCACTTCCCAGACATAGCGCAGCGGCTCAAGCGCCGGTACACCGTTAAACGCACGGGTAGTGCCGCTCTGACCATCCAGCGCAACGCAGCGCGCCTGGGAACAGAGGCGCACAATCAGACCGGCAGGCGTCGGACCATTCAGCTCGTAACGCCAGGAGACATCGGTCATCAGCCCGCTAACCGGCCCGGTGGGGCCGAGCTGCGATGAGGAGGCCACCACGCCACGGTTGGCGAGCGTGATGCCGATACTGCTCGCCTGCCAGGTGCCCTCACCCATGGCGTGTGCCAGCATCGGCAGTGTGAAAAGCAGTAAAGCGAGTTTGCGCATTATTTGCCTCCGATGGTCGCGGTCATGCGAATGCTGCGGTTGTCGGACATCTCCATATTCGACAGCACCACCAGCTGTGGCAGGCTGCGGCGCAGGAACCGGGCCAGCAGCGGACGCAGCGCATGGTTGACCAGCAGCACCGGCGGCGCGCCAAGCATCTCCTGGCGGGAGAGCGCTTCCTGAGTCTGTTCCAGCAGACGATCCGCCAGACCCGGCTCGAGGCCGCCACCCCCCTGCAGGGCTTGTAACAACAGGCGCTCCAGCGGCGTATCAAGACCAATCACCTGCACTTCACCGGTACCCGGGAACCACTGCTGGGTAATGGCGCGGCCCAGTGCCACGCGCACCACGGCGGTGAGTTCGTGCGGATCGTTTTGCAGCGGTGCATGCTCGGCCAGCGTTTCCAGAATGGTGCGCATATCGCGGATCGGCACGCGCTCTGCCAGCAGGTTTTGCAGCACTTTATGCAGCGTCGTCAGCGTCACCACGCCCGGAACCAGATCTTCAGTCAGCTTCGGCATCTCCTGGCTGACGCGGTCAAGCAGCTGCTGCGCTTCCTGACGGCCAAACAGCTCCGGCGCGTACTGCCCAATCAGATGGTTGAGATGGGTCGCGACCACAGTACTCGCTTCCACTACGGTGAAGCCCTGGATCTGCGCCTGCTCTTTCAGGGCGCTCTCAATCCAGATTGCCGCCAGGCCAAAGGCCGGATCGACGGTCGCTTCGCCCGGCAGCGAGCCTGCCGCCGTGCCAGGGTTAATCGCCAGCCAGCGCCCCGGATAGGCTTCGCCGCTGCCAATTTCTACACCTTTCATCAAAATACGGTAGCGCGCAGGCGGCAGATCCATATTGTCACGGATATGCACCACCGGCGGCAGGAAGCCCATATCCTGCGCAAATTTCTTACGAATACTGCGAATACGCCCAAGCAGTTCGCCATCCTGCTGGAAATCGACCATCGGGATCAGGCGGTAGCCCACTTCCATCCCGAGGTTATCTTCCAGCTGTACATCGCTCCAGGTGGCTTCCACCGCCTGGGTGTTCTCCGGCAATTTCACCGGCGCGGCGTCCAGCGGCGCTTTCTCCTCTTTGCCACGCAGCCACCAGGCAAGCCCCAGCAGCGCGGCGGTAAAGAGAAGGAAGACAAAGTTTGGCATGCCCGGCACCATGCCGAGCAGACCGAGTACGCCGGCGCTCAGCATCATGACGCGCGGGTTGCTGAAGAGCTGGCCCACCATCTGTTGGCCAACGTCCTGATCGGTGCTGACGCGGGTCACGATAACGCCCGCAGCGGTAGAGATCACCAGCGCCGGGATCTGCGCAACCAGGCCATCACCAATGGTCAGCAGGGTGTAAGTTGAGCCCGCATCGCCCATCGACATACCGTGCTGAATCACACCGACCATCAGGCCACCGATGACGTTGATCACCATGATCAAAATCCCGGCGACGGCATCACCACGCACGAATTTACTCGCACCGTCCATGGAGCCGTAGAAATCCGCCTCCTGGGTCACTTCGCTACGACGACGCTTGGCCTCATCTTCGCCGATAATCCCGGCGTTAAGGTCGGCATCGATTGCCATCTGTTTACCCGGCATCCCGTCCAGTACGAAACGCGCGCCCACTTCGGCGATACGCCCCGCACCCTTGGTGATAACCATAAAGTTGATGATCACGAGGATGATAAAGACCACGATACCGATGGCGAAGTTACCGCCAACGAGGAAGTGGCCGAACGCTTCCACCACGCGACCTGCCGCCGCGCCGCCGGTATGCCCTTCCATCAGGATGATACGGGTAGAGGCGACGTTCAGTGCCAGACGCAACAGCGTGGTGAAGAGCAGAATGGTCGGGAACGCGGCGAATTCAAGCGTGCGCTGGGTGAACATTGCCACCAGCAGCACCATGATCGACAGCGCAATGTTAAAGGTAAACAGCAGGTCGAGGACAAACGCCGGCAGCGGCAGCACCATCATCGACAAAATAAGCAATATGAGCACCGGCCCGGCGAGCACTTGCCACTGGGTCGATTTCAGATTGTTCGGCAGACGCAGCATTGCCACCAGATTAGCCATCAGTGTCCTTCTCTTTCAAAAAGTCCAGCGCCTCTGGCACCGGGAGATTCTCAGGTTTAACAGGTCGTTGTCCGCCGGACAGACGCCAGCGTTTCAACTGCCATACCCACGCCAGCACTTCGGCAACTGCCGCATAGAGCTGGCCCGGGATTTGCTGACCAATTTCAGCGTGACGATAGAGCGCACGCGCCAGCGGCGGTGCTTCAAGGATCGGCACGCGGTTTTCAGTGCCCAGCTCACGAATACGCAGCGCCACGGCACCCGCGCCTTTGGCGACCACTTTCGGCGCGCTCATTTTGTTCTCGTCATACTGTAGCGCCACGGAGTAGTGCGTCGGGTTAGTGACAATCACATCCGCTTTCGGCACGTCTGCCATCATGCGACGGCGGGCGGCGGAGCGCTGCATCTGGCGAATACGCCCCTTCACATGCGGGTCGCCTTCGCTCTGTTTAAATTCGTCACGAATATCCTGGCGTGACATGCGCAATTTTTTCAGGTGGCTGTAGATCTGCCAGAAAACGTCGAAGCCGACCATCGGGATGATGCTCAGCGAAACCAGCAGCGCGCAGAGCCCGGCAAGGTTCATGGCGCTGGCCATCGCCGTCAGCGGCGATTCGCTCATCAGGCGCATCATGTCAGGCCAGTGATGCCAGAGGAACAGGCCAGCAACGCCGCCCATCAGCAGGGCTTTCATCAACGCTTTAACCAGCTCTGCGCCGACCTGGGCAGAGAAGAGACGTCCAATACCGCTAATCGGGTTGAGTTTGGAGAACTTAAACGCCAGCGTTTTGGTGCTGAACACCAGCCCCCCCAGCATCACCGGGGCCACCAGCGCGATAATCACCACGCCGACCAGCAGCGGCAACATGCCGATCAGCGCCGTCTTCAGCATGATGATGATTTGGCCGAGGATCAGGTTCTGGTCGCTAATAATCTTGTGATCGAAACGTAACCCGGAGGAGAGCACCATAGTGAGACGATGACCAAACGACGCGCCGCCAAACCAGAGAATACAGACGCCGACCAGCATAATGAGCACCGAGGTCAGCTCTTTGGATCGCGGGATCTGCCCCTCTTCACGCGCTTTTTGCAATCGTTGCGCGGTGGGCGATTCTGTTTTGTCGTCGTTATCTTCAGAGGCCACGTTCAACGTCCGGGGTTACAGGTGTGACGTCATATTGCCAGAGTCAAGCGGGTCTAATGGGCGGAGTAAGGCATAAAAAGAGGGGGTTTTCGCCTTTTGGGCAGGAATGATTCACGCGCAGGCCACGTAAAGGGGGTATGTGTGCGTCTGTTTTTGAAAAGCGGGAAGGCTCTCCCCTTCCCGCTTTTAGCGCCACGTCTGATGCGAAATCAGAAGCCGAGGCTGTCCAGCAGATCGTCCACCTGATCCTGGCTTGCCACAACGCCCGCTTTGGTCACGTCGAGTTGTGGGCCATTGAGCAGGCTGTCGTTTTCACGTTTCGGACGCGCGGACTGCTCCGGCATGTTCTCCAGCAGCACCATCAACAGCTGGCGCTCAATCTCCTGGATAACATCCATCATGCGCTTGATCACCTGACCGGTCAGATCCTGGAAATCCTGCGCCATCATGATGTCGAGCAGTTGGGCGTTGGTAAAGCTGGTGTGACCCGGGACTTCTGCAAGGAACTGACGCGTGTCGGTAACCAGTTCACGGGCATCGGTCAGCTCGATCGGGTTTTCAAACCACTCATCCCAGCGCTTGGTCAGCGCTTTCGAGCCTTTTTCCATCTCATCCTGGTGTGGCTGCGAGGCTTCAACGCTGTTCAGCGCGCGCTCTGCCGCCTGGGCGGTCATCTGCACCACATAGTCGAGACGGTCACGGGCATCCGGAATCGCTTCCGCTGCTTCAGCAATCGCCTGGTCAAGACCCAGTTCGCGCAGGCTGTCGCGCAGCATGCGCGTCAGGCTACCAATGCGGGCAATGATCTCGCTGGGTGAATGCTCTTCCGTGGGTTTAATTGAAGGTTGCATCATTTGTCCAGTCCTCACATGCCAAGTTTCTCGAAGATCTTGCCAAGCTTCTCTTCGAGGGTTGCCGCCGTGAATGGTTTCACCACATAGCCGCTTGCACCCGCCTGCGCTGCAGCAATGATGTTCTCTTTTTTCGCTTCGGCCGTGACCATCAGCACCGGCATAGAGGCCATGTTGCTGTCTGCACGAATGGTTTTAAGCAGTTCCAGACCGTCCATGTTTGGCATGTTCCAGTCAGAGATGACGAAACCAAAACCACCGGCCTGGAGTTTATTGAGCGCATCAACGCCGTCTTCAGCTTCTTCGACGTTGTTGAATCCCAGCTCTTTTAACAGGTTGCGCACAATTCGACGCATAGTGGAAAAGTCGTCCACAACCAGAAATCTGAGCTCTTTGTCCGCCATATAACTTCACTCCTCGTTAAATACGTATTGCCTGTCCGGCACTGATTTTCGCCAGCATCTGCTGGCTTACCTGGCTAAGATCGACCACTTCGCTGACGCCACCCATATTGATGGCCTCACGCGGCATGCCGAACACCACACAACTTGCTTCGTTCTGTGCGATGGTCCAGGCGCCCGCCTGGTGCATCGCTAACATCCCGGCGGCGCCATCGTTGCCCATGCCCGTGAGAATAACTCCCACGGCGTTGCGCCCCGCATGTTTCGCCACCGAATGAAACAACACATCAACCGATGGCCGGTGCCGGTTTACCGGCGGACCATCGTGAATTTTAATCTGGTAGTTGGCACCGCTACGGGCCAGCTCCATATGCTTATCACCAGGCGCAATGTACGCGTGCCCTGGTAATACACGTTCGCCGTCTTCTGCCTCTTTCACGCTGATCTGACAGAGCTTATTCAGGCGTTCAGCAAACGAGCGGGTAAAGCCCGGCGGCATGTGCTGCGTAATCAGAATACCCGGACTTGAGAGCGGCAATGGCTGGAGTACATGGCGAATTGCCTCTGTTCCGCCCGTTGACGCGCCAATCACCAACAATTTTTCCGAGCTAAGCAGCGGACCGGCTTTTAAGGTTGCCGGTGCCGGCATCGGTTTATGCGCCGCGATACGGGCGCGCGATGCGGTGCGGACTTTCTCAGCGATCATTTCGCTGTAGGCCAGCATGCCTTCGCGAATGCCGATTTGTGGTTTGGTGACGAAATCAATCGCCCCCAGCTCCAGCGCGCGCAGCGTCACTTCTGAGCCTTTACCGGTCAGCGAGGAGACCATCACCACCGGCATCGGACGCAGACGCATCAGTTTTTCAAGAAAATCCAGCCCATCCATGCGCGGCATTTCCACGTCCAGGGTTAAGACATCCGGATTGAATTTCTTAATCAAATCCCTCGCCACTAACGGATCCGGCGCGGTTGCCACCATCTCCATATCGCTGTGGCTATTGATAATTTCGGTCATGATTTGCCGCATCAATGCGGAATCATCGACGGACAACACCCTGATTTTACTCATGCTTTATCCTTACTCAGCGCATAAACTGTTTGCCCACGCAGGCTAAACTCGCGCACGAGGTTGCTGAAATTCTCCGAATGCCCGGCAAACAGTAATCCGTCCGGTTTAAGCAGCGGAGCGAAACGATGCAGAATGTCCTGTTGCGTCGTTTTATCAAAATAAATCATCACGTTACGGCAGAAGATCGCGTCAAACGGTCCCGGAACGTTGTACTGCTTATCCAGCAGGTTGAGGGTGGTGAACTCAACATAGTTCGCCAGCTCCTGGCGTACGCGCACCAGACCCGCGTGCGGCCCGGTGCCGCGCATAAAGTAGCGTTGCATCTGCTGCGGCGAGAGCGTTTTCAACTCATCAAGCCGGTAGATGCCGCTGCGTGCCTTCTCCAGCACTTCGGTGTCGATATCGCTGGCAAAGACTTTAAAGCGGCCTGGTGCCATGCCCAGCGCATCGGCGAGGGTGATCGCCAGCGAATAGGGCTCTTCCCCGGTCGAGGCCGCCGCGCTCCAGATGCGATACTCGCCGGTGCGCTTACGCGCATGCTCAGCCAGCACCGGAAAGTGGTGCGCTTCGCGGAAAAACGCGGTGAGGTTGGTGGTCAGTGAGTTGATAAACGCCTGCCACTCGGCGCTGTTCTGGTTCGCTTCCAGCATGCTCAGATAGCGGCCAAAATCATCTAACCCCAGCGTACGCAAGCGGCGAACGAGGCGGTTGTAAACCATGTCGCGTTTATGATCGGCAAGAACGATCCCGGCGCGCTGGTAAATTAATTGGCATATCCGACGGAAATGCGCATCGGAGAGCGCCAGGCGCTGGGTCATCTGCTGCAATATTGATGACGTTTGCCCGTTAGGGATAGATGTTGTCATAGCGCCTTCTCAACTCAGTTCAGGATGCAACGAGCACGGCTTTTGGCGGTGCCACTTTTGTGGTGTGACATATTTTTCATCTTTATTCTGATACCGGGCGTCACCGCCCGGCGTTGCAACCCTGCTTAAAACGTTTCCCAGTTCTCTTCTTTCCCGGCGGCAACCGCCCGGCTGCGTGCCGGAGCAAGCGTCGCGCTCATCGCCGGTTGCCGTGCGGCCTGCGCTTTACCCGCCGTCGCGGTCAGGCGGAAGGCGGAAACGGCTTGCGTCAGTCGGCTTGCCTGCTCCTCCAGCGCCGCCGCAGCAGCAGCGGACTGCTGCACCAGCGAGGCGTTCTGCTGGGTGACGCGGTCCATCTCGGAGACGGCCAGCGCCACCTGATCGATACCGCGGCTCTGCTCATCAGAGGCGGAAGCAATCTCGCCCATGATGTCATTGACGCGCGTTACCGCGTTGACGATATCGAGCATCGTCTCCCCTGCACTTCCAACCAGTACAGAACCTGTATCGACACGGGAGACAGAATCTTCAATTAAAGATTTGATCTCTTTGGCGGCGTTCGCACTTCGGCTGGCCAGATTGCGCACTTCGCCGGCAACTACCGCAAAGCCGCGACCCTGCTCACCGGCGCGCGCCGCCTCCACCG
Source organism: Kosakonia sp. S57 (assembly GCF_016516575.1). Taxonomy (NCBI): domain Bacteria; kingdom Pseudomonadati; phylum Pseudomonadota; class Gammaproteobacteria; order Enterobacterales; family Enterobacteriaceae; genus Kosakonia; species Kosakonia sp. S57. The sequence continues at coordinate 50,019 of NZ_JACVUL010000004.1, read as the reverse complement.
CCGCGTTAAGGGCGAGGATGTTGGTCTGGAACGCAATGCCGTCGATAACGCTAATAATATCGGCGATTTTCTGCGAACTGTTGGCGATCTCATGCATGGTTTTAACCACGCCATCGACCACTTTGCCGCCGCGCTCGGCGGTTTCGGAGGCGCTCTGCGCCAGCAGCGAAGCCTGACGGGCATTTTCAGCGTTCTGTTTCACCGTTGCGGTCAGCTCTTCCATGCTGGCAGCGGTTTGCTCCAGCGCAGAGGCCTGCTCTTCGGTACGCGAGGAGAGATCGTTATTCCCGGCGGCGATTTCGCTGGTGCCGGAGTAGATCGCATCCGACCCCTGACGCACGTTAGTCACGGTGTCGATTAGCGCGGTCTGCATATGATCAACACTCTGCGCAAGCTCGGTCATTTCGCTGCGGCCATCAATGCGCAGCGTATGGGCAAGATTACCGCCTGCGATTTCACGGATATGGGCAATCACCGAGGAGAGCGGCGAGAGCAGAATACGGCGGATGCCATACCAGACGCCGGCCAGCACAATCACCAGCGCCAGGGCGAGGATCGCCATCTGCCATTTGGCGAAGGTGTAGTCGCTGACGCTCTGCTCCCAGGCATTACGGTAGAGGCTGTCGCTCAGGGCGGCGTAGTTGCTCATCGCCGCGCCGAGGGCGTTTTGCATCCCCTGGGTCGGCTGGGCGAGGAAGCTGTTCATATTGCCACTTTCAAGGAACTGCACCAGCTCGCTCAGGGCGTTATGGTAGGTCTGGTATTTCTCATCAAGGGCCTGACGCGCGCTATCCATCTCCGGCATGGCTGGCAGCTGGCGGAAAGCATCGTAATGTTTGGCAGCATCGGCCAACGATGCTTTCGCGCTGTTAAGCAGATCGGTTTTGGCACTGCTCTGCTGGTTGTTCGGGTCGAGCAACATCCGCGCGGAGGAGCGGCTCAGGTTGATACGCGTTTGCAGCATCAGCTCCCAGGCTTTGCCCAGTTCTGTTTGTTGCATACGCAGATCGTTAGAGACCGCAAAACTTTGCTGGTTCTGCTTAAGCGACGAAAAAAAGAGTCCGCCAGAGACAAGCTGAAGCAGGGCAAAGACCACCAGCACACTCATAAGCAGAGTAACGACGCGGATACGGTTCAACATGCAACAAACACCTTATTGATGAGTTATTAACGGTGTTATCGGCATCCGGCCTGGGAACTTTACATTTGCGAAAAGGAAATAAATTTGCGCTTAAAACACAATATCCACCGTTAAGGTATCGCTGTAGGTTCCGCCAGGCGGCGTCGTCTGCGTTGTCAGCACCTGCGCGGTGTAGTTGTAGGTGCGCAGCAGCCCATCAGCACTCATCTGCGATGAGGCACTGCTGGCCCAGCGCTCCGCACCGATACTGCCCCAGCGGCTGGTGGTGCCAGCTTTGTAAATCTCATAACTGAGACGATTAGTGCCGCTCGCCATATTACGCACGCTGCCGTTGGCATAGAGACCGTTATTAATGCCGACAGTGTAACTGCTTCCTTTAGTGCAAGTAATGGAGACAGATTGCGAAACAGTGGGGAAATTTCGCACCAGCGGCGCGCTGCCAAAGTTAACATTCGGCGCGCTGATGGTGGTGCAATCATTGGTGATGGTGCCGGTTAACAGCAGGCTGGTGAGCGCCGTGCCTTTCTGCGAAGAGAAACAGATGCCAAGCACGCCGTTGGCACAGACATCGTAGGCGACACTAAAGTTAAGCGTCACCTGGTAAGGCCCGGCGCTGACATTTTGCCCCGGCACCGTCATAAAGTAGAGCGGTAAGCTATAGGTGCGCGAGCCGAGCAGCTCAAGCAGCGCCGCACCGCTCCAGGTGTAACTGTTACCACCGATGTTTATTTCACTGTTGTTGGCGCAGTTGGCCTGGCCGCAGAGCCGCACCGGAATCGTATCGGTGATAGTGGCGTTATCACTGCGCTTCATTGCCGCCCGGTTGGTTGCCGTCACCGTTGCTCCCGTCAGCGTTAGGGTGATGGAGTCGTTGGTTAGCAGGTTGAGTATCGCATCACAACGCACCACTAACCTTCCGGTGGTAGTTTGCGCCCCGGCGTTAAGGACAAAGGAAGTGACGGTGCCGAACGCGGCATTAACGGTGCTGACTGTACAGGCCGACCAGGCCGGGGCTGCACAGAGCAGTAGAAACAGAAAAAGTAGCCGACGCATTATGGATTCCTCTGGCAGGTAAGCGGCCCGTAGGTCTGCAATTTATGTTCGGGGTTGGCGCTAAGAGTGAACTCGGTTTTACACTCCCCCCCTTCCGGCAGGCGGACAATGAGCGGGTTGATGTTCTCAAGATTCTCCAGCCAGGCGATACCGTCATACCCCACTACCGCAGGCGCTTTACCGCGGCGCTCCACCTGGCTGCCAACCGGAATTGCCAGCCCCTGCTCATCATGGAGGATGACGCTGGCGACGCGCTCCTGCACCATCGGGAACTCAATCAGGTAACCGCTCTGGCGGCGTAACGCGACTTTGCGCTCCGTATTCTTAAGCTGGGTATCGGCAGGCAGGTTCAGGGTGTTAATGCTGTAACTCGCCGGATAGTAGGCCGACACGCCACTCACCAGCAGGTAGCCATTCTTATCCGTTACGCCCACCGGCTGGTTTTCATAATTGACCGGTACGCCGGCATTGCCGCCGGTGCTGATCACCGCGAAGGCGTCGTTGATGCGGTTCGCGGCAAACAGCTGACCATCCATCAGCACCACGGCACCAATCGTTTCCCCCCACCAGGTCATCTTGCCGCGTTCGCCATAGCCACCGCCCTGCAATTCGATATTGTTATTGCGCCAGCCCAGCGTGCCCTGCTGGTAACTTCGCGCCTGCGACTGGTGCGCCAGCGACATATTCCAGCTCAGGCCGCCGTCGGTGGGCATTGCATGGCTGTAGTTCACGCGCTGCGTCGAACCGGCATCCGGGGTTCTCTCCATACTAAAGGCGGCGCTGTCACGCTCGCCAATCGGGATCTGCACCGAGAGGCCAAAGGTCCAGTCGCCGCGCTGATTATCGCGGCTGGCGGCGAGGTTCATACTGCTGGAGCCCCACAGATTGCGGCTCCAGGAGAGGTTCAGCAGTTCAGTTTTCTGGTTGTCAAAACTGCGCACGCCGATCCACGCCGCGCCAATATTGCCAAAGTCGCCCATGTTGAAAGAGAGAGAGTACTGGTCGGTATTGCGGCTGTAGCTGGCGACCGGCCAGCGCCCGTTCTGGCGCATATCATCGTAGCTGGCGCGCTGATCGTAGAGCGCCAGGTTGCCAAACTCGCGGTTGCGGCGGCTGTGCTGAGTGTTGATGCTAAACAGGCTGGTGTTGTATTGATAACCCCAGTTCAGCTGGTTGCCCGCATCGCCGAACATGCGGCTCTCGGTCCAGGCACCGTTCACCACGCCGAGGCGGCCCAGCCGCACAACCGCACCTGCGCCGCCGAGCGTCAGCGATTGTGCTCCTTCGGCGTGCCCCTCCAGCGTTAACCAGTCGGTGACGCCATAACGGTATGAGCCGCTGCCCACCAGCGGGCCGTAATCAAAATTTTCAATGCCGTAGTTGCGGCGTAACGAACCGATGGTGATCGCCCCATCGCTCAGCCCCGGCTTTAACAGCTCGCTGGCGACATAAAACGGCAGCGTGGTGCTGACGCGCCGCCCGAGGGCATCGGTAGTGACCAGCACCGCATCTCCCGCGCCGTTGATATAGGGCATGTTGGTCAGGGTAAACGGCCCCGGCTGTAGCTGCCGGTTACCGGCGCGATAGCCGTTAATAAACAGGTCAACCGAAGTTGGCACCGCCGCTTCGCCGGAGAAGGAGGGCAGCGGCCAGGTGACGAGATCGGGACGTAATGTGAAGTCGCGCCCGTAACGAATACCGCCGACGCGCACGCTGCTGCTCCAGCTAAGGGCTTCCGAGATGACGTCCCCTACTTCCCACTGCGTGGCATCCTCTTCGTTATTAAACATCAGCGAAGTGTCATAGCGCATGTAGCCCTCCCGCTGACGCAGCGAGCCGCTGAGCGTCTGGCGCAGCGCGCCGGTAGAGGAGAAGACCGCATTGCCGGTAAAGAAGCGAAACTCATTCCATAGCGCCGCCTGGCTGCCAATGTGTTCGGTGGTGCTGGTATAGAGGTCGTAGTTGAGCACCGCGCCGCGGCCATACTTTGGCTCGCTGCGTCGGCCGCCCTCATTAAACGAGGTATAGCGTGCCGGAACCCACTCCTGCGGGACAAACAGCAGCAAGCGCTGCCCGGCGCTGTCATACTCCACACGCACGTTGGGCAGCGCAGACACATTGACCTCGCCCTCGGGCAGATGATCCGGCGGCAGCCCGGCGTGGAGCAGATCGGCACGCTTAAGGAAAAAATCGTTGAGCCGCCGCGTCACCGGCACCACCTGCTGGGTATCGTAGTAGTTGATCACCAGCGCGAGGTGAAACTCCGCCTGCTGGTTGATGCTCTGCGCATCCGGCGGCGGCGGTAAACCATCATCTCCCGGCTGCCCCCAGGCGGCGGTGCCGGGTAACATTATTGCGGCTGCAATAATCAGTTTCCTGCTGACGACTGCCATTGCTCATCCCGTGCGTTAATCGATGCCTCCAGCGCCGATGGATTGCTCACCCCGGCAGGCAGAGGCCAGCGCCGGGCACTGTGCGGCAACACATACCCTAACAGCCCGTCGGCGACCTGCCGCATCTGCCCTCCCTGACGCACGCGCACTTTGCTCAGCCGCACGTGGATATCATCCTCATTGCGCACTTCCAGTTGCGCCTGGCCGCCTTCACGCACCACGCGCCAGTGCAATTTTGCCGGTTGTACAAAGGCGTGGTGCGCCCCTTCGGCCTCCGTCTTAACGCCCTGCCCATAGACAAACAGCGGGATCGAGTAGCGCATCTGGAGCTTGAGGCCAATCTTCGGTTTGTTCGGATCGTCCGGCTGCGGGATCTCATCGACAATGATGCGGTAAGCCTGCTCTTTACCGGCCGGGATCGCAGCCTGCTTAATCAGGCGGATCAGTTGCTTACTCTCGGGTGCTATCTGCACAATCGGTGGGCTGGCGACCACATCGCCCTGCTGCTGGTAACGCTCAAGCCCGCCATCTTGCGTCCAGCGAACAATACGCACCTGCATGGTGGTAGGGGTTTCGCCCTGATTCTGGATCCACAACTCGGTGGCCTTGGTGGTTGCATCCAGCCAGGGATCGATCGGCCAGATCAGAATGGTGGCCGCGGCCTGCGCGTTTCCCGCTGCAAGGGTCAACGCCCCCGCCAGCATACATCCTGCCGCGCGGCGGCCCAGGTTGACATTCATTCCCTCTCCCTTATCACCATGACAACGTCACGGTGAGTTGATCGCTGTAGGTTCCCGCCGGGCTGAAGCCGGTGAGCTGCGCTGCGCCAAAGATGGCGAGCGAAATATTATTGCTATCGGTGATGGTGACCGGAACCGGCTGGTTGACGCCGATTTCCGTATTGGGTGCCAGCGTGCTGCTGGTGTAGAGGCGGTACGGCACCCGCTCTACGCCGCCGCTGCGCTGCATATTGCGCACCGTCGAATAGTAGTTGCCGCCGCTGATACTCATGCTGAGCGCCACGCCGGGCGTACAACCGAGTGAGAGGGAGGCGTTAGGGACAAACGCGCTGGTCACCTGCCCCTTTTCCACGCCCGAACGGGTGCCAAAATTGAGCGTGCCGAGCGCCGCGCCGCTGCCGGTGACCACGGCGCAACCAGGCGTAATCGTTGCGCCGACGGTAAAGGTTTGCGTCGTGACCGCCAGCGCAGCCGGTTGCGCCAGAATACCCAGCACCACTCCTCCTGATAATGCGCGCAGCACTGCCCGGCCACCCTGCCAGGCGGCGCGCACGCTCTCCCTTTTCATCGGCGGAGGTTTAGTACGTGACGCTCACGTTAATCACGTCGGTGTAGGTGCCCGGCACCACGGTGACGCTGTTGCCGCCGCCGGTGATACGGCCATAAAGGGTGTAGTTATCAACGCCGCCGGAAGTTGAGGCGCGAGGAATATTGGTGTTGTTGGCGATAACGTTACTGAAGCCGCTATCGCTATAGAGGCTATATGCCACGCCACGCGTGGTGTCGGCGGTATTGACCAGATAACGAGCCGGTGTGCCCGGTGTACCGACGACGTTACCCGGCGCGGTGGAGTTGGTATTGCCGGTGACCTGCACGGTGTAGTCGGTGGTGGTGCACTGCACCGTGAAGCTGTTACCGCCGTTGGCGCCGGTCAGCTGCGTGGTGAGCTGGGAGAAGGTTGCCGGGTGGGTACCAAAATCGAGGGTACCGAAGTTGATACCGTTCTGGCTCGGCGAGCCGTTAATCAGACACCCATTCGTGAGGGTCAGTGTTGCGCCAATCGTCCCGCTACTGGTGACCGCCCAGGCACTTTGTCCGGCCACCATTAACGCGCCGCCAGCCAGTACATAAAGAAGTTTTCTGTTCATATGTCATCTCCAGCGTTCCCGCGCGCGCCGCATTGCCCAATCAATGGGACGGCCGGAAAAGAGTCAATAAAATCAGTCGAAAAAAGAGGTTTAACTGAAATTTAGATGAGGCGCTGAAAACCAACCACTTTATCCGGGCGATAAAATGTAACGGACTGGTAAGCATTTTTAATGAATCGCATCAGAGGATTAATGACGAAACCGGGGTGAAATCGCTAAAAATGTAACAAATATATGTCTGAATTTGTGATAAATATCACCATATATGATATCACCGCAAAATCATGCAGTTAGGAAGGTTGAATAGTCACTTAAGGGTAACTGAAGTGGGAAAAGCAGAGGGAAAAACGGGCGGGTGAAGAGCTTCACCCGCCTGATGCGTTACGCGACGTGGGTTGCCGCGATGTCCAGCAGCGCCATTTCGTCGCTGTTGAGCAGTTTTTCGATGTTTACCAGGATCAGCATACGGTCGCCCAGCGCGCCGAGGCCGGTCAGGTATTCGGTCGACAGGGTCACGGCGAATTCCGGTGCCGGGCGGATCTGGTCGGAGGCGAGCGACAGTACGTCGGAAACGCCGTCAACCACGATACCGACCACACGCTGACCAAGGTTCAGCACGATCACCACGGTGTTTTCGTTATATTCCACTTCGCCCTGGCTGAACTTCACGCGCAGGTCGACGATAGGCACGATCACGCCGCGCAGGTTGGTGACGCCCTTGATGAAATCAGGGGTGTTGGCGATGCGGGTAACCTGATCATAGCCACGAATTTCCTGCACTTTGAGAATATCGATGCCGTACTCTTCATCGCCCAAAGTGAAGACCAGGAACTCCTGACCTGATGGCTCGCCCGCCAGTTTTGCTACATTACTCATACCGGTCATGTTTTATACCTTCTTAACTAAATCAGGCGGCTGTGTGCGCCATACGATGTTCACGATTCAATCCCTGCAGCGCTGAGACGTCCACAATCAGCGCGACGCTACCATCACCAAGGATGGTGGCGGCAGAAATCCCCGGCACTTTGCGATAGTTGCTCTCCAGGTTTTTCACCACCACCTGGTGCTGACCAATCAGCTGATCGACCAGCAGCGCATAGCGACGACCTGCGCTCTGCAGAATGACAACAATTCCCTGCGTGGCTTCGGTTTTTGCCCCAGCCACGTCAAACACTTTCCACAACTCAACCAGCGGCAGGTATTCGCCACGTACTTCCAGTACGCGCTCGCCGCCCGCCAGCGGATGCAGATCTTCTTCGCGCGGCTGCAACGACTCCATAACGGCGTTGAGCGGCAGGATAAAGACTTCGTTATTCACTTTCACTGACATGCCGTCGAGGATCGCCAGCGTCAGCGGCAGCAGGATACGGATAGTGGTACCGGTGCCCTGCTTCGATTTGATCTCAACGTGGCCGCCCATCTCCTGGATGTTACGTTTCACCACGTCCATGCCCACGCCGCGGCCGGAGACGTCCGTCACCTGCTCGGCGGTAGAGAAGCCCGGAGCAAAGATCAGCATGCCAACTTCTTCATCGGTCATGCTTTCGCTCACGGCCATGCCCTGAGAAAGCGCTTTGGCAAGGATACGGTCGCGGTTAAGGCCAGCACCATCATCGGTCACTTCGATGCAGATGTTGCCACCCTGATGCTCTGCGGAGAGGATCAGGTTACCAATCGGCGATTTGCCCGCTTCAACGCGTTTTTCCGGCGTTTCAATACCGTGGTCGAGGCTGTTACGCACCAGGTGCGTTAATGGATCGATAATACGTTCGATCAGGCTCTTATCGAGTTCGGTCGAGCTACCCTGCAGGGTCAGTTCTACCTGTTTATCCAGCTTGGTCGCCAGGTCGCGAACCAGACGCGGGAAGCGGCTGAAGACATACTCCATCGGCATCATACGAATCGACATTACCGATTCCTGCAGATCGCGGGCGTTGCGCTGCAGCTGGCTCATGCTGGTGATCAGATCGCCATGGGTCACCGGATCCAGTTCGTTGGAGCGCTGGGCCAGCATTGACTGGGTGATCACCAGTTCGCCGACGAGGTTAATCAGTTGGTCAACTTTCTCAACTGCTACGCGGATGCTGGTGGACTCACTGGCGGCGCGCGCCGGTTTTTCACGTCCGGCAGGCTGCGCCTCTTTAGCTACCGCTTTCAGTACCGGTGCAGCAGCAGCCTGAACGGCAGGAACCGCGGCTTCGGCCTCTTCTTCTGGCGCAGCAGCGTCGGCAACCGTGTCAACGGCGGCGGGCGCAGCGGCTTTTTCAAAGGCAATTTGGTCTGCTTCGATAACAAAGCAGAGCACCGCAATAATGTCATCTTCACCGAGACCGCCATCGATGGTGGCGCTCAGGCTATTACTGCCTTTGACCACATCGCTCAGCGTACCGAGGTTACCCAGCTCCTCTTCCAGCAGAGCAACTTCGCTCTCTTTCAGGCGTGACAGTACGACGCGCAATTTGCCGTCGTTCGCCGCAGCAGGAGCAGCGTCGACAGCCTGCGCGGTGCTTTCAACCACAGAGAGCTTCGCGCTGCCGGCAGCCGGAGCGGCTTCGCCTTTCGCTTCCAGCGCCAGCTGGCGCAGAGCGTTGCAGATATATTCGAAGCTGGCAGCATCCGGCTCTTGCGAGCTTTTATAGGCGTCGAGCTGTTCTTGCATAATATCTTTGGTTTCCAAAAACAGGTTGATAATGTCGGTGTTAAGCTGCATTTCGCCACGCCGTGCCTCATCCAGCAGGTTCTCCATCAGGTGCGTGGTTTCCTGCAGAATGGTAAAGCCAAACGTTCCCGCACCACCTTTAATAGAGTGAGCGGCGCGGAAGATGGCGTTGAGCTGTTCTGAATCAGGTGCTTCCGGCACCAGATCTAATAAATGTTGTTCCATATCGGCCAACAGTTCGTCGGCCTCATCAAAGAATGTCTGGTAAAAATCACTAATATCCATGCTCACGCTATCACCTCGGATTGGCTTGTGGCGATGTGGGAACTGCTACCGGAGACGCAGGGGCTGGCGCGGGGGCTGCCGGCTCTGCGGGCTCAGGCTGTGTAATGGCGCTTATTGGCGCACTTTGACTCTCGGCGTTCTCATGCAGAATGGCCGCTTCTGCCTGTTTGTTGAGCACCAAAAGACTTATTCGGCGGTTGATGGCTTCATCAGGTCCGCGGTTGACCAGGCGCATGGTGGCGGCCATGCCGACAACACGCATTACCTTGCCATCATCCAGCCCACCGGCAACCAGCTCGCGGCGCGATGAGTTTGCACGATCGGCTGAGAGCTCCCAGTTGCTGTACCCTTTGTCGCCGTTGGCGTACGGGGCATCATCGGTATGACCGGAAAGACTCACTTTATTCGGGATGCCGTTAAGCACCGGGGCAATCGCCCGTAAAATATCGCGCATGTAAGGCTCGACTTCCGCGCTGCCGGTTTTAAACATCGGCCGGTTCTGGCTGTCGATAATCTGGATGCGCAGCCCTTCCTGTACGAGATCGATCTTCAGATGCGGGCGCAGGGCGCGCAGCTTCGGATCCGCTTCGATCAACTGGTCCAGATCGCCGCGCAGTTTGCTCAGGCGCGACTGCTCCATGCGTCGTTTCAAATCATCAATATTCGGCTGTTTTTGCACTTCGCCTTGTTGCTGTGTGTAGTCATCGCCACCGCCCGGAATGGGGCTGTCGCTATTCGAAATACGCGGCCCACCGGTGACCGCTGTTGCCAGTGGCGTGCGGAAATACTCCGCAATCTGAATCAACTCTTTCGGGCTGGAGATGGAGATCAGCCACATAACAAGGAAGAACGCCATCATCGCCGTCATAAAGTCGGCATAGGCGATTTTCCACGAGCCATGACCGCCGCCACCATGGCCTTTATGTTTTTTACGTTTAACTACGACGATAGGATGGGCCTGATTTTTCATGCGTCCTCGGTTGTCGTCTGTTGGTTAGGGTTGCGGACAGCACGTACGTGCTCATCCAGCTCGACAAACGATGGACGCTCGCTTGAGTAAAGCGTTTTACGACCAAACTCGACCGCGATCGGCGGTGCATAACCGTTCAGGTTCGACAGCAGCGTAATCTTGACGCACTGCATCATCTTGGCGGTTTCCGCACTTTTCTGGCGCAGCACGCTTGCCAGCGGCGAGATAAAACCGTACGCCAGCAGGATGCCAAGGAATGTCCCCACCATCGCGTGGGCAATCAGTGCGCCCAGCTCTGCCGCCGGACGATCCGCCGAAGCGAGTGCGTGAACTACGCCCATTACCGCTGCAACGATACCGAACGCCGGAAGCGAATCGCCGACCGCCGCGAGGGCGTTAGCAGGCACTTCTGCTTCACTCTCGTGGGTCTCGATCTCTTCATCCATCAGCGCTTCGATTTCGAAGGTGTTCATGTTGCCGCTGATGATGAGACGCAGGTAATCGACAATAAACTCGAGCATGGTGGCGTCGGCCAGAATGCGCGGGTAGCTGGCGAAAATCTCGCTCTCTTTCGGGTTCTCGATATCTCTTTCGAGGGAGAACATCCCCTGCTGACGTGATTTCGCCATCAGGCGATAGAGCAGCGCCAGCAGGTCCATATACATACTTTTGGTGTACTTAGAGCGGCGAAACAGCAGCGGCAACGCTTTCATTGTGCCTTTGATGGCTTTGCCGTTGTTGCCCACAATGAATGCACCCACACCCGCCCCGCCGATAATAATCAGTTCAGAGGGTTGATACAGTGCCCCAAGGTGACCGCCGGTCATCATATAACCGCCTAAGACTGCACCAACTACTATCAGGTAACCTAATACGATAAGCACGACATCATCCTTCTGCTAATGACTAAGGCTTAAGAGAAACATTTCGGAGGGTTTTCACGAACGGCGGGCAAAAAAAAGCAGCGGCATTAAAGCACCGCTGCTGGAGTTTTGATTCCACCTGATTCGGTTAAACAGCCTGATCGATCTGTTCTTCCAGCAGTTGTGGAATAATATCGGCAGCTTCCGGCGAAAGTTTACGTCTTTTTACCGCGCGAGACGGCGGCTGGCATAAACTGCAGGCAAAGCTACCAACGGGCTGATGAGCATGGGTAACAAAGTTACCGCTGCAGCAGTTACAGCGCGACAACTCCAGCATTCCGCTTTCCACGAAACGGACCAGCGTCCAGGCGCGAGTCAGCGCCAGAAGCGGGCCTTCATCCGAATGAGGGCACTGTTCGAGGTAGAGTCGGTAAGCTTTAATGACTGCGTCAACGCCGCTGCACAGACCGGTTTTTAACAGAAACTGCCAGGCGTTGCAGAACATCGACGCATGGATGTTTTGTTCCCAGGTCATAAACCAGTCGGTGGAGAATGGCAGCATGCCTTTCGGCGGCGGGCTACCACGCAACTCTTTATAGAGTTTGATAAGACGACCGCGGCTAAGCTGCGTCTCACTCTCCAGCATCTGTAAACGCGCACCCAGCGTAATCAGTTCCATTGCTAACTGAATATCGCGTGCTTCCTGAACAATGCTTTTCTCACTCATAGTTAAGCCCTTTTCTTCCTGGCCGCGTCGCCGTTTTTAGATGATTCGTTGAGCAGGCGGGTTGAAAGCAAAATTCCGGTATGGACTTGCTGCAAGTCATCCACACGCGATTCCTGGGTCAGACGAGTGATGGTCTGATGATTGTCGAAACGGAACTGACAAATAAGCTGATTGGTTTCAGCCAGTTTCACCATTTGTGGCAGGGTTAACTCACCCAGCGTGTTTGCCATCTCTTCATTGATCCCTAAACGGAACATGGCGGAGGCTTTGTCCTGGCTAATAAGACGCTGAGCAAGGAGTAAATATGACAGATTGATATCGTAAACGTGTTTCAGCAACTCGGATGTATGCATTTTTCCCATCCAGAATAACCAACTTGAATCTTATGCGGCTAAGCCGCACCCCGTGATGTCGCCGGGAAAAAACCCGGTATAAAAAAGAAAGGCTAAATGCATAACTGACTCAGGATCTCGCAAGCAAGGCGCTTCGTTGAGATGTTAATGCCTTGCTGCTCTCTTAATCATTTCTTACAAAGAACTAAGATTTTTCCTAATTCGACGCAACTGTACTCGTAGGTGCTGAGACATACAATCTGAACAGAGCGGGAATTTGAAATTTTTGTGATCCACGTCACATAATTTACGTGATTATTGATCAGAAATCTATCAGTCTCGCTTGTGATTTGATGTTTTATTACTCGATTGCACCCTTTTTTATTCCACTAGTACGAATACTCATGCAGTACCAGGGGCTAAAAACCGCGACTGGTCAGAGGTATGACGTGCTGGAATGGCTCGATTCAGCAAAACGTATCTATTGCAGACACATAAATAAATATACTTACAAAACAACGAGTTAAGATTTTAGTGTGGCTAATTAGTTGACTTAAGTAACCATTTCAATTTCGTTAATGAGCCTGATGATCGGCGGAGGAATTCAGCGATATATTCTTTAAATTTCAGTTAGGTATTCAATTTTCGTTAACTTGCTTATTATATGTACGCTCTGTTACGTAAGAAAAATTAATGAATATTTATGATTACCTTCACAGAGCAGCAATGTTTGTGGCTTGCACTGGAACGTGAAACAGAGTAATGGTGAGAAAAACTGGAATACCCGTGGAGAACGCAATGGCCTACGCGCATCTTCTGGTTGCGGTAGCGATGACACCCGAAAGTCGTCAGCTGCTCGCCAAAGCGATTGATATTGCTCGCCCTTCTCACGCCCGCATCACGTTAATTACCTTTGCCGCCGACCCTGAACTCTATAATCAGCTTGCTGCGCCCATGATGGAGAGTGTCCGAACTCTGCTGCAGGAAGAATTGCAACAGTTTCTTAACGAACTTGTAACCAGTGCACATTATCCGATTGAACAGACGCTTATCGCCACGGGCGAATTATCTGAACATATATCCCATGTCTGTCGTACCAGGGGTGTCGATCTGGTGATATGCGGCAATCACAACCAGACATTTTTCGCGCGCGCGGCCTGTTCGGCGAAGAGTATTGTGAAGACGAGTGAAGTGGATGTGCTGCTGGTGTCACTGGAAGGATAAAAAAACGCTCCCGATTCTGCGAGAGCGTTCTATTTTACGGCTTAAGCCAGTTTCGGGAAGGTCGCCACTTTGTTTTGTAGCTCGCTCTGCGCGCTACGTGGCGAGATTTGCTTTAGGTCGCTGATAAACCTCTCCTGCCAGTGGTCGATATCATTCTCCTGAATGATCTTCAGCATCTCCGCATGGCGCGAAATACGCTCTGCCAGCGGCATGCGCAGCGCACGGTCAAGCGCCGCAGCCACATCGTCACGATCGTAAGGGTTGACCAGCAACGCGGAGGTCAGCTCGTTCGCCGCACCGGCAAACTGCGACAGCACCAGCACACCCGGGTTTTCCGGATCCTGCGCCGCCACATACTCTTTCGCTACCAGGTTCATCCCGTCACGCAATGGCGTGACCAGACCCACTTCGGCGTAACGGAAGACCTTCATCAGCACTTTGCGATCGAAATGCTGGTTGAGGTAGTAGAGCGGCGTCCAGCCAAGCTGGCCATATTTACCGTTAATGCGCCCCGCTTCTGTCTCCAGCTGGTGACGGATATCCTGATAAGCCTGCACTTCGCCGCGCGAGGTCGGCGCAATCTGCGTATAGCGGATTTTGCCGTGGTGCTCGGGGAATTTCTCCAGCAGCGTCTCATAGGCGAGGAAACGCTCCGGCAACCCTTTGGAGTAGTCCAGACGCTCAACAGAGAAGATGTTCTTCACATTCTTCAGCTCGGCTTTCAGCTGCGCAAGCTTAGGCGGCAGCGGGCCGGATGCCTGCTGAGCGATCTCATTCGGCTCAATACCGATTGGGTAGACTTCGGTACGGAAATTTCTGCCCCACGCCATGTGCTCTTTACTGTTACGCGTGCTGAGACGCGTCTGCATCGACACGCTGTCGAGAAACGCGGTGCGGTCGCTCTCAGTCTGGAAGCCGAGCAGATCGTAATCGCACAGCTGCTCCAGCAGCTCCGCATGCGGCGGCAGCGCGTTGAAAATCTCCGGCGTCGGGAAAGGAATGTGCAGGAAGAAGCCAATCTGATTTTTTACGCCGCGTTTACGCAGCTCGCTGGCAAACGGCAGCAGGTGATAGTCGTGGATCCAGAGGATGTCATCCTCTTTCAGCAGCGGCACCAGCTTATCAGCCAGTAAGGCATTCACTTCCTGATAGCCATCCCACGCTTCGCGCTGGAATTTCACCAGGTCAAGACGGTAGTGGAAAGCGGGCCACAGCACGGCGTTAGAGAATTGGTTGTAATACTGCTCGTGATGCTCTTCGCTGAGATTGAAGGAAACCCAGGTAATGTTCCCTTTGCTCACCTCTTTCAACGGTTGATCTTCATCGCCGATTTCGCCGCTCCAGCCAAACCAGACGCCGCCTGCGGCTTTCAGTGCGCCCAAAATACCGACTGCCAGTCCGCCAGCACTGGCTTTTTTATCATCAGGCGGTGCAATTCGATTAGATACTACGACTAAGCGACTCATAGCCATCTCTCCTGTTTGTTAGCGCCTTTTCTTCTTGTTTTTGATACTCGGACATACGTTCCAACCAGTCATGAACATCGCGAACGTCGTTCAGCCGCCACTGGGCGTGGGTTTCGCCTGAACCGACTTTAATCGAGATACCGCCCAGTTTATTGACGGTTTCAAAACCATGCTCATCAGTAAGATCGTCACCAAGAAACACCGGTTTCCTGCCGGTGAAGGGCGGCGTGCGCAGAAAGGCTTCAATGGCCGCGCCCTTATGAATGTCGGAAGGTTTCAGCTCAACCACACATTTGCCAGGCTGCATGGCCAGCTGCGGGAAGGTGTCAACCATCTGTTGTGCCAGGGCAAAGACCGCATCTTCATGCTGCGGTGCCTGGCGATAGTGCAGTGCGAATGCCATCCCTTTGGTTTCCAGCACGACGCCGTCAAGCGACGCCAGCCCTTGCCGAAGCGCCTGCTCCAGCGGAATAAGCACCTCTTTCGGCAATGTCACCCGTTCAGTTTGACCTGTGATATCGCGCCGCTCTGCGCCGTGAACACCGGCAAGCGGGAAACGATACGGTTTAACGAGCTCATCAAGCTCGCTAATGGAGCGCCCTGAAATCAACGCCAGCGCGCCGTTATTCATCTCTGCAAGCAATGAAAGTCTGGTCAGCACCTGTTCCGGAATAAAAACATCATCCGGGCGCGGTTTAATATCAGCGAGGGTGCCATCCAAATCGAAAAAAAAGGCAAAATCACCGGAAAAGAGAGGCGGTTTTGATAACGCGTCGTCCACCCTTGTTTCCTCCTTACAGTCATCGTGTGAGCCGTTATTAATCTACGGCCCCATTATCATTAGCCATGTAAGTATAGACAGTGTGACGCTGCTCGCCATTTTAACAATGAAAGACCAGCCGCATTAGCGGCTGGTTAAAGGGGGAATTACACTAAAAGGTTGTGTCGATAATTTAAGCAGTTAGCGTTATACCGTGCGCTTCGCTTTCTGCTTGTAACGGTCGAAGATCACTGCTGCCAGCAGGATCAGACCGCGTACGACGTACTGAGAGAAGGGGGAGATATTCAGCAGGTTCATGGCGTTCTCAACGGTGCCAAGAATCAGAATACCTGCCACTACATACGAGATTTTTCCTATGCCGCCCTTGAGCGAAACCCCACCCAATACGCAGGCCGAGATGACAATCAGCTCATAACCGATAGAGGTCATCGGCTGTCCGCTGGTCATACGCGAAGCAAGAATAATCCCTGCCGCAGCCGAGACCAGCCCGGAAAGCACAAAGATGATGATTTTGGTGCGTACCACCGGCACACCCGCCAGCCGTGCCGCCTCTTCATTACCGCCAATCGCCAGCGTATTGCGGCCAAAGGTGGTGCGGTTAAGCAGGAAGCCGAAGATAATCAGACAGCCGACCGTCAGCCAGATTGGCGCCGGCAAGCCCAGCCAGTTTGCGTAACCCAGCTCGAAGAAGCGCTCATCTTCGATGCCGACCGCTTTACCATCAGAGATGATATAGGCCAGCCCGCGCACAATCTGCATGGTCGCAAGGGTGGTAATCAGGGCGTTGATCTTTAAGCGGGCAATAACGAAGCCGTTAATAAAGCCGCTGACCACACCGAGCAGCAGACCAGCGGCGACGCCAATCCACAAGCTTTCGCTAAGGTTAATCACCACCGCCGTGGTCACACCGGCGCAGGCAATCACCGAGGCGACCGAGAGATCGAAATCGCCGGAGGCGAGGCAGAAGAGCATGCCGCAGGCGACCATCCCGGACATTGAGATCGCCAGCCCCAGCCCCTTCATATTGACGAAGGAGGCGAAGTTCGGCACAAACACCGCGCAGCCGATAAACAGCACCGCGAAGACCACCAGCATGCCAAACTGATCCCAGATGCGCCCGACGCTAAAGGGCGACTTTTTCGGCGCGCGGGCCGTTGTTAAAGATGACATCGTATTCTCCTCACTCAGGCGACCGCCTGGCTCACTTTTGGCATAGCCAGGCTCAACACCTGCTGTTCATCACCCTGACCGTGTAACACCTCACCGGCAATCTCCCCTTCGCGCATCACCACGATGCGGTCGGCAACGCCGAGCACTTCGGGTAAGTCACTTGAAGCAAAGAGCACGGCGACGCCACGCGCGGCCAGCGCGTATATCACGTTGTAGATCTCATGCTTGGCACCCACATCAATACCGCGCGTCGGCTCATCAAGCAGGATCACTTTCATCTCCTCCGACAGCCAGCGACCGAGGATCGCCTTCTGCTGGTTGCCGCCGGAGAGATTCATAATCAGCTGTTCGGCGCCGGGGGTTTTGATATTGAGCGCGCGAATATGGTGCGCGGCGTTCTCGCTCTCCCAGCCATCGTTAATCAGGCAGCCTGCGCGAATGTATTTGCGCCGGGCGCTGATATTGATGTTCTCCTGCACCGAGTGCACCGGGATAATCCCTTCGGCTTTACGATCTTCCGGGCAGAGCATCATCCCTGCGCGAATGGCGTGGGCCGGTTTCTGGATGTTGATCGCTTCGCCATCGATAAAGACCTGCCCTTCGGTAATCTTCGTCCCGCCGAACAGCCCTTTCATCAGTTCGCTGCGCCCGGCACCGACCAGACCGAAGAGGCCGACGATTTCGCCGCTGCGCACGCTTAAGCTGATGGGCGTGCGTACGCCCGGCGCTTTCACCTGCTCCAGGCGCAAACGCTCTTCGCCACAGGGGCGCGGCTGCCAGCCGTAGATATCGCCCAGCTCTCGGCCAACCATTGCCTGCACCAGCTGATCGTGGTTGACCTGCTGCATATCGCTGAAGGTGCGCACGTAGCGACCATCTTTAAACACGGTAATGGCGTCGCTGAGGGCAAAAATCTCCTCCATGCGGTGGGAAACATAGAGGATCACCCTGCCCTCTTTGCGCAGTTCGCGGATCACGCGGAACAGATTGTCGATTTCACGTGCCGAAAGCGAGCTGGTCGGTTCGTCAAAGGCGATCACTTTGGCGTTGCGCGCCAGCGCTTTGGCAATCTCCACCATCTGCCATTGACCGATAGAGAGATACTTAAGTGGCGTCTGGGGATCGATATCCAGCCCCAGATGCTGTAATTGCAGGCCCGCTTCGTAGTTGAGCAGCGAGCGGTTCACAATGCCGCCTTTTTGCGGCAGTTGACCAAGGTAGATATTTTCCGCGACAGTCATCTCCGGCACCAGGTGCAGCTCCTGATAGATAATCGCCACACCGGCATTCAGCGCCGCAGTGGTGTCGCTAAACACCACCTCTTCACCTTTAATCGCCAGCGTGCCGCCGGTGGGCGCGTAGTTACCGCTGAGGATTTTTAGCAGGGTGGATTTCCCCGCGCCATTTTCGCCCATCAGCGCGTGCACCTGCCCGGCATAACAGTCAAAGGTGATATCGCTCAGCGCTTTGACGCCGGGAAAGGTTTTGCTGATGCCGCGAAACGAGAGATAGGGAGTGGAGTGTTGCATAACGTCTCCGTGAAGCAGTTGAGGGTACGACAGGCTCCCCGTTTACACGGGGAGCGCAACCGACAGAGCCTTACAGTCCTTTCTTCGCCAGCTCTTCTTTGAAGTTATCGCGGGTGATCAGCACCACATCGGTCACCGCAGTGAACTTCGGCGGCTCAACGCCTTTGGTCACCCAGTTGTAGAGCAGCTCGCTGGTTTTGTAGCCATGTACGTCCGGGCTTGGCAGCAGGGAGCCATAGAAGCCGGTGGCCTGCCCTTTCGACAGCTCACTCACCGCATCGACACCGTTAATACCGATGCCAATCACATCTGCCGCTTTAAAGCCCTGGCCTTCGGTGGCGCGCACGCCGCCCAGCACGGTGTTATCGTTCATACCGAGCACCAGCCAGTGTTTCACTTCCGGGTGCTGTACCAGCAGGGAGTTACCGGCATCGAATGCGCCGGGGATATCGTTAGATTTGGTCGGCACCTGGTAGATCTGTTTTTCCGGGAAGCCGGCTTTTTTCAGCGCGTCCATCGAGCCGGAGGTACGGCGACGGGCGGTGTCGAGTTCGTTCGCAGTAATGGCCATCACGCCGGTCTCTTTCACATCCCAGCCGCGTTTTTGCATCTCTTTATAGAGCTCTTCGCCCTGACGCGCGCCGATTTCGCTGGCGGCCATCATCACTAGCGGAACGGTGTCCATCGGCTTGCCTTTGGCATTGACGAACTGGTCATCGACGGCGATCACTTTCATGTCGTAACCGCGTGCTTTCGCCATGATAGCGGAACCCAGTTTCGGATCCGGCGTACAGATGACAAACCCTTTCGCGCCGCTGGCCGCCAGGCTATCAATGGCGTTCAGGGTTTTCTCGCCATCCGGGACGGCGATTTTAATCACCTCGAAACCTAACTCTTTGCCCGCTTTGTCAGCGAATTTCCACTCAGTCTGGAACCAGGGTTCTTCCGGCTGTTTAACCAGAAACCCGAGCTTCATGGTTTCAGCGATAGCGGATTGTGACATAACGGCAGCCAGGCCGATGGCCGCCAACGCTTTAGTGAATTTGTGCATGGTAAACTCCGGCTTAAACACGCTTTTATGTAGGGAACAGAAATAATTGGTATTGTTAAAAGTTCAAAAAACAAGGCATTAGCGCCCATGCATCAGATGGACATCTGTGCTGGAAATAGTTTTAGCGGGAAATTGATTCTCCATAGGAGAGCGGCATCACACGGCTGAATTACAGTAATTCCGTACATAAATTCAGCGGATTTAGCCATAAAGTCAGCGGCTTTTGTCAGACAAATCGCAAGGGTGAAAGCAGGATAATCCATAACGTCAGCCAGCTTATCCTTGTACCCGACCGCAGGGTGCGGCCGGGCGAAACGATTACCAGCGGTAGTAGATGTGATCGGCGTGATCGCGAACGGGTTTTTCGTCGCCCAACAGGCGCGCTGCGAGGGTGAAAGCGAAGTCGAAAGCGTGTCCCAGCCCTTTGCCGCTGATCAGGTTGCCATCCTCAACGACAGGCGCATCGACATACTCACCGTCGCGCACCTGTTGATAGAGATCGCCGGAGCAAACATACCGACGCCCGTTCAGCAGATTATTGCCGCCCAGTACGCGCGCAGCGGCGGAGCAGATGGGGCAGATCAGTTTACCCGCCGCATCGTGGGCTTTAATAAATTGCACGACGTCGCTACTGGCCGCGAGGTTGACACTGCCCTGCGGCCCGCCGGGCAGGACGATGGCCTCAAACAGCATCCCTTGCCGCTCTGGCAAGGTGCTGTCTGCCACCATGGGAATGGCGTGATAGCTGACCACCGCGCGGGAATCCGCGCAGGCCAGCGTCTCTACTTCAATCTCTAAGCGGCGCAAAATATCAATGGTGATAATCGCTTCCGCTTCTTCAAAACCCGGCGCTAACAATACCGCCACTTTTTTCATGACCGACTCCTTGCCGTTGAGGTCAGGTGAAACAGGTGGTGTTATTGTTGATCAAAACAGCGTTTCAAAATCCTCGCTACGTCACAGACCCGCTGCCGGGATTCGATAAAGTTCGCGTTAGTGCGCTTCGCCCTGCGGGGTGAACCTCAGTTCAATCAGCGCAATCGCTTTTTGAATCGCCCGGCGCGTCACCGGATCGGCGGCGGCAGGATGGGTCGAGAAGTCGATGGTTTTAAGCTGGTTAGCCATTTTTTCACGCACTTCAACCGGCGCGATAACGTCAATGACATCAAGGATCTGTTTGATGACCAGCTGGCAAGCGACAACGTCAGAGACCAGCTCCTGGTCGGCGGGGGTGTTTTGCGACATGGGAAGCTCCTTATTGAAAGGGCGCCATAGTAGCGGGAAACGGCGGGTAAGAGTAGTTTTGCGCGCGGCCGCGTTGCGCAGAGACAAAAAAACCTGCCGCAGCAGGTTTTTTATTCTCAGAACATCGCGCCAGGCGGGACGTCTTTGAACGTCTTGCAATAGGTTTCGAACATATGCTTCAGGATTTTACGCAGTTTCATTATTCACTCCGGCAAATAGTCAGGCAGGTGTTGAGCCTTAATGGGCGACATAATATGACGCCCGTCACAAAAATCAATCTATCTGCGATCGAAATCACGTTTCAAAAATCGAAAATGGCGTAGTTTTATTAGCAATCTGATGACAAATCCGGCAGTTAGCGCGCTAAAAATATTTTTAGCTTCTTCAATTATTTTTTGTGGATGGCAGAGCCTTAATGACCGACAGTTCCCCTGCGCAAACGCGAGGCGCGGTTTCTCCCGCTGCATTACTGGTAGCGGGCGCCTTCTTTATGGAGTTTATTGACGGCACGGTGATCGCCACCGCGCTGCCGGATATGGCAAAAACCTTTGGCGTCGAAGCGGTGGCGCTCAATATCGGCATCAGCGCCTATCTGATCACTCTCGCCGTCTTGATCCCCGCCAGCGGCTGGATCGCCGATCGCTTCGGCGCGCGCACCATCTTTACCCTGGCGCTGGCCATCTTCACCTTCGCCTCGGTGCTGTGCGGCCTCTCCACCAGCGTCGAGATGTTTGTGGCGATGCGTATTTTGCAGGGGATGGGCGGCGCGCTGATGGTGCCGGTCGGGCGGCTGGCGGTGCTGCGCACCACGCCGAAACATCAACTGATTACCGCCATCGCCACGCTCACCTGGCCGGCGCTGGTGGCACCGATTATCGGCCCGCCGCTCGGCGGGTTTATTACCCACTACGCCGACTGGCGCTGGATCTTCTTTATTAATGTGCCGCTCGGCCTGCTGGGGATGGCGCTGGCGCTGCGCATTATTCCCAATATCCGCGAGGAGGAGCGGCGCCCCTTCGACTTAACCGGCTTTCTGACCACCAGCATCGCGATGGTGAGCCTGGTTTACGCAATGGAAGCGCTCGGTTCGCAACACCCGCAGGGTGGATTGACGCTGGCACTGCTGATGCTCGGAGGGGCGATGTTTGCCTTTACGCTGCGCCATTTTCGCCGCCATGCGTGGCCGATGATCCGCCTCGACGCGATGCAGGTGCCGACTTTTCGCGTCACCATGTATGGCGGCTCGCTATTTCGCGCCTCGATCAGCGCGGTGCCGTTTCTGCTGCCACTGCTGTTTCAGGTCGGATTTGGGATGGATCCTTTCCATGCCGGGCTGCTGGTGCTGGCGGTGTTTGCCGGGAATTTGTCTATTAAACCGGCGACCACGCCGCTTATCCGCTGGCTCGGCTTTCGTAAGCTGCTGTTGATTAACGGCGCGCTAAATGTGATGGCGTTGCTGGCCTGCGCCTTTCTTACCGCCGATACGCCGGTGTGGCTGATCTTTGTCATCCTCTACCTTGGCGGCGTTTTTCGCTCGGTGCAGTTTACCGGGGTCAGTACGCTGGCGTTTGCCGATGTGCCTGCCGCGCAGATGAGCTATGCCAATACGCTGTTTAGCACGGCGACACAGCTGGCGGTGGGTCTTGGCATTACGCTTGGCGCGATTGGCATTCGCCTTGGGGAGCATATCAGCGGCTGGTTAGGGATCGCCGGGATGGAGGGGATTAGTTTCCGGCTGGCGTTTGTCTTTATTGCGTTGATCTGTCTGGTGGGAATGATTGATACGCTGCGCTTGACAAAGGATGCCGGCAGCGCGGTGTCGCAGAAAAGCCGTTAAACAGCAATGCCGGATGGCAGCTAACGCCTTATCCGGCCTACGGGCGAAGAACGAAATTTGTTCCCCGTAGGCCGAATAAGCGTAGCGCCATCAGGCAAAGCAGACACCGGTGGCAAGCTGCCTGCCCGTAGGCCTGATAAGCGCAACGCCATCAGGCAAGGTGGTTATCAGGCCAGCACTTCACGCACGAAGGCTTCGATCTCTTTATTCTGGCAGTTCTCGAAGAAGCACTGCTGGAAACGCTCGCCGGAGACGGCGGTTTTCACCAGTTCGCGATCGATGGCGCGCAGCGTATCGAGATAGTTCTCTTTCACCACCGCTGCTTTCACCTGGTTCAGGATCCCGGCGTTACGCACCTGCGGCTCTTTACGCTCCGGCGGGTAACCTTCCCCGTTGCGGCCGGTAAAGGCTTTCTCAAAGATAAAGCGTACATTCAGCTCTGCGCCCCAGCCAAAGCCTTTCGCAAACGGCAGCGCCAGCGCGTTACCATTGTTGATCTGCGCGAACAGGAACGCATCGGCCGGATCGATACAGTAACCGCAGACCACGCCCGGATGGATGTTCAGCGACATCAGCGCGCCCTGCCCGGTGCCGCAGCCAGTCACCACGAAATCTACCGCTTTAGAGTTGAGCAGAATGCTGGCCATAATGCCGAGGTGGATATAGGTCAGATGAT
The DNA here is from genome assembly GCF_016516575.1 of Kosakonia sp. S57. Classification (NCBI taxonomy): domain Bacteria; kingdom Pseudomonadati; phylum Pseudomonadota; class Gammaproteobacteria; order Enterobacterales; family Enterobacteriaceae; genus Kosakonia; species Kosakonia sp. S57. The sequence goes on along the minus strand of NZ_JACVUL010000004.1, from coordinate 26,729 downwards.
GGTCATTTTCGTCGCTCATGCCGACGTTATACACCGGGAAATCTTTCTCATCGGCTACGGTTTTCAGCTCTTTGAGAATGATGGCGTTTTTCGCCGCCTGGCTGTTTTCCATCATCAGTGCAATTTTCATTTTCATCTCCTGTAGACGTGCTTCGGATAGCAAAGGTTACCTAAACCTTACTACCTCACAAACACACTTTCAAATTTAGTGAAAAATTGTTTTAAAAATCAAAAGCCGCCTCACAGTTTTGAGCGGCCCGCTTGAGCCGTCCTGATTAGTAGAGGGTGTTCGGGGGGTTATTCCGTCGATTGCCGCACAAAGGGGGCGATTAAGATGAGAAGATGCAAAAAATGAAGCAGAGCAACGTCATGAAGAGAGTCGTTATTGCCGCCACGCTGTTACTCCTTGCCGGGTGCACCATCACCAAAGAAGCAGAAGTGAGCAGTGTGGACACCACCAGCGGCGTGGTACGTCTGAGCTTTAACCAGCCGATGATGCAGACCGCACGGTATGATGAGTATGTCGCCCAGGGCACCGCCAACAAACAGTGCCAGCAGTTGGGTTATGCTACCGCCGTGCCGTTCGGCCAACCGGTGCAGACCTGTAGCTTGATCAGCGGTTCAGGCTGCATGAACACCAAAATCACCATTCAATATCAGTGTCGCGGTATTGCTATCGACCCCAATCGCGCGGCCTGGTAAATTCTGAAGCCAGCTATTATTGCTGGCTTTTTCTTTTATTAATAATCAAAACAATTCTCATTCATTTAAATATCCCTCCGGCAATGCGTGTTATTCGCATTCTCTTTATTAATCAAACGCTTTATTATTTTACCTTTTGCAAATAATTAAATAACAAATTATAGTGGCGGCACTTTCCCCTGTTATATTTTTAATTCCGGAGCCGTGCGATGTTAAAAGCAGAGATGATTGAAAAACTCAACGAACAGATGAATCTGGAACTCTTCTCCTCCCTGCTCTATCAACAGATGAGCGCATGGTGCAGCTATCACAGCTTTGAAGGTGCCGCCGCGTTTCTGCGCCGCCACGCGCAGGAAGAGATGACCCATATGCAGCGCCTGTTCGACTACCTGACGGACACCGGCAGCCTGCCGCGCATCGCGAATATTGCTTCACCGGTCGCAGAGTATGCCTCCCTTGATGAACTGTTCCGCGCGACTTACGAACATGAGCAGCATATTACGCAAAAAATTAATGAGCTGGCGCACGTTGCAATGATGTCGCAGGATTATCCGACCTTTAATTTCCTGCAGTGGTATGTTGCCGAGCAGCATGAAGAAGAGAAACTCTTTAAATCGGTCATTGATAAATTAACGCTGGCGGGTAAAAGCGGTGAAGGCCTCTACTTTATTGATAAAGAGCTGGCGACCCTCGACGCACAAAATTAATAACAAAGGCGGTTCGGTTAATTCTGTACCGCCTTTTTCTTCTGCTCCAGACCATTTCTCTCTGCTTATCCCCCTTCTGCAAAATACTGCCTGCTTCCGTACTCAACACCCCCGGTCATAGCTCTTTCTCGCCCTACCAATAAGCTGTAAACAAAAAATTACAACAGATGTAACGGTCATTTGACGAAACGGTGGAATTATCTTACTCTGCGCCGCGTATTGCGTGTGCAGTGAGTGAAGAAATAGAGGAAAGTGTGAAAAATCGGGCACTTGGAAGTGTATTTATTGTCGCCGGCACCACCATTGGTGCGGGCATGCTGGCGATGCCGCTGGCGGCGGCGGGCGTAGGGTTTGCAACGACGCTGGGGCTGCTTTTCATCTTATGGGCCGTGATGTGTTACACCGCCCTGCTGCTGCTTGAGGTCTATCAGCATGTTCCGGCTGAGACCGGGCTCGGCTCACTGGCGCAGCGCTATCTGGGTCGCTATGGGCAGGTGATCACCGGTTTCAGCATGATGTTTCTGATGTATGCGCTAACGGCTGCCTATATCAGCGGTGCTGGTGAATTGCTCGCTTCAAGTATCAGTGAATGGTTCAACGTTTCGCTCTCCTCGAGCGCGGGCGTGCTGATCTTTACACTGGTCGCTGGCGGCGTGGTCTGCATCGGCACCTCACTGGTCGATCTCTTTAACCGTTTTCTCTTCAGCGCCAAGATCCTCTTTTTAGTGATCATGCTGGTGCTGTTAATGCCGCACGTACACCAGGCGAACCTGCTGACAATGCCGCTGGAAAAAGGGCTTGCGCTCTCAGCCCTGCCGGTGATTTTTACCTCGTTTGGTTTTCACGGCAGCGTGCCGAGCATTGTCAGCTATATGGGCGGCAACATTCGCCAGTTGCGCAAAGTGTTTATCACCGGTAGCGCCATTCCGCTGGTGGCTTATATCTTCTGGCAGCTGGCGACGCTTGGCAGCATCGACTCCCATACTTTTATCGGCCTGCTGGCCAGCCAGTCGGGGCTGAATGGCTTGTTGCTGGCGCTGCGCGATGTCGTCGCCTCTGCGCATGTTGAGCTGGCGATCCACCTCTTCGCCGATCTGGCGCTGGCCACTTCATTCCTCGGCGTTTCGCTGGGTCTGTTCGATTATCTGGCCGATCTCTTTCGCCGCCGCAATAGCGTCAGCGGCCGTTTGCAAACCGGCATCATCACCTTCCTGCCGCCGCTGGCGTTTGCCCTCTTCTATCCGCGCGGTTTTGTGATGGCACTCGGTTATGCAGGCGTTGCGCTTGCGGTATTAGCCCTGCTGCTGCCATCGATGCTGGCGTGGCAGAGCCGCAAGCACCATCCGCAAAGCGGTTATCGCGTGCTGGGCGGGAAACCGGCGCTCTGCCTGATCTTTGCCTGCGGCATCGCCATTATTACTATTCAGTTTTTGATTGTGGCTGGATGGTTGCCGGAAGTGGGTTAACTTTGAAAGCGTGCGGGGTTCAATCCCTTTATTGAGAAAGGTCGCCAGCTGGCGGCCTTTTTTATGGCGGTGCTGAATGGCGAAATCCTGACGAAGCCATATTTCAGGCACAAAAAAACCACCTTTCGGTGGTTTCACGACACTGCTTATTGCTTTGATTATTCTGCTTTTTCCCCATGGTACCCGGAGCGGGACTTGAACCCGCACAGTGCGAACGCCGAGGGATTTTAAATCAGTTGTGTAGTTATGCAAAAACAGAGGGTTAGTGTTGTTTTTCATAACATTCACTGAGATTATAAGTGTTTTCATTCAAAGTGTTACCGTTACTATCGAAGCCATTGATGAAAAAGCATTCAATTTCCAGCGTTTGGCGAAACAATCAAACGGAGGCGTAATGTTCACCCCGGAATTTATAAATGAAGAACGCGGCGAGTTTGTACTTGTGGCCAACCACAGTCTGGCATCACCGGAATCGATAAAACTCAGTATTGCATACAATATTGCCAGAATAAGCTGGGGACTATCGCAGCTTCCACCGCACATTCAAACTTGCCGGGTCGTCTATGACATCAGAGGACAATCTATCCCTGATCAGACTCAGGCCTTGGTCAGGCAAGCGCTTGAGCAGGTAGCAATTGTGGAGTTTAGAAGCTGATGGGACTCCAGTTAGTTATCAAAGCAGAACGTAACAAGATAGAAAAAGCATTGGGAGCGCTGGCATCAGAATGTGAAATATTTCCGGTCGATGAAGGCCTTTTCGGTATTTCTGTTTCGGAGCGAAGTCTCTTATCTGCGGGTGAAGTTGCCGTGCTAAAAAAACTCGAACCACTCACACGTTTTGACCTGTGGCACGGAGCCTGGCAAGAACCCAAGCGACGTTGGCTTTGGTGAGTTTCAGCGCTGAGCGAGGTAAGGAAGTCGCATTGCATGTTGGGCGCAGATCCCCTGTTCTCATTAGCAAAGCGGCTAAGGTTCTCAATATTGCTCCTGGCACAAAGCGGCTCTTAATATAGGAACCGCTGTCATGGGGTGTCAGGGGCTGGAGGTTCAAATCCTCTCGTGCCGACGAAATTCCCCAATTAAACCTGAGATTTACGGCTTGTTTTTTATGCCTGAAATTTGTCTAAGGTAAAACCAAGGTAAAATGAAGGTAAAACCCCTGACAAATTACATTACCGGACAGTCGTCAAACTCCCCTGTCCTGGCGTCGTTGATGATGTAGTAGGCCACCCCTTTGAATACCGGGCGGCCGTCGTAGTACTCATTAGAGATCTGGCATGTCACTTACGGGTGATCCAGTTCTTCCAGCCTCGGTCGTGGGTGAAACCGCAGCTGCAGCATTTGCATTTACTCATCCAGATGACACATCACGATCGATCCTTCTACCGGCGTGGCAGACATATCCAGAAACAGCAAAGCACCTCTCTTTATCGTTTCACGGCACGAATTTGACGCGGCACGCCAGAAGTAAGTTACAGAAGGTACGCGAATGAGTTCATGGTCGAGTGATATCTTCTCATCCATATAATTAGCAGCAGCAAAAGGAAATCCCATCTTAGACCTCCGTTCGGGTTGTACATCATGAACATGCGGAATTCTCGCTCTTGCTGAGAGATATCTTTGAATATGCTGACGTAGCTCTCAATCCACTCATTATCCTGGCGCAGCGTCCAGTCCCCAGTTAAATCGTGAGCACACCTTCACAAAATCTGCCGTAGTAACCGTGCGTCGCCCGCTAAGCTCCATAACTATAACCTGCCTGAATGCTGTATCAATATCGTCTCTTCCTGGCGTGATATGTACCCCTTATCGCTTTTTTATATACATATTTTGAGAGCTTCATTCTTTCCAGTTCAAATCGAAAAAAATCATCAAGCTTCTGATAGGTAAGCAGTTTTAAGCAAGCTTCCAGGCTCAGGCAACAGGAATAAACTCTTACAGTTTGTTAAAGATTAATTTCGGCGTGTAATCACTGATTCCCTGCTATTTTTATGCATATTTAAACAATTATATAAATTATCAAAACTTAAATATTCTTAAGGATTTCTTGATGAAATCCTTGCTGATGTTAGAATCAGGAAAATCTTATAGACCCCCGCCAAGCTTACTGGACCAAGAGGTTAAAGTTGAATGAATTTTTCGATTTATCACTGCTGCCATCGGTGATAATTTGTGCGATCCTTGCTGTGAAATTCTTTGATTTGATTTCACCTATCAAAGTTTACGAGAATGGAAGAAACTCACAGATTGATGGTCTGCGAGGTCTGCTGGCTTTGTTTGTATTTGTCCATCACTCAGTAATATGGAAAGGATATATAAAATATGGTGTATGGAAAATACCGGACTCTAATTTTTTTACTAATATTGGGCAGATAGGCGTTTCTCTCTTTCTCATGATAACTGGCTACCTATTTTTTACAAAAATAAGGAAGAGCAATCAGAACTGGATTCGTTTATATACATCCAGATTTTTTAGATTAACGCCAATGTTCGCTCTGTCCTTGCTAATTATTTTTTTTATAGTTGGCGTACAAAGCGGGTGGCAGGTTAAAACATCAATAAAAGACATTGTTATCTCGATATCACACTGGCTCCCTTTTACTTTCCTTGGTGTGCCTAATATAAACGGCCTTAACAACACTTTTATAATAAATGCCGGAGTGACATGGACACTTGTATATGAATGGTTCTTTTATTTTTCACTTCCATTAATTGCTTTTTTGTTGAGGCGAAAAGTTAGAGTTGTATTTATTTGCATAAGCTTATTATTTGTTATGTATTATTTTAATTACGGCTCCGATAAGACGCACCTACTCTCTTTTGCTTGCGGCTTTGCAGCTTCTTACCTTAGAGAAATTGAGTGGTTTAAGCAACTATCGGTAAAGTTTTACTCAAGTATCATTGTCATGGGCATGATCACCTTCGAACTTTTCTTTTTTAAATTAACTTACAGCCCTATACCAATATTAATTTGTGGATTATGCTTCTCCCTTATTTGTTCAGGATGCTCTGTTTTTGGCATCCTTAATACCAAGATGTTACGTAAGTTAGGTGAGGCAACATATAGCATCTACTTACTCCATGGAATAGTGCTTTATATCCTGATAAACAGACCATTGATTGGCCCAGTTGGGGCTGTATCATTCCAGATAGTATGTACAGCAGCTTTTATTGTTACTTTTCTATCCTGCTTTACTTATAAATGCGTTGAACTTCCTTTTATACGACTATCAGATAAAGAAAAAAAGCCACCCGTTCCGTAACCCCAGATTATATTAAATAAATGCGGCAGTTAATTCTGCCGCATTCAATTAATAGCGTTTAAAAAAATATTTGCTAACTTTTTAAGCCAATAGTAAAAGCCCCCTTCTTAGAAGGTGGCTTTAAAGAATTCCCCGGTATCGAATTTACTAAAGTGAAATTTTAAAATCGTCTAAAATCAGTACATACCCATAGCCTGCAACAGAAAGGCGCGGAATGTAACTGCCACGTCGCCGGGGCTTTTTTATTCTTACTTTGCGCTCTCAGCACGCTCATTCCAGATGCTGTTTTCCGGCATATCCAGGCGGACAGCGATCCATCTCGTCGGAGGCACATCAATCGCCGCACCTTTTTGCAGTTCGATGTCCCCATCTTCGGAAAGAACATAACGGCGCTTGTAGAGTCGGATGATGAGCGAGCCATTTTCTTCCTGCTCTGCTTCCACGATACCCATGTCACCGGAACCCTGCGGGTCACGAGGAGGCAACATTTGCCACCCGGACTAGCCAGACCAGCAGATCCCTTAAGAAGGTGCACACCCGTCGCTTCACGGGTCAGAGTAACGCCCACAGCTTCTGCATTCGCCACGCCTGCGCCGCACTGTCTCTTCAATATCAGGACGCGTACAGTCCTCTTTGCTTTTCACAATGCGAACGATCGGCGATGCAGCCTTGATTGAACCGTCTGCAGCCCTCGTGATATTAACCGGGGATATGGGCCCTGGACGTTTTCACGTCTCGCGGACATGTTCGAATTCTTCGCATCGTGGGGAGGCGGGATCAACACCTCCTACTGGTCAGAAAGAAGGTTGGGTAGTGTCGGTCTTCTCAAACACCTTGCGAAAGAAGCTATTGAAACCGCTGACGAACAGGATGATTTAAGCGAGTGGGCTGATATGCAATTCCTGTTGTGGGATGCGCAGCGTCACGCCGGGATCAGCGATGCTGCAATCAACGCGGCAATGGAAGAGAAGCTGAAAATTAACATGGCGCGCCAGTGGCCGGAGCCTAAAGACGTTTAGCCACTAATGCATATCAAGGCAGCGCGTACCGATTGAAATAGCCGGTTGTAGCCGACAGTGGAGATATGACAATGAGCGATAATAGCCGACGCTTTCTTACTCCCGATGACCTTTATCAGTTGACTGGTTATCGCCGACCTTCTTTGCAGTGCAAAGCGCTAAAGGAAAGCGGCGTATTTTTTATCCCGCGCAAAGACGGAAGGCCTGGCACAACCTGGTCTCATGTCGACAACCCCGCGGGGGTGAAAAAGTATCAGGCCCCCCGGAGGAATAAGAACCAAATTTTGATGATATGAGATGCCCAGAGCGCGTAAGAACCCGGAGGATAACTGGTTGCCTCTGCGCGTAAGGCGAGGTAAATCGGCTTATGAGTTTAGGTCGCCAGATGGAAGAACAATTCGCTTGTGTAACAACGACCTGACGAAAGCTCAGGTGTGGGCAGAATATGAACGGTCCATCAGCGATATCAAGCTTGGTAAAAATTTTCTTGGACTATGCGAAGACTTCTTTAACTCCGGTGATTTTCACGAATTAGCACCGGAAACGAGAAAGGACTACACGAAGTATTCAGCTAAGGTGAATATCGTCTTTGGAAAGATGAAACCGGGCAACATTAAACCTGAACATATCAGAAAATATATGGATCGACGTGGTGTCTAAGTCGCGTTCAGGCGAACCGGGAAAAGGCCTTTATGTCACGTGTTTTTAGATGGGCATATGAGAGAGGTAAGGTGAAAATGAATCCTTGCCAGGGAGTTAAACAATTCAAGGAGCAAGCCCGCACACGATACATGAGTGACCGGGAATATAAAGCCTTACTGGACGTTGCTTCAACACCAGTAAAAATAGGGATGGAGATCGCTTATCCGTGTTGTGCGCCCCAGGGTGACGTGCTGGATTTAAAGAAAAGTCAGCTGCTTGAAGAGGGGATCCTCATACACCAGAGTAAGACCGCTGTAACGCAGATAAAAGCCTGGACCGAGCGTCTACGTGCAGCAATAGGCATGTCGGATAATTTGCCACTCCACCCCGGAATGGTAAACATCTCTGTTATCCATCAACCTTCTGGATCAAGGTATACGTGGGTGCATTTAACACCTAATAGATGAAGGCCAAAAAGGCTGCGGCGGAGAAATACCCTGAGCTGGACTTTCAATTTACCTTCCACGATCTGAAAGCAAAAGGAATATCAAATCTGCAAAGAACATTAAATGAAAAACAGGAAATATCCGGGCACAAAAACGCTTCTCAGACGGCGAGATACAACCGCAAGGTATCGATAGTTCAGGTCGTTAGGAGCAGTGATGCCCTCTTTTTTATGGCGAAAGCCAATGGCGAAACCAAATTTCAGGCACAAAAAAACCACCTTTCGGTGGTTTCACGACACTGCTTATTGCTTTGATTATTCTGCTTTTTCCCCATGGTACCCGGAGCGGGACTTGAACCCGCACAGCGCGAACGCCGAGGGATTTTAAATCCCTTGTGTCTACCGATTCCACCATCCGGGCTCGGGAAGAAATTGGAGGCGCGTTCCGGAGTCGAACCGGACTAGACGGATTTGCAATCCGCTACATAACCGCTTTGCTAACGCGCCAAAATCCTTCAGGCTTTTCAGCCAGCACCCGCTGTAACAGCCGATGCGTAAAACTGGAGCGGGAAACGAGACTCGAACTCGCGACCCCGACCTTGGCAAGGTCGTGCTCTACCAACTGAGCTATTCCCGCATCATCAAGCGTGTTGTAATCGCTTGATTTTATTATCTTCTGGCAAGCTGTGCCGCCTTCCGATGCGTTGCATTCTACTTACCTGACGCAATGAGTCAACGATATTTTTCAAAAGCACGATCGTTTGCTGAAATTTGCGACGAAACGATCACGGTTCGAGCAGATCGCCGCGTGCAGCGTTGAGATACTGCAGCATCGACCACAGCGTCAGCACCGCGGCAACAAAGAAGAGCGCAATACCGGCGTACTCCACCCACTGGTTTGGTCGCCACAGCAGCCACACCAGCGCCACCATCTGCGCCGTGGTTTTGACTTTACCGATCCATGAGACCGCCACACGGCTGCGCTTGCCCATCTCTGCCATCCACTCGCGCAGGGCCGAGATGATAATTTCACGGGCGATCATCGTTGCCGCAGGCAGCGTCACCCACCAGCTGTGATAGTGCTCCGCCACCAGCACCATCGCGATCCCGACCAGCACCTTATCGGCTACCGGATCGAGAAAGGCGCCAAAGCGCGTGCTCTGGTTCCAGCGACGCGCCAGATAACCGTCAAACCAGTCGGTTACCGCCGCGCAGCAAAAAATAAGGGCGCAGACAAACGGCGCCCAGTTGAACGGCAGATAGAACGCCAGAACGAAAAACGGGATCAGGATGACGCGAAAAAGGGTGAGCAACGTAGGAATATTGAATCGCATGTTGGCGTTAACTGTCTGTTGTCCGTAAAATTTCGCTCTATGTTGCTACAGAGCCCCTAATGTTTCAACGAGTAGAAGATCTTTTCTGCCAGACCTTGCGAGATGCCCGGCACTTTCGCAATTTCCTCAATGCTGGCGTTCTGTAACCCTTGCAGACCGCCCATATACTTCAGCAGCATCTGACGGCGTTTCGGCCCCACCCCTTCGATGGTTTCAAGCGAGCTGGTGTTCTTCACCTTCGCCCGTTTTTTACGGTGTCCGCTGATGGCGTGATCGTGCGATTCATCACGAATGTGCTGAATCACATGCAGCGCGGGTGAATCCGGCGGCAGGCTGAACCCCTCCCCCTCTGGCTCGAAAAAGAGCGTTTCCAGACCGGCTTTACGGTCAGCACCCTTCGCCACACCCAACAGCAGCGGCTTATGTTTATCCCACGGTACGTCCAGTTCGGCAAACACCGTTTTCGCCTGGCCCAGTTGCCCTTTACCCCCATCGATGAGGATCACATCAGGGATCTTGTTCTCTTCAATGGCTTTGCCATAACGGCGGCGCAGCACCTGGTTCATCGCCGCGTAGTCATCCCCCGGCGTGATGCCGGTGATGTTATAACGACGATACTCGGCGCGCACCGGCCCGTTAGGATCAAACACGACGCAGGAAGCGACCGTCTGCTCGCCCATAGTATGGCTGATATCAAAGCACTCCATGCGTTTTACCGCAGGCAGATTAAGCACGCTCGCCAGCGCGGCAAGGCGCTGATGGACGGTCGACTGCTGAGAAAGCTTAGTGCTCAGCGCCGTCGCGGCATTGGTGCGCGCCAGCTTCAGATAACGGGCGCGATCGCCACGCGGTTTGGTCTGCACATTGACTTTACGCCCGGCCAGCTCTGAAAGGGAATCACCCAGCAGGGTTTTATCGGTAAGGTCAAAGTCGAGCAGGATTTCGCCCGGCAGCGTGCGCATCTGGCTACCCTGCAGATAAAACTGGCCGACAAAGGTTTCGACTACTTCGCCAAGCTCGGTGCCGCCCGGCACTTTTGGATAGTAGCTGCGGCTGCCGAGCACCTTGCCCTGGCGAATAAACAGCACATGGACACAGGCCATGCCAGCGTCAAACGCCACGCCGATAACATCAAGATCGTCGCCGTTATTGGATACGAACTGTTTCTCCGTTACGCGCCGTACCGCCTGGATTTGATCGCGCACGCGCGCGGCTTCTTCAAAATCGAGCGCCTGGCTGGCTTGCTCCATTCTCGCGATAAGCTGGGTCAGCACCTGATCGTCTTTGCCGGCGAGGAACAGCCGCACATAGTCGACCTGCTGCGCATACTCCTCTTCGCTCACCAGTCCCTCAACGCACGGACCAAGGCAGCGACCAATCTGGTACTGCAGGCACGGACGGGAGCGGTTGCGATAGACGCTATTTTCGCACTGGCGAACAGGGAAGATTTTTTGCAACAACGCCAGCGTTTCCCGCACCGCGTAGCCGTTCGGGAAGGGGCCAAAATACTCCCCCTTCGCATGCTTCGCGCCGCGATGGGTTGCCAGACGAGGGTGCGTATCGTTGCTGAGGAAAATAAACGGATAAGATTTATCGTCCCTGAGCAGCACGTTGTAGCGAGGCTGGTAAAGCTTGATGTAGTTGTGCTCCAGCAGCAGCGCTTCGGTCTCCGTGTGCGTAACGGTCACGTCGATCTGTTGGATCTGCGCGACCAGCGCTTCGGTTTTGCGCGAGGCGAGATTGCTGCGGAAGTAGCTGGAAAGACGTTTTTTCAGGTCTTTTGCTTTACCGACATAGATAACGGTACCGCCGGTGTCATACATACGATAGACACCGGGCTTACTGGTTACCGTTTTCAGAAAGGCTTTGGAATCAAAAACTTCAGTCACTGACTTATTAACGTCTCCGCATTGCACAAACCATGGCGAATGGCGAGGTGCGTCAGTTCGACGTCACCGTGAATGTTCAGTTTACTGAACATCCGATAGCGATAGCTGTTCACCGTTTTCGGGCTCAGATGCAGTTGCTCTGAGATCTCATTGACCTTCTGGCCCTTTGTGATCATCAGCATAATCTGCAATTCACGTTCCGACAAACTGTCGAACGGTGAATCTGTCTTTTCTGGCTCGATTTGGCTAAGCGCCATCTGCTGTGCAATGTCAGAAGCGATATAGCGTTGGCCTGAGTGAACGCAGCGAATGGCGTTAACCACGTCCTGCGGCGCAGCGCCTTTCGTGAGATAACCCGCAGCGCCAGCCTGCATCACTTTGGCGGGCAAGGGGTTTTCGGTGTGAACGGTAAGCATGATGACTTTTGTGTCGGCACTGCCGCGCGCGATTTTACGCGTCGCTTCAAGGCCGCCGATACCGGGCATATTCATATCCATGAGAACAACATCAACCGCATTGGCACGACACCATTTAATGGCGTCTTCACCGCAGTTGACCTCACCCGTCACTTTTATGCCCTTAATATCTTCGAGAATGCGTCGTATCCCTGCGCGCACCAGTTCATGGTCATCAACAAGTAGTACGTTGATCAAAGGAGTATCTCCGGAAAAGGGATAACGCTGCGAAAACTAATTCGGCATATATTAGCTTTTTTTTAGCCCATAATGAAAGGCAAAAAAACAATCACCGCCAACTTTGTTCTCGTTTTTGGAAATGAAGTTGTACATAAGCTGGAAACTTTTTTCAATATAAAAAACGAAGCGGTAAAACCATAATTTCTTTCTTTTCAGAAAGTTAGCAAAAGAGAGTCGATTAAGCAGAAGAAATTACGCGAATATACTTGTTACAGCAATTAACCACGCTTAACGCACGCTAAACATATATTTCATCTACAACAATAACGTAACCTTAATTTTCAACGCCGCCTCAACCAATTACTTTCTATAGCGGCGAAAAAACAACCACTGCATTTTTTTATAAGCCTTGTGGTATACTTCGCGGCCTTAACAGCAATCGTCGCGGAACTCCGTGACAATGTAATGAGGAAAATAAATTGAGCACACCTGATTTCACTACCGCCGAAAATGCAAAAGAACTGGCGCAGGAAGTCGCTTGCCTGAAGTCGATGATTACCCTGATGCTGCAAGCGATGGGCCAGGCGGATGCAGGCCGCGTGATTATTAAAATGGAAAGATTAATTGCACAGATGGAAGATGAAGCTCAGGCCGACGTATTTTCCAGCACCGTTAAGCAAATTAAACAAGCTTACCGCCAGTAATTACTCGCCGGCTGTCAGGCGCTCTGACAGCCGGAATCACTTTGCGACTTCCGTCGCATTCTCTATTAAATTATTCCCGTTGCCGCCGCATAGCAGGCAATTTGCGTTTTATTCGGCGCGTTAAATTTCTTCTGCATATTCTTCTGGTGGAAATTGACCGTGTTTTCGGAGATAGAGAGAATCATCGCTATTTCCGCCGAGGTTTTCCCCTCTGCCGTCCACTTCAGAATTTCGCGCTCGCGTTTACTGAATTTCATCTCCGGTGTCATCACCGTATGGTCCGCGAGGCGCGTCAGTGCCAACAGGCTCAACTGCACCAGCGTCTGCAAACGCATCTCTATTTCATCGTCGGCCATCGTCTTGCCAAACAGGCTGGAGCGCGAAACGGACAGAAAACCGAGCGCATGGTTAGGCAGCATTAAACACTGCGAAACCCCTTTGCGCAGGCCGTGGTCGCGTGCGGCGTCCCACAATGTCATCGCATCATGAAAGAGTTTATCGTTCCACGGCAAGTGTCCCTGGATGAAGTTTTCAGGCTTCAGCACCGGATCGACAGCGAAGTAATTCTCTGCCTGATAGTGCTCCATCCATCCAGGCGGATATGAGGTTTCCACGCTCAGCTTCGGCCGGGTGAAAGGCACCGGATGCCGCACGCAAAGCGAGTAATAATCAAACTCCAACAGCTGTGTCTGCTGCTGAATCTCCGTATAAACGTCCTGTGCCACAGTCATTTCCTGAAAACGCGAAATCATTTCACGACGCCAGGTTAAAAAATCTTTTTGCTGCATACCGACCGGTAATACCCCTGCATTTATTAATCATATTTTTGTATACAATAAGCTAACACATAAAACTTAATTATAAATATAAAATATCGGGATAATTGGTAAGGAGTTCACTTTATTGCCGAATTAAAGCACGGCGAGCAGCGGGAAATAAGGCGTAAAAGACAACATTATTTCCCTGGCATAGGTGGGCTAATTGGTTACTTTAATAAAGGCTTTAAGTAAAATCGTCGCGATTCAGCGCCCGGCACTGCTGAATCGCGCGATCTGCTTTACTGGGTGAGGAATTTTTCAAGGAACTGCTGCGTGCGCGCCTGCTGTGGTTCGGCAAACAGCGTTTTCGCCGCACCCTGCTCTACAATGCGACCCTGATCCATAAAAATCGCCCGGTCTGCGACATCGCGGGCAAAGCTCATCTCATGGGTAACGATCACCATGGTGCGTCGCTCCTGCGCCAGTTGACGAATAGTGTTTAACACTTCGCCCACCAGTTCAGGATCGAGCGCCGAGGTAGGTTCGTCAAAGAGGATCACATCCGGGCGCATTGCCAGCGCGCGGGCTATCGCCACACGCTGCTGCTGACCGCCGGACAGACGGCGCGGATAGCTGTTCTCTTTGCCGCTCAGCCCCACTTTCGCTAACAGTTCACGTGCTCGTGCCAGTGCCTCCTCCTTCGGTTCGCCTTTAACAATCACCGGGCCTTCAATAATGTTTTCCAGCACCGTGCGGTGGGGAAAGAGGTTGAAGTTCTGGAACACAAAACCGACATGCTGACGCAGTTCGCGGATGGCGCTTTTCTGCTGACCGACAGAGCGGGTGGCGTCGATGGTGATACTCCCGACACGAACAGAGCCGCTCTCCGGTTGCTCAAGCAGGTTAATACAGCGCAGCAGCGTGGTTTTCCCCGAGCCGCTCGGGCCGATGATCGCCACCACTTCGCCCTCTTCCACCTGCAGATCGATACCGTGCAGCACCGTCTGCCCCTGGAACTTCTTCACCAGGTTTTTTACATCGATTGCGCTCATTTCGGATCCTGCTCCTGCCGGTTAAGCTGGTTTTCAAAGTAGTTCTGTAACGTCGAGAGCACCGTCGCCATCACCCAGTAAATGAGCGATGCTGCCAGATACATGGTGAAGACCTCCAGCGTACGCGAGGTGATAAGCTGCGCCTGGCGAAATAGCTCCGGCACCTGAATGGTCGCCGCCAGCGAGGTGTCTTTCACCAGGCTAATAAAGCTGTTACTGAGCGGTGGCAGCGCCACGCGCGCCGCCTGCGGGAGAATGGCGCGGCGCAGCGTTTGCCACGGCGTCATGCCGATACTGGCCGCCGCTTCCCACTGCCCTTTATCGATCGAGGAGATCGCCGCACGCAGGGTTTCTGCCGCGTAGGCCGCCGTATTGAGCGACAGGCCAATCATCGCCGACGGGATCGGGTCGAGTTCGATACCGAACTGCGGCAGACCGTAGTAGATCATAAACAGCTGGGCGATAAGTGGCGTACCGCGAAATACAGAGATATAGAAACGCGCCAGCCAGCGCAGCGGCAGCAGCTTCGACATGCGCATCAGCGCCAGTAAAAAGCCAAGCAGCAGGCCAAAAAACATGCCGCCGATACTGAGCTGTAGCGTGAAGACCGCGCCCTTTAGTAAATAGGGGGCGGAGTCGATAACGAGTTGTAGGCTCTCTTGCATTCTGGTTTTTCTGCCTGCGTTAAAGGTGAGGATGGTAGGCAAAAAGCGCCGGTGCGCCGCCCGTATGCACAAACAAAATAGGGCCGTTATCTTTAAAGCGCTTCTGCTCGATGCCATCAAGCAGGCCGGCCATCGCTTTGCCGGTATAAACCGGATCGAGCAGGATCCCTTCAAGGCGCGCCAGCAGTTTTACCGCTTCCATCCCTTCATCATTCGGCAGCCCGTAGCCTGGCGCGTAGTACTCATCCCACAGCTGGATATCCGCCTGTGCTTGCAGCTCAAGCTGACGGGCAATCTCCTGTTGCAGCGTCACTACTTTCGGTTTTTGCTCCGCGACGCTGCGCGAGACGGTAACGCCAATCAGCTCTACGTCCGGCATCAGCTGTTCCAGCCCCACCGCCAGCCCGGCATGGGTACCGGCGCTGCCGGAGGCGACCACCACCGAGGAGAGACCGAGCACGCCTTCACACTGCTGTGCGATCTCCAGCGCGCTCTCGACGTAACCCATCGCCCCCAGCGCGTTAGAGCCGCCCACCGGCACAACATAGGGGCGAAAGCCCTGCGCTTCAATGCGCGTTGCCAGTTCGCTCAGCTGAGCTGCGGGGTCGGTAAGCGCGTCGCACATCTC
This sequence comes from Kosakonia sp. S57, assembly GCF_016516575.1. NCBI lineage: Bacteria > Pseudomonadati > Pseudomonadota > Gammaproteobacteria > Enterobacterales > Enterobacteriaceae > Kosakonia > Kosakonia sp. S57. The sequence goes on along the minus strand of NZ_JACVUL010000004.1, from coordinate 10,820 downwards.
AATTTGCGCATTAAAGAGATCGAGCAGCAGGCGGTTGCCATTGGTGAGGTAGTTTTCCGCACGGGTTCCGGTCGGGTTTTCCAGCAGCGCGACGCAGTGCAGGCCGAGCTTCGCCGCGACCGCCGCCGTCTGGCGCACGTGGTTAGACTGGATTGCGCCCGCGGTAACCAGCGTATCGGCGCCTTCGCGCAGCGCATCGGCAGCGAGAAATTCCAGCTTGCGCAGCTTGTTGCCGCCCATTGCCAGCGGCGTCACATCATCGCGTTTAATATAAATGTCGCGTCCAACGTAATCCGATAAGCGCGGCAAATAGTCGAGCGGCGTCGGCGCGCCGATAAACTCAAGGCGAGGAAAACGGGTTAAATTGTGTAAGGGCATACAACCTCCTGAAGCCGCAAAGATACGTAATGGATTTATTATGCACGGAAATATCCGCCGCAATAAAAAAGGCGCTTGATTAAGCGCCTTTTTTTAGCAGAGCACGATTACTTCGTTACATCTGCGCCGAACCATTTTTCCGACAGCGCCTTCATGGTGCCATCTTTCTGCATCTCGGCAATGGCCGCATCGATCGCTTTCAGCAGGTCATCATTACCTTTGCGCACCGCCACGCCAGACTCCTGACGGGAGAAAGCATCACCGGCGACCGCCAGCGTATCTTTGGTTTTCTTCACCAGATCCAGCGCCGCCAGGCGGTCGACCAGAATGGCATCAATACGGCCTACGCGCAGATCCTGGTATTTGGTCGGGTCATCATCATAGGTACGAATGTCGACGCCCTGCACGTTTTTGCGCAGCCACTCTTCGTAGTTGGTGCCAAGACCAACACCGACTTTCTTACCTTTCAGATCGGCAGGCGTTTTGATGCTGCCTTCATTGCCTTTTTTCACCAGCGCCTGAATACCGGAAACGGTGTATGGCGTTGAGAAGTCATACTTTTTCTTGCGCTCATCAGAGATGGTGACCTGGTTTATCACCACGTCGATGCGCTTTGAGTCCAGCGAGGCCAGCATGCCGTCCCATTTCGTCGGCTTCAGCGACGCTTTTACGCCCAGATGCTGCGCCAGGGCTTCGGCGAACTCCACTTCAAACCCGGTCAGCTTGCCATCATCACCCTGAAAGCTGAACGGCGGATAGGTGCCTTCCAGCCCAACTAATAATGTGCCGCGCTCTTTAACTTTGTTCAGCAGATTTTCTGCGGCAAAGGTTTTGACGCTCATACCGGCCACCAGCGCGACAGCCATAACACCCATCAATGCCTGACGACCCAAAAGTGCTAGTTTCATTCTTCCCCCACTAAGAGATTCGCTATAGCGCGCCGCGTCTGAGCGCTAAGCCCAGCCGCGGCCTGATAACACATTCTTTTTTAATATATATCAGATGTCGCGCCGACAGCGATCTTTTGCGCGCCAGTAAAGCGTTGTTGGGCTTTAAACTGAGCATATTTGCGCAAAGCGATGCGGTAATTGTTGGTGCTGGTCGCAGGAAGCCAGGGTTCGAGGTTCTCATCAAGGAACCCCTCTTCCAGCAGTTGGCGGGAGATATTCAGTTCAGTGAGATGGTTACCGAGGCGGCGAAGTCGCACGACATATTCGCGCACCGTACCGTGGCTCATCTCAGTCTGTTCGAAGAGGTATTGTTTAAAGCCGATGATATCGAAGAAGTCGCTCTGCTCTTTGCAGTGCAGATCGCCACAAAAGCGGCAGAGTGCCACCCACTCTTTTTGCTCTTGTAGCCACGCGGCTTCATCCAGCAGCATGTCCAGTCGCGAAATCGCAATTTTGTTGACGATCTCGCCACGGCGTACCAGTGTAATGCGGTCGAGCAGTTTGTGGCAGTGAGCACAATGCGTTTGGCTGTGTTTAAAGTCTTTCAGGTAGCGGCTTAATGGCCGTCTTTTCGATTGCTGCACCGTCATGATAACTCCTGGTTGTCAATGCGTTGTTCGGCATTTACCAGGGGCGATGCAGTATCACCGACCTATAACTTACCCAGCTTGGTACGTAAGCGCTTAATGGCCTGGCTATGGAGCTGGCTGACACGCGATTCCCCGACTTCCAGTACGGCACCGATCTCTTTGAGATTCAGCTCCTCCTGGTAGTACAGCGTCAGGACAAGTTGTTCACGCTCGGGCAGCGACTCAATCGCTTCCATCACCCGGTGGCGTAAATTACTCTCCATTAACTGGAATAACGGGTTTTCCTGTTGATGATCTTCCGTCACCAGCTCGATACTGTCGCCGTGCTCTTCCCGCCATTCGTCATAGGAGAAAAGCTGACTATTGTTCGTATCGAGCAGCATCTGACGGTACTCCTCAACGGGAATACCAAGACGCTGCGCCACTTCTGTTTCCGACGCGTTACGTCCCAGCTCTTGCTCTAGTTGCCCCATTGCCTGCGCCACTTCGCGGGCATTACGTCGGACACTGCGTGGCACCCAATCGCGGCTGCGCAACTCGTCCAACATCGCCCCACGAATACGCTGTACTGCGTAAGTGGTAAATGCCGTTCCTTGCAGAGCGTCATAACGATCTACTGCATTCAATAGACCGATGCCGCCCGCCTGTAGCAGGTCGTCCAGTTCCACACTTGCTGGCAAACGCACCTGCAGGCGCAATGCTTCATGACGCACTAGAGGAACATAACGTTGCCACAGCGAGTGTTTATCCATTACACCATCAGCGGTATAGAGTGAATTCACGATAAACGGCCCTGCGTTAATTGAGTTATCGGCGTGATTATCCGATTCTGTAGTGATTTTGATTGGATGAATAGGGACATAAAAATCAGTTTATTTTGCCAACATGCCACTTTTTTCTGCAAAAGCGACCATATTTCAAACAATTGTCGTACGTTTTCTGAGAAAAATAATTTGCACCAGGGAAAAATCCGTCGTTCGCGCCGTGCATAATCCTTATTCAAGTCATTGATTTATAATTGGTTAAATAAATGCAATGGGAGCAACCTCAATATTTATGTCTTTATTAACTTAGCTAAACCTCGCTTATTTGCAACTTTGGCTCCACAACCCGCGTGATACTCTCTTTTTTCATACCTCTCAAAATATCTCTACGGGTTCTCAGGCAATGGATATTAAATTTTTGCAGTTACAAGCGCACGGCGACGTACGCGGCTCGTTGGTTGCTCTGGAACAGGAAAACAATATTCCCTTCGAGATTAAGCGTGTCTATTACATGTTTAAAACGCTTGAGGATGTTCGCCGCGGTTGCCATGCGCATCGTCAATTGAAGCAGGTCGCCATCGCGGTACGCGGTTCATGCCGTTTTTTATTAGATAACGGTAAAGAACGCATCGAATTACTGCTCGACAACCCGGCGCAGGGTCTGTTGATTGACTCTGTCATTTGGCGAGAGATGTATGACTTCTCAGAAGATTGCGTTCTGCTTGTGCTTGCTGACCAGCTCTATGATGAAACCGACTATATCCGTAGCTATAGTGATTTTTTAGAAATAGCAAAATAAGAAGGTGCGAATGCACAGTAGTCAATGGATCCTCACTGAGGATCAGTTTATGAAACCTGCGTATCGGATCAGCCCTTTCTCAACGGCATCTATTGGCTTAAATAGTTCACATCCGCGCAGTGACCTTGCAGATGAATATTTCGCCGCGCTTTATCCGGGATACTCAGCCAGCTGGACGATGAAAGGCCGCGGGGCGATCGCGCTGGCGTTAGCCGATCTGGCACTTAAGCCAGACAGTGTGGTGACCATTCTCACCACCTCCGGCAATACCTATGCCAGCGGATGCGTCACGCGGGAAATCGAACGTTTTTGCCAGTGGAACCGCGCGCTCACAGACAATACGGACGCCGTATTGGTGATTCATGAGTTTGGTAGCCTCTATCCGGATATGGCGAGTCTTTACGCCAGCGGCTTATCGATCATTGAGGATTATGCGCACGCCTTTCACTCCCTCGCGCCGCATAAGCCACGTGGTGATTATGCTATCTACAGTTTTCCGAAATATTTCCCAATCCAGTATGGCGGCGTATTACTGAGTAAAAAGCCGCTTCGTCTCCTTTCTGACACACCTGCTGAAAATGAGCGCTATCTCAAGAATGTCATTTCTGCTGGGATCCCATTAATAGATAAGTGGCGACAACAGCGTATTGAGCATCACGCGTGGCTCGAAGCCGCATTTCAGCCATTGGGTTGTACACCGCGTTTTGCATGGCAACCTTATGAAACGCCATCCGTATTTATGTTTACGACACCTGACGAGATTAACTTGCCCGAGCTGAAATGCTTCATGCAGGAGCACGGTGTTGAATCCAGTATCTTTTATGGTGAGAAAGCTTTTTTCATCCCGCTACATCACAACTTATGTACGGTTGATCTCAATTATTTTGTCTCGCTGTATCGCTGTTTTGTAGACCACAAGAACAGGTGACCTGATGGAATATCAAAATATCCGTTTATTAGGAACGGCGAGCATCGCTGAAGGCACCACAGTCAATAATGTGGAACTTGGCAACGGGGTAAAAATCGCGAAACGCTGCTCCATTTTCGGTTCTGCCAGAGCGATCCTGCGCATCGGAGAAAACAGCTATATCGGCATGAACACGTTGATCAACGGTTTTAACGCCAGCGTGACGATTGGTAAAAATGTGAGTATTGCGCAGAACGTCAATATCATGTCTGACTCCGGGCCGAATGCCAGCCCTGCCCTGCAGCAGGTATATCCTATCCAGGCGGAACCCGTGACCATCGGTGATGAGTGCTGGATTGGCGCATCCGCCATCATTATGCCTGGCGTTACGCTCGGGAAATTTTGCGTCGTCGCCGCACAGAGTTTTGTTACCGACTCCTTCGATGATTATTCCGTTATTGGCGGATGCCCTGCCAGATTACTGAAAAAACTGGATCCAAAGGCACTACACAGGGAATCGATTGATGATTGAGATCTATCGTGATCAACACTATAGCGTGGCGATAGCAGACGAAGGTTATAGCACTACGCTGTTTAATCGGGATGATTTTATCCATTTTCAGCAGCAGGCATTTAATTGTGAACTGCGTATCTTCTGCCTGGTAAAGTTACAGACCAACAAAGTTATCGCTGCCCTGGATTTTGCTGCCAGAGCGCAGAGCCGCGACCGCTGGTTTACCCCGGTCACCGGCGCATTCAGTGATATCTACAGTATTAGTAACCTGAGCAGCGCCGAGCTTGAACTCTTTATTCAGCAGATAACCCAACACCTGATCTCCCAGGAAAAAGCCACGGCCCTGCAGTGGAAAACACCCCCGCTCTACTTCAACAGCACGATCAACAGCAAACTGCACAATACGCTTTATCGTTTGCAGTGGCAGATTGATGCATGGGAGCTCAACTTCCACCTGGCTCTTGCCGATCACGCTACATTCCGCAGCCGCTTAAGCGATACCAAACGTAAAGAGCTTAACAAGCTAAATCGCAGTGGAACCGAGTTTTCTCTGGTGGAGAACGAAGCGCAGATGCGGGACGTTTACGAGGTCATTCGTCTAAACCGGCAAGCGCAAGGCTACCCGATGACCATGAGTTGGGAGGCCCTCTTCGCGCTTAAAACACGGTTTGCAGACGACGTGTTTTTTGCGCAGTTACTGCGTGATGACACGCTGCTTGCCGGGGCGATCCTGTTAAAACTTAACGCCTCCACGCTGTATGTCTTCTACTGGGGTGAACACCCCGACTGCCGGAATGAATCACCGGTGGTGAAGTTGTGCGAGCATCTCTATCTGCTGGCGGCTGAAACCGGTGTGCGCTATCTCGATATTGGAATTTCTACGGCTGATTCACAGCCTAATGAAGGATTAATGAACTTCAAAACCAGCCTCGGCTGTGAAACCAGCCAAAAGCTTATTTTCAGTTATTCAGCACTCGCGGGGCACACCAAATGAAAGTGACGTTTTTGGACTTGCAAAAAATCAACGCCAATATTGAGGCCGAGCTGGTCGCCGCCTGTCAGAAAGTGATCCAGTCTGGTTATTATATTGGCGGCGAAGAGGTGACCGCCTTTGAACAGGAGTTTGCAGATTACTGTGGCACTTCGTTTTGCATCAGCGTCGGTAATGGTCTGGATGCGTTAACCCTGGTTCTGCGCGCCTGGAAAGAGATGGGAAAGGTGCAGGATGGTGACGAGGTCATTGTCCCGGCCAATACCTTTATCGCCTCAATTCTGGCCATCACCCAGGCCGGTCTTACTCCCGTACTGGTTGAACCCTGCCCGCGTACATTTACTCTTACCGCCGAGTCGCTTGAGCGCCATATTACCGCCAAAACCAAAGTTGTTTTACCGGTGCATTTATATGGTCAGCTGGCACCGATGGAAGAGATCATGGCCGTCGCTCGCCAGCACGGTTTACTGGTATTAGAAGATAGCGCACAGGCACATGGCGCCAGCATCAAGGGCACAAAAGCGGGAAATTGGGGCGATGCGGCAGCGTTCAGTTTCTATCCGGGTAAAAACCTCGGGGCGTTGGGCGATGCAGGCGCTATCACCACCAGCGACCAGCAGTTGAAGCAGATCGTTAGCGCTTTGCGCAATTATGGTTCCCATAAGAAATACGAAAACATTTACCAGGGTGTGAATAGTCGTCTTGATGAAATTCAGGCCGCCATGCTACGCATTAAGCTTCGTTATCTGGAAAAAGAGATCGCCGCTCGCCGCGCAGTTGCCCGCTTCTACCTCGACCATATCACTAACCCACTGATTCACCTGCCGGAAGAGAACGCCCCTGAAGCGCATGTCTGGCATCTTTTTGTGGTGCGCTGCACAGAGCGGGACGCTTTACAGAAGTGGCTTGCCGACTGTGGCATTCAGACACTGGTGCACTATCCTCACCCGCCGCATAAACAAGCGGCATACCCGCAGTTCCACAACCTGAGCCTGCCGGAAACGGAAAGGATGCATCAGGAGGTGCTGTCGTTGCCGCTCTCTTCAGTGCTGACGGTTGACGAGCAGCAGTATGTGGTAGAGAAGATCAACAGCTTTCGCCCCTGAGATACTCTGGGGCAATAGCGAGGCATAAAAAAGCCGGTTAACATTAACCGGCTTTTTGTTAGCTGGGATTTACGGCAGCCATGCCGCAGCCCACTCTCTCGCTTTAACTTCATTAAGCGTGAAATCGCGCATTACCGCCTCATACAGCGCTTTGCCCTGTTTCTCGCTGGTATCGGGATCGTTCAGATGCATCAGGATCGCTTCATGCCAGTCCTTAAAGCGGTTCTTCACACGCGTTACGGGCAAGTCATCACGATAGCACTCAACATCACTGCAAATGACCGGTACTGCGCACGCACCGTACTCCAGCAAACGTAAGTTACTCTTACAGACGTTGAAAGCATTATCCTCAACAGGCGCTAACGCCAGATCAAGATTTAACGATGCCAGCTTCGCCGGATAACGACCAATCTCTACGCCAAGATGGAACTCCTTGACGTAAGGACGCAGTTTTGGCGGACACATACCGAAGAAGACCCAATCAACCCGATCGGCAAAGGCTTTAACCACGTCAAAAATCATTTCTAAATCGCCGGTATGGCTGGAACCGCCCGCCCAACCGACACGCGGTTTTTTACTTTGATGACGCAAGCTTTGCAAATTCCCCCACCAGTCCAGCGATAAGCAGTTCTTACGTACCACAATATCCGGATGCATACCGGCAAAGGCCTCGGCCAACGGTGCGGTCGAAACGACGAAGCGGTCGGCGAAACTGAGGCTTTTGCGCACCATTTTCAACACATCGTTACCGAAATCCTTACGGTGATGATTTTTCAGCGGAATATTCGGCAGGTAGTCGTCCAGTTCGAAGACTTTAAATGCCGAGTTATGCTGGGCGATTTTTGTTGCCCATTGATGATATTCCGGGGTTATCTGGCGCTGGAAAACGATGCTATCTGGCTTATAACGCTCAAGGTACGGGACGCTCAACAGGTTGGTCTGTAACTTACCATCGACCAGGCCGTGATCGCGCATCGCTTCAAAAGGCTTGATAATGCGATAGTTGCCGCAACCGAAGAAATCACCCATATGCGCCAGCACCACTGGCAGAGGATTCCAGCCCAGCGGGCGCCAACTCAAATGGCTGTCGGGACAGACATTGAAATGGTTACTGCTTAAAGAGAGGTGCGGGCTGTAGGCCGGATCGTTTGTGATCAGCGGCATCCAGCGGCTATAAAACCGATCTTCTTCGTGATCTACCTGCGGTGAAACGGGCGCAATCTCTTCGCTCTCTTCACTCTGGCGCTTTTCAACCGAGCGCAGGAGTTTGGCATATGGCGTCCAGACGGTCAGGAAACCTGCCTCGCGCGAACGTAAACAGAAATCAACGTCGCTATAGAGCGTCATCGATTCGTCAAAACCTTGTAGCGCGGCGAACAGTTCCTGTCGCACCAGCATAAAATCACCGGAAACAGCGCTGTAGTTCTGTACCGCATGAAGCCGTGACATCAACCCGTTATGCGTATCGTTGGTGCCCAGGAAAGCGTCGCCGACGACGCCGTTCATTCCCAACACATAGCCGGCGTTGCTTACCGTACCGTCTGCGTAGACCTGCTTACCACCGACGATGCCCACTTCAGGGCGCAGCGCGTGGTTCATCAACTCGTGGAGCCAGTTCTTATCAATAAACGCCGTCAGGGCGTTTACCAGCACAAGGTATTCGCCACGCGCGATGCTCGCGCCAAGGTTGACACGCTGTGCATAGTGCAAATTACCGTGGTAGCGCTGCACGTTGACACGCTGCTCATCAACCGCAACAACCGAGGCCAGCCAGTTATCACCTTCCGGCCCTATCGTGTCGCTAACGACCATGACCAGCTCATAGTTAAGCCAGCGGGTATTTTCAATCAGCGACATGACACAGGCCACAAGCGACGCGAGATCGTTATCTGCCACAATCACTATCGACACGACCGGTGTCATTGCGTGACCGTAATGAAGTCGGTAGTTACCCTGCGATGTCAGTTCAATCTGCGCGTCATTGTAGCCACGGTTTGCCAGATGTTGCTGGATAGCCCTGACTTCATCGGCATTCGCTTGCAGATCAAAGGGGACATTCAGCAGCGGTTCCGCCAGATGACCGATTGAATTGAACCCCTGCGTTTCGACGATTTTTAACGCCAGATTTAATTCAAAGGCTCGCGGATAGTTCTCATCAAAACCGTTAACCGCCTGCAGGAGTTCACGACGCCACAGCCAGTGGTGCGCCATATTGTATGGTGCGCTGAGGAGTAAATCGAAATTGAAATCGGGGCGGAACCTGGCACTGATCAGATGTTGGTCAATGAAGCCCGTTTCATCGCAGTAGACGGCAAGCAGCTCACCCGCCTGGCCGAGCGTGGTTTCCAGTGCGTTTAAACCGCCCGGATGAAAGGTTACCCCGGCAGTTACGCAGATCACCCATTCACCCTGCGTTTCTGCCAGCACGCTATTTATCGCTGCGATGGGGTTGGATTGCGCAGGGTAATGACGTACGCCCTGCACGTCACTCTCACCAACAACCACGACTTCAAATTTGACACCCTGCAGATGCTGCGCCAGCAGCGAATCATAGGTCGCGACGATGTCAGCTTCGGTCGCTTGCGTACCATCAATGATTACCGTTAGCGTGCGCTGCAACTGGCCAGCCTCGATAAAATCATTGATCAGCTTGCGCTGGATCGGCAGTACTCTTCGCTCCGCCAACCAGCGCTGGAAATAATTTTCCTTCAGCGATAACCCCATCGTTTCGCGAATATGGGCATAGCGAAACGCGTCGTCAGAATAAAGCGGCGCGATACGCACGCCCTTCGCCGGATCGAGTGCATGTTGCTCAGTGTATGCGCTGGCGAATTTCAAATAGGTGTCGTGGCTATTTTGCGCACGCGGATCCTGCGCCCTGCCGCTTTCGCTTTTTTGCTGGCGTGAAATACGGAAGAAACTCAGCGGTTCTGCGAGGTAGGCCAGGTGGCTATGGGTCAGAATTTTGGTGTAAAAAGTTAAATCTTCCAGGAATTCCATTACCTGGCCATCAATTTTGTACCAGCTATCCGGCGAGTCAATTAATGCCACGATATCTTCACGATACATAAGAACCGTACAGGGTTCACCGATAAAGTTCACGATGCCACGGCTCTGAAACGCTAAAATATCCTCGCCATGAATGACGCTATCGACGTTGACCGGCGAGGCAGTCGCGAAAATATCTTCCTGGATGAGCCCTTCAGCATTAATACGCTGGCGGCGGGAGGTCGCGATGCGGATATCTTCACGCGCTTCAATAGCGTCCACCAGTTTCGACACGCAGGATGGCGCGAGCAGATCATCATCGGCAAATAATTTGACGTACTCCCCTTTGCTTTCAAGAAAGCAATGGTTGTAGTTACCAATATCGCCCAACGCCGGCTGGTTACGAAAATAGCGAATCGGATGGCGACTCTTCGCTTTAAAGCGTTCAACGATCTGTTCTGGCTCACCAAACGGTGAATCATCGCTGACAATAATTTCGCAATTGGGATAATCCTGATTCACTGCACTGGCAAGCGTCTCTTCAAACCATGTCGTTTTATAGGTTGGAATAATGATGCTAACTAGCGCAGGATTTTTCTTAGACATCAAATATGTACCTTATACCGTGATGCTGAGCGGTGGGAAATTGACATATCGTATAACGAAGTCAGCCTGGCTCAATATCCGATGAAGCATGCAAAATGCCCCCATTCCCGGCGTTTGCCCGGATAAAAAATGGCAAAAAAAAACCCGGCCAGGCCGGGTTTTATCAGACATTGCGTAATTAACGCAGCAGGGACAGCATGGTCTGCGGAACCTGGTTGGCCTGCGCC
>NZ_JACVUL010000049.1:0-327 GCF_016516575.1 Kosakonia sp. S57 | reverse complement strand
TGCCGGATGGCGCTGCGCTTATCCGGCCTACTTTTGACCTTCCCTTTGTAGGCCCGGTAAGCGTTAGCGCCACCGGGCAGCTCCTGCACCATTGCCGGATGGCGCTGCGCTTATCCGGCCTACGTTTGACCTTCCCTTTGTAGGCCCGGTAAGCGTTAGCGCCACCGGGCAGCTCCTGCACCATTGCCGGATGGCGCTGCGCTTATCCGGCCTACGTTTGACCTTCCCCTTGTAGGCCCGGTAAGCGTTAGCGCCACCGGGCAGCTCCTGCATCATTGCCGGATGGCGCTGCGCTTATCCGGCCTACTTTTGACCTTCCCTTTGTAG
>NZ_JACVUL010000048.1:0-327 GCF_016516575.1 Kosakonia sp. S57 | reverse complement strand
AGTGTCGCTGCCGCAGCTTCGGTGCATGGTTTAGCCCCGTTACATCTTCCGCGCAGGCCGACTCGACCAGTGAGCTATTACGCTTTCTTTAAATGATGGCTGCTTCTAAGCCAACATCCTGGCTGTCTGTGCCTTCCCACATCGTTTCCCACTTAACCATGACTTTGGGACCTTAGCTGGCGGTCTGGGTTGTTTCCCTCTTCACGACGGACGTTAGCACCCGCCGTGTGTCTCCCGTGATAACATTCTCCGGTATTCGTAGTTTGCATCGGGTTGGTAAGCCGGGATGGCCCCCTAGCCGAAACAGTGCTCTACCCCCGGAGATGA
>NZ_JACVUL010000047.1:0-362 GCF_016516575.1 Kosakonia sp. S57 | reverse complement strand
TATGTGTTGTTGGGTAGGGGAGCGTTCTGTAAGCCGTCGAAGGTGGCCTGTGAGGGCTGCTGGAGGTATCAGAAGTGCGAATGCTGACATAAGTAACGATAAAGCGGGTGAAAAGCCCGCTCGCCGGAAGACCAAGGGTTCCTGTCCAACGTTAATCGGGGCAGGGTGAGTCGACCCCTAAGGCGAGGCCGAAAGGCGTAGTCGATGGGAAACAGGTTAATATTCCTGTACTTGGTGTTACTGCGAAGGGGGGACGGAGAAGGCTATGTCGGCCGGGCGACGGTTGTCCCGGTTTAAGCGTGTAGGTGTGTGTTCCAGGTAAATCCGGTTCACTTTAACACTGAGGCGTGATGACGAGGCAC
>NZ_JACVUL010000046.1:0-546 GCF_016516575.1 Kosakonia sp. S57 | reverse complement strand
GAACGGCTTGTCAATCGCGCGCTCTGGTTCCGGGATGTAGGAATCCAGGTAGCCAGCCAGTTCGATGATTTTCTCTTCCCACTCAGCTTCGCCTTCCAGCGCTTTCAGCGCGGAACCGCGAACGATCGGGGTGTCGTCGCCCGGGAAGTCGTACTGAGACAGCAGCTCACGCACTTCCATCTCAACCAGTTCCAGCAGCTCTTCGTCATCAACCATGTCACATTTGTTCAGGAACACGATGATGAACGGAACGCCTACCTGACGACCCAGCAGGATGTGCTCACGGGTCTGCGGCATCGGGCCGTCAGTCGCAGCAACAACCAGGATCGCGCCGTCCATCTGCGCAGCACCGGTGATCATGTTTTTAACATAGTCGGCGTGGCCCGGGCAGTCTACGTGCGCGTAGTGGCGAGTCGGGGTGTCATATTCAACGTGAGAGGTGTTGATGGTGATACCACGAGCTTTTTCTTCCGGCGCGTTATCGATCTGGTCGAATGCGCGAGCAGCACCGCCGTAGGTCTTAGCCAGTACGGTAGTGATTGCAGC
>NZ_JACVUL010000045.1:0-1448 GCF_016516575.1 Kosakonia sp. S57 | reverse complement strand
AATTAACGCAGCAGGGACAGCATGGTCTGCGGAACCTGGTTGGCCTGCGCCAGCACGGAAGAACCAGCCTGCTGCAGGATCTGCGCGCGGGACATGTTCGACACTTCGGTCGCATAGTCGGAGTCCTGAATACGGCTGCGGGCAGACGACAGGTTGCTCACGGTGTTGTTCAGGTTAGTGATGGTGGATTCGAAACGGTTCTGGGACGCACCCAGCAGGCTGCGCTGAGAGTCAACAGACTTGATTGCCGCATCGATATCTGCCAGCGGAGTGGAGCCGGAAGCAGTACCGCTCGCGCCGCCGGTCACTTTACCTTTCAGAACGTCGAAGCCAACAGCCTGAGTCTGACGCTGGGTACCGTTAACGGTGTCACCGGAAGCCATGGCTTTGGTGTTCAGAGCAGTACCGGAAGAGCCCGCTGCAGCCAGGTTGTAGCTGTCGCTGGAGCTGATGTCGATACCGATCTTCTCGCCGTCTTTCGCGCCGACCTGGAAGTTATAGGTGCTGGTGCCGGAACCGGTGTTCAGCACTTTGATGCCGTTGAAGTCGGTCTGGTTGGTTACGCGGTTCACTTCTTCCATACGCTGGTTAACTTCAGCCTGGATGGAGTCGATGTCAGACGCGGAGTTGGAGCTGTTCTGTGCCTGAACGGTCAGGTCACGGATACGCTGCAGGTTGTTGTTGATTTCGCCCAGCGCGCCTTCAGCGGTCTGGGAGAGAGAGATACCGTCGTTGGCGTTACGTGCTGCAACGGACAGGCCGTTGATGTTGGACGTAAAGCGGTTGGCGATCGCCTGACCAGCAGCATCATCTTTTGCACTGTTGATACGCAGACCGGAAGAGAGACGCTCGATCGAAGTGCCCAGAGAAGACTGTGATTTAGTCAGGTTGTTCTGGGTCATCAGCGACAGGGTGTTAGTATTAATAACAGCCATGATAGTTATCCTTAAGTAAGAAATTTATATTCCGGTAAGCGCCAGCGGCTTCATCACCGTCATAATTGTTATCGACGGGGTCTGCGAACTCTTTAGTGTTTTTTATGTTTTTTGAGCAATTTCTGTCTAAAAAAAACGCAGTTCATAAAATAAAAAAAGCGCCGACGAGCGGCGCTTTTTTGTACGACTTTATTCTGCGAATTAACGCAGCAGGGACAGCATGGTCTGCGGAACCTGGTTGGCCTGCGCCAGCACGGAAGAACCAGCCTGCTGCAGGATCTGCGCGCGGGACATGTTCGACACTTCGGTCGCATAATCGGAGTCCTGAATACGGCTGCGGGCAGACGACAGGTTGCTCACGGTGTTGTTCAGGTTAGTGATGGTGGATTCGAAACGGTTCTGGGACGCACCCAGCAGGCTGCGCTGGGAGTCAACAGACTTGATTGCCGCATCGATATCAGCCAGCGGAGTGGAGCCGGAAGCAGTACCGCTCGCGCCGCCGGTCACTTTACC
>NZ_JACVUL010000044.1:0-1527 GCF_016516575.1 Kosakonia sp. S57 | reverse complement strand
CTTGTCATTCACGCTTCGGTTCGCCGATTTCAGCGGGGACACAACCCCTCGTTGTGAAACCGCAGATAAAAGCTACACCGGTGTCGCTGTAGGCGCGTTTTGGTAGGCCGGATAAGCGTGTAACGCGCCATCCGGCAGGAGAACAGCGTGAGAGAGCTGACTCGCGGCAATTAGTTGCCTAACTCCTGCAGCAATCGGGTATTGAGGTAGAGCTTTTCGCGACCCACGCTCATCTCCTCCAGCACGCCTATATCTGCCAGCTGCTTAAGATAGAGCGATGCAGTCTGGCGCTTAGCCACTTGCCCTTTTACAAGGTTATCTATCCGACAATAGGGCTGTGCAAAAAGTATTTGCATCAACTCATGGGTATAGATTTTTGGCAGTCGTTCACGCACAAATTGTGTCGTATCTACCATCAGTTCACGAATGATGGCGATTTTTTTCTTGGTCCAGCGCGCGGTGTTTTCTATCGCTTCCAGCATAAATAAGATCCACGCCTCCCACCGACCTTCGGCGGTCACGTCACGCAGGAGCGTGTAATAGTGATCGCGCCTTTCCAGAATAAACCGGGAGAGGTAAAGGATGGGCAGCGAAAGCAATTCACTCTGAATCAGATACAAAATATTCAGGATTCGGCCTGTTCTGCCATTCCCGTCCGGAAAGGGGTGAATACACTCAAATTGGTAGTGTGAAATCGCCATTTTTATCAGCGGATCCAGGTCATCATCGGCATGGATGAAACGTTCCCAATTCCCCAGCAGATCGCGAATAGCCGCTTCACCTACCGGCGGGGTATAAACCACGTCACTGTTCTGATCGCGCAATACCGTTCCGGGGGTTTTACGAATATCCGTTTCTACGCCGCGCAGCGTGGTGCAAATGGCGATGGCAGTGTTAGTACACAACGGGTAGCTGCTCAGGTAAGTAAAGCCATCGTGCAATGCAGTCCGGTAGCGTAACGCCTCTTTTGTTGCGGGATCGGCGTTCTCGGCCTGATCGGCATACTGGAAGAGCTGATCGCTGGTGGTGACGATATTTTCGATGCGCGAGGAGTCTTTGGCTTCAAGCAGAGGGAGGAGGTTAATCAGTAAACCTTGATCGGGAATTAACTCTCCTGCCGTTTTCAACTCTGCCAGAGCGGCACGTGCAGTTATGCAGGCCTTAAGCACCTTACGGGTCTCAATCTCCTCCACGTTGGGCGGCAGCATCGGTAAAGCGTTAAAGGGTATGGTCGGATCCCAGCTCATATGTTTACAAAATCCATTTTTATCGACATATGCTGATAATATGTCGATGCAATCAACCTGTCACGATGACATGTTTAATAAATGTGTTTTTATCGACGTATTTAACATTTTTGGCAGCATACGTGCTTTCACGCTATCCGAAAATGGTGACGGGATCACATGCCGGATGGCATGTTGGATTGGTGGAATTATTCCGTTCACCAGGCGCTGGGGAGTTCCATTAATCCCATATGCGGTGAACGGGACAAGGGAAGCGGCCGCGCTCCCCTTGTCAATCCCC
>NZ_JACVUL010000043.1:0-1760 GCF_016516575.1 Kosakonia sp. S57 | reverse complement strand
GGCCGGGAACTCAAAGGAGACTGCCAGTGATAAACTGGAGGAAGGTGGGGATGACGTCAAGTCATCATGGCCCTTACGACCAGGGCTACACACGTGCTACAATGGCGCATACAAAGAGAAGCAAACTCGCGAGAGCAAGCGGACCTCATAAAGTGCGTCGTAGTCCGGATTGGAGTCTGCAACTCGACTCCATGAAGTCGGAATCGCTAGTAATCGTGAATCAGAATGTCACGGTGAATACGTTCCCGGGCCTTGTACACACCGCCCGTCACACCATGGGAGTGGGTTGCAAAAGAAGTAGGTAGCTTAACCTTCGGGAGGGCGCTTACCACTTTGTGATTCATGACTGGGGTGAAGTCGTAACAAGGTAACCGTAGGGGAACCTGCGGTTGGATCACCTCCTTACCTTAAAGAACCTTTCCCTGCAGTGTCCACACAGATTGTCTGATGAAAAATAACGAGCAGTGAAAATCTCTGCAGGCTTGTAGCTCAGGTGGTTAGAGCGCACCCCTGATAAGGGTGAGGTCGGTGGTTCAAGTCCACTCAGGCCTACCAAATTTTCCCTGAATACAGCGTTGTGAAACGACTCGCATACTTCAGTATGCTTCGCCCTTTCACGCCTTGTCTCAGGAAAAATTACCGGTAACGGGATTTAACTACGATGGGGCTATAGCTCAGCTGGGAGAGCGCCTGCTTTGCACGCAGGAGGTCTGCGGTTCGATCCCGCATAGCTCCACCATCCTCACTGTTCGTCACAAGAAAACTTCAGAGTACACATTCTGTGTGTGCTGCGAAGTTTTGCTCTTTAAAAATCTGGATCAAGCTGAAAATTGAAACACAGAACAATGCGAATTGTTCCGTGAGTCTCTCAAATTTTCGCAACTGATGATGTTCTCGAAACATCTTCGGGTTGTGAGGTTAAGCGACTAAGCGTACACGGTGGATGCCCTGGCAGTCAGAGGCGATGAAGGACGTGCTAATCTGCGAAAAGCGCCGGTAAGGTGATATGAACCGTTATAACCGGCGATGTCCGAATGGGGAAACCCAGTGCAATCCGTTGCACTATCACAGCATGAATACATAGTGCTGTGAGGCGAACCGGGGGAACTGAAACATCTAAGTACCCCGAGGAAAAGAAATCAACCGAGATTCCCCCAGTAGCGGCGAGCGAACGGGGAACAGCCCAGAGCCTGAATCAGCCTGAGTGTTAGTGGAAGCGTCTGGAAAGTCGCGCGATACAGGGTGACAGCCCCGTACACAAAAGCACACAGGTTGTGAGCTCGATGAGTAGGGCGGGACACGTGGTATCCTGTCTGAATATGGGGGGACCATCCTCCAAGGCTAAATACTCCTGACTGACCGATAGTGAACCAGTACCGTGAGGGAAAGGCGAAAAGAACCCCGGCGAGGGGAGTGAAACAGAACCTGAAACCGTGTACGTACAAGCAGTGGGAGCCTCTTTATGGGGTGACTGCGTACCTTTTGTATAATGGGTCAGCGACTTATATTCTGTAGCAAGGTTAACCGTATAGGGGAGCCGCAGGGAAACCGAGTCTTAACTGGGCGTTAAGTTGCAGGGTATAGACCCGAAACCCGGTGATCTAGCCATGGGCAGGTTGAAGGTTGGGTAACACTAACTGGAGGACCGAACCGACTAATGTTGAAAAATTAGCGGATGACCTGTGGCTGGGGGTGAAAGGCCAATCAAACCGGGAGATAGCTGGTTCTCCCCGAAAGCTATTTAGGTAGCGCCTCGTGAA
>NZ_JACVUL010000042.1:0-4201 GCF_016516575.1 Kosakonia sp. S57 | reverse complement strand
CAGGCATCAAACAAAGCCGAAAGCCTCATGCGAAAGCATGAGGCTTTTTGCGTTGTATCTTCCTGAAACACCGCAAGCACTCCCCCTTCGTATACGGTAAACTAGCCCTGTTTTTGCATCAGGATAGCGTGAATGAATCTCTCCCTTAAGCCGTGGAATACCTTTGGTATCGAGCATAATGCCCGTCGCATCGTATGCGCCGAGAATACCCAACAACTGCTGGAAGCCTGGCAGAGTGCAGTAGAGCAGCAGCAACCGGTGCTAATCCTTGGAGAGGGCAGTAATGTGCTTTTCCTGGAGGATTTTGCCGGAACCGTCATCATCAATCGCATCAAAGGCATCACGATTAGTGAAGAGGCTGATGCATGGCTTCTGCATGTTGGCGCCGGTGAGAATTGGCATCAGCTTGTGCAATTCACGCTTGAACGCGGAATGCCGGGTCTGGAAAATCTCGCGCTGATCCCAGGCTGCACGGGATCCTCACCTATCCAGAATATCGGGGCGTATGGCGTTGAGCTGCAGCGTGTCTGCGATTATGTCGACTGCGTTGAGCTAAGCAGTGGCAAACAACAGCGGTTAAGCGCAAAAGAGTGCCGTTTCGGCTACCGCGACAGCATATTCAAGCATGAGTATCAGGATCGCGTTGCGATCACTGCCGTAGGATTGCGTCTGGCTAAAGCGTGGCAACCGGTACTCACCTATGGGGACCTCACCCGGCTTGATCCTGCGACCGTAACACCGCAGCAGGTCTTTGATGCCGTCTGTCATATGCGTACCAGCAAACTGCCGGACCCGAAAGTGTATGGTAACGCGGGTAGCTTCTTCAAAAATCCGGTGATCACGGCTGAACAGGCGGTTGCTCTGCTGGCTGCTCATCCTCATGCTCCCCACTATCCACAGGCCGATGGCTCGGTAAAACTGGCCGCCGGTTGGCTGATCGATCAATGTCAGTTGAAAGGGACATCAACAGGCGGTGCTGCCGTTCATCACTTACAGGCTCTGGTGCTCATTAATGCAGATAGGGCGACAAGTGATGATGTGGTTCAGCTTGCCCATTTAGTGCGCCAGCGCGTCGGCGAAAAATTTAACGTCTGGCTGGAGCCAGAGGTGCGCTTTATTGGCCATGCCGGTGAGGTGAATGCCGTGGAGGTTATTGCGTGAAAGATAATACTATCCCATTGACGCTTATCTCGCTTCTGGCTGACGGCGAGTTTCACTCCGGTGAACAGCTTGGCGAGAGCCTGGGTATGAGCCGGGCTGCAATTAATAAACATATACAGACGCTCCGGGACTGGGGTGTGGATGTGTTTACCGTGCCGGGGAAAGGCTACAGCCTTCCTGAACCTATTCAACTGTTGGATGAGACATTCATCCGTCGTGAAGTTGCGCAAGGCAGTGTGGCTGTATTGCCTGTCATTGACTCCACAAACCAGTATTTGCTCGATCGTCTTGCCGGATTGCAGTCAGGCGATGCCTGTGTCGCTGAGTATCAGCAGGCAGGCCGTGGACGCCGTGGCCGGAAATGGATTTCGCCCTTTGGGGCCAATCTCTATATCTCCATGTACTGGCGTCTTGAACAAGGCCCCGCTGCCGCTATCGGCTTAAGCCTGGTTATTGGCATCGTTATGACTGAAGTATTACGCGACTTGGGTGCTGACCAGGTGCGCGTTAAATGGCCTAACGATCTTTATCTCAACGATCGCAAACTTGCCGGTATCCTCGTTGAATTGACAGGTAAAACAGGCGATGCAGCGCAGATCGTAATCGGCGCCGGTGTCAATCTGGCCATGCGTAATGCGCAGGCGGGTGACATCAATCAGGGCTGGATTAACCTGCAGGAAGCGGGCGTGCGTATCGACCGCAACGTTCTTGCTGCACGGCTTATCACTGAGTTACGCAGCGCACTGCACTGCTTTGAACAAGAGGGGCTCACGCCTTTTCTTAGCCGCTGGGAAGTGCTGGATAATTTTATTAACCGTCCGGTTAAATTGATTATTGGCGAGAAAGAGATCTTCGGTATCTCTCGCGGCATCGATTCGCAGGGGGCATTATTGCTCGAGCAGGATGGCGTAGTTAAACCCTGGGTTGGTGGGGAAATATCGCTACGCAGCGCGGAATAACGGCAAGGGAGCAGAGATGCTCCCTTTTTTATTACTTACGCAGACGCACTTCTTCAACAGCATGATTAGCACTTTTGGTCATAATCAGGCTTGCTCGCTCGCGCGTTGGAAGGATATTTTCTTTAAGATTTAATCCGTTAATTTCTTTCCACAGCGATTGCGCAATCTCGACGGCTTCCTCTTTCGATAATTTCGCATAGTTATGGAAATAAGAATCGGGATTGGTAAAAGCGCCTTCACGGAATTTCAGGAAGCGATTGATATACCAGTTCTGCAGCAGCTCCTCAGGCGCGTCGACATATATTGAAAAATCGACAAAGTCAGAGACAAATACATGATGCGGGTCATGAGGATAATCCATACCGCTTTGCAGTACATTCAACCCTTCAAGAATCAGAATATCGGGCTGAGCAACCGTCTTGTCGCCATCCGGAATAACATCATAAATCAGGTGCGAATAGACCGGCGCGGTGACATTGGTCACCCCTGATTTGATATCTGACACGAATTTCACAAGGCGATGCATATCATAGGATTGCGGAAAGCCTTTCTTCTTCATCAGACCGCGATCTTTCAACACCTGGTTTGGATGCAAAAAACCATCGGTAGTAATGAGTTCAACGCGACGATGCTCGGGCCAGCGGCTCAACAAGGCTTGCAGCACACGTGCCGTGGTGCTTTTACCTACCGCCACGCTTCCGGCAATGCTGATGATATAAGGAATGCGCTGCCCATTAGTGCCAAGGAATTGTTCAAGCACGGCCTGACGGCGCAAGTTGGAGCTGATATAGAAATTGAGTAAACGGGAAAGAGGGAGATAAATTTCCGCCACTTCTTCTAAAGAAAGGTCTTCATTAATGCCTTTTAATCTCGCGATTTCGCCCTCGGTCAGGGTCATAGGAACCGAAGCACGAAGGGCAGCCCACTGGCTGCGATTAAACTGTAGGTAGGGCGTCATTAACGTTTGCTCTTTTTTACTCATACGCTTTTATCAGCCTGCCATGGCTCTCTGCGGTGCGCCCGGCGGCGCGCAACGAGAGCATCTCTTTAGATAATGCTATGGCTCGGCGTTATTAAATAAGTGGGAACAATGGGCAGGAGGTTAACACCAGATGACAGTGAATAATATGAAAAATCACGCTCCGGAGAGTGTTTCCCACACATCGCTCATGCCTATTAAGATGGATCCTTAAATAGGCAATGTAATCAAAGGGGATGAGGGGACCTTTTGGCACAGCCAATTCGCGAGCAGAAATGGTGGTTTTTTCCACGGTGTTGCATGAAATTACAGCATTTATTCGTGTTGTCGTGCAAAATGTGAGCGATAGAGCATTTTGTGCAATTTTTTTGTTGCATCCCTCCGCAGGTCTCCCTAGAATGCGCGCTACTTGATGCCGACTTAGCTCAGTAGGTAGAGCAACTGACTTGTAATCAGTAGGTCACCAGTTCGATTCCGGTAGTCGGCACCATCAAGTCCGGTGGGGTTCCCGAGCGGCCAAAGGGAGCAGACTGTAAATCTGCCGTCACAGACTTCGAAGGTTCGAATCCTTCCCCCACCACCATTTTCGGTTACGCTAAAACGTAACCTGAGTTGGTGTCAGTAGTGAATCAGCTCTCAGGGAGAGAATCTTCTCCCGGCAATACAGAAGCACTGGGTAGCCGAGTTTCAGGATGCGGGCATCGTATAATGGCTATTACCTCAGCCTTCCAAGCTGATGATGCGGGTTCGATTCCCGCTGCCCGCTCCAGACGTGCTGATATGGCTCAGTTGGTAGAGCGCACCCTTGGTAAGGGTGAGGTCCCCAGTTCGACTCTGGGTATCAGCACCACTTCACTTCTCCTTCCTGGTTTCTCTTCTGTTATTTAGCATTCAACGAGTCGGGCATGTTGCCTGGTTGATGTGGTGATATCACCGATTTATCCGTGTCTTAGAGGGACAATCGATGTCTAAAGAAAAGTTTGAACGTACAAAACCGCACGTTAACGTCGGTACTATCGGCCACGTTGACCATGGTAAAACAACGCTGACTGCTGCAATCACTACCGTACTGGCTAAGACCTACGGCGGTGCTGCTCGCGCA
>NZ_JACVUL010000041.1:0-4813 GCF_016516575.1 Kosakonia sp. S57 | reverse complement strand
GGCCGCTTCCCTTGTCCCGTTCACCGCAGAAGAGATTAATGAAACTCCCCAACGCCTGGTGAACGGAACCCTTCCACCAAAGCCATATGCAACCCCCATCGCCCGGATGGCAAATCACCCCACATCACTCTCCAGCCGCTGCCGATGCCGCAACCCCGGAAACCACCTCATCCACAGCGACACCACAATCAGCGTCCCCACCCCGCCAATCGCCGCCGCAGGCACCGCCCCCAGCCACGCGGCGAGCATCCCGGACTCAAACTCGCCAAGCTGATTGGAGGTATTGATAAATATCGAGTTCACCGCATTGACCCGCCCGCGCATCTCATCCGGCGTATCAAGCTGCACCAGCGAGCCACGGATCACCATGCTGATCATGTCAAACCCACCGAGCGCAAACAGCGCCAGCAGTGAGAGCCACATCCAGCTTGAGAAGGCAAACACCAGCGTCGCCACGCCAAAGCCCGCGACCGACATAAACATAATAATGCCGACACGGCGCGTCAGCGCACGGTGGCTTAGCCAGAAGCCAACCAGCAGCGCGCCCACTGCCGGAGCACTGCGCAGAAGCCCCAGCCCGAGCGGGCCGGTATGCAATACATCGTGGGCGAAAATCGGCAGCAGCGCCGTCGCACCGCCGAGCAGCACGGCGAAGAGATCGAGGGAGATCACCCCCAGCACATCTGGCCGGTTACGGATAAAGCGCACCCCGGCAAAGAGGGAGGAGAGCGTCGCGGGCGTGCGTTTTGGCTGCGCCTGCTCATAGCTCAGGGTGATCACCAGCAGCAGCGAGAGCAGATAGAGCGCCGCCGTGACGCTGTAAACCACATCCGCGCCCGCAGCGTAGAGAAAGCCGCCCAGCGCCGGGCCAACGATCTGCGCCGCCTGGCCGGAGACCGCATTCGCCGCCGTGGCGCGTGGCAGAATCGACGCCGGAACCAACGCCGGTAGCATTGAGATCATCGATGGTGACTCGACGGTTTTCGCGCAGGAGATAACAAAAATCAGCGCCAGGATGACGCCGACGCTGGCATCGCCCTGCCAGGTGAGCCAGGCGAGCGCCACAATCGCCACCCACTCGCACACCTGCGACAGCAGCACCACGCGTCGGCGGTCAAACTGGTCGGCGATATGCCCGGCGGGCAGCGCCAGCGTCAGCGAGGGAATAAACTGTACCAGGCCAATCATCCCCAGCCAGAAGGCGCTCTGCGTCTGGGAGTAGATCTGCCAGCCGACAATAATCGACAACATCTGAAAGCCAAAGCTGGAGCTGGTGCGCGCCAGCCAGAAGGCGACAAAAGATCGGTGCTGCAATAAACGGCCATCGCTGGCGGATAACAGGGGTGCCATAACATCTCTCTATGGGTGGTAATTAATGTCCGGCCGACGGCGCGCCGGGCGCACCGCTACGCACAAACGGCGGGCGGGCAAACCAGATAACAATCATCAGTGCTAAAAAGAGCCAGCCCAGCAGCCAGAAGTAGTCGATGGTCGACAGCATATAGGCCTGCTGCTCGAGGGTTTTATCCACCGCCGCCAGGTGCTGCTGCGTCGCGCCACCCATCTTATGCAGATAGTCTGTCGCCGCCGGGTTCCACTGCGAGACACTTTCGCTGAGGGTGGCATGGTGGTAAATCTCCCGCCGTGACCAGATCCAGGTAGTAAGCGACGAGGCAAACGAGCCGCCCAGCACGCGGAAAAAGGTCGCCAGACCGGAGCCTTCCGCCACCGCCTGGCCGTGCAGGTTTGAGAGCACAATGGTGGTGATGGGCATAAAGAAGAAGGCCACGCCAATGCCCATAAACATCTGCACTTCGGCAATGGTGCGGAAATCGACCTCGGTATTGAACTGCGCGCGCAGCAGGCAGGAGGCACCCATGGTCAGAAACGACAGCGTTGCCAGAATACGCAGGTCAACTTTATGAGCGTAGCGCCCAATAAACGGCGTCAGCAGCAGCGGCAGAAAGCCCATCGGTGCCGCCGCCAGCCCGGCCCAGATCGCCGTGTAGCCCATCTGGGTTTGCAGCCACTGCGGCAAAATAATGTTGATGGCGAAAAAGGCCGCGTAGCCGAGGGTCAGCGTGGCGGTGCCGATGGCGAAGTTGCGATCCTTAAACAGCCGCAGGTTAACAATCGGGTGCTGCTCGCCAAGCTCCCACATCACGAACGACACCAGCGCAATCGCCGAGAGCACTGACATGATGATAATTTCGTTCGAGGCGAACCAGTCGAGATCGTTACCCTTATCCAGCACCACTTGCAGCAGGCCAACGCCGAGCACCAGCAGCGCAATGCCGATGTAATCAATCGGCGAGGTGGTAGTGGTCTCTTCCCGCCCGCGCAGCTGCATCCAGACGACAATCGCCGCGAAAATCCCAATCGGCACGTTGATGTAGAAGATCCACGGCCAGGCGTAGTTATCGGTGATCCAGCCGCCGGTAATCGGCCCGACAATCGGTGCCACCACCGTCACCATTGAGAGCAGCGCCAGCGCCATGCTGCGTTTGCTGGTGGGGAAAATCACCAGCAGCAGCGTCTGGCACATCGGAAACATCGGCCCGGCGAAAAAGCCCTGCAGCGCGCGAAAGACAATTAGCTCCGTCATGCTGTGGGCGAAGCCGCACAGAAATGAGGAGAGGGTAAAGAGCGCCACTGAGCCAACAAACAGCCGCAGCTGACCAAAGCGGCGGGTAAACCAGCCGGTGAGCGGCAGCGCAATGGCGTTACAGACCGCAAACGAGGTGATGACCCAGGTGCCCTGATCGGCGCTGACGCCGAGATTGCCCGCAATGGTCGGCAGCGCCACGTTGGCGATGGTGGTGTCCAGCACCTGCATAAAGGTCGCCAGCGACAGCGCAATCGTCGCCAGCAGCAGGCTGGGCGGCGTAAATGCCGATTTATCTTGCATCGCGTCTCTCTTAGCGGGCGGCTACCGGCTGGCTATTATCATGAAGGATCTTCGCCACCAGTGCGTCGGCCTTATCCAGCGCATTCTGGTAGACGTCTGTTGCGAAACGCGGCTGCGCGACGCTCTGCTGCGGCAGCAGGTGCCCTTCGGTATCGCGAATATCGACGCGGGCGGCCATCGACAAGCCGACGCGCAGCGGATGTTTCTGCATATCATGAGGATCGAGAGTAATGCGCACCGGCAGACGCTGGACAATCTTGATCCAGTTGCCGCTGGCGTTCTGCGCCGGCAGCAGGGAGAAGGCGCTACCGGTACCAATGCCGAGGCTCTCAATCGTGCCGTGATACTCCACGTCATCACCATAGAGATCGGCAGTGAGCGTCACTTTCTGCCCGAGGCGCATGGTGCTCATCTGGCTCTCTTTGAAGTTGGCATCTACCCACACCTGATCGAGCGGCACAATCGACAGCAGCGTAGTGCCGGAATCGACGCGCATACCAAGCTGCACCGCGCGCTTTGCTACATAGCCGCTCACCGGTGCAACAATGGTGCTGCGGGCGTTATCGAGAAAGCGCTGACGCAGGGTGGCGATGGCGCTTTTGATCTCCGGATGGCTGTCGATAACGGTGTCGTCAACCATTGCCAGATTGGTGTTGAGCGCCTGCTGCGCGGCAATCAGGTCGCTTTTCGCACTGGTGACGTTGTCACGATAATGGGCTAAATCCTCAGCGGTAACCGCGCCGGTGGCGAAAATCTTCTGCCGACGCGCGTAGTCACTCTGCGCCGTTTGCAGCGCCACTTTTTTCGCCGCCACCTGCGCACGGTAGTTATCCGCGGTGCTGTAAAGCCCACGCACCTGGCGCACGGTGCTGGCAAGGTTAGCCTGCGCCTGTTGCAGCGCAATCTCGGTATCGGCCGGGTCGAGCAGCACCAGCGGCTGCCCTTTTTGTACAAAGTCGCCCTCATCGACGGCGACCTGGGTGACGGTACCGCCAATCTGCGGCGTCAGCGTCACCTGGTTGGCGCTGACATAGGCGTCATCGGTGGTTTCGTAATAGCGGGCATAGAGCAGATACCAGGCGAGGCAGCCGGCAGCGATAACCACCAGCAGCACAAACAGAATGGCGAAGTTGCGCTTACGTTTACTCGGCGCGCGTGCAGGTTGAGCAGCTGAATCGGTCATCTTGATCACCTTTCAGGAAAACTTAGCGATAGGGTTGGGTTGCGCCATCAGGCAGCATTTTGATCAGCAGCGTCACCAGCTGTTGCGCTTCATCGTCGGTGAGACGCTCGGTGAGTGAGGTGAGGATCGACGCCAGCGCCTCATTCTGGAAGCGATCGCAAATCCCCCGCCCCTTCTCCGTCAGGCCGAGGATCACCTGGCGTTTATCGTCGGGGTTGGTGGTGCGCACCACCAGGTCGCGCTTTACCATCCGCTCAAGCATGCGGCTCATGGCGCCCGCGTCCATCAGCAGGTTTTTGCTCACTTCAACCGGGCTGGTGAAGCCTTTATAGATGCTGATCAGCACCTTGAACTGCGCGGCGGTGATATCCGCCGGCGAAAAGTAGTGGCTGATAAGCTGGTCTTTGAACTGGTTTGCCAGGTGGATCAGCAAGCCGAGGTGCAGCGTCGGGTTAGGGTTATCCGCAGAATTTGTCATGATATTTGCCTGATCAATAATTACAAATGAAATTACTGACCAGGCAGATAAGTGTCAATGGATTGTCAAGATAAGCGCACGTTTTGTCAGTTTCCAATCACCGTACCCGGCACTCCGTAGGCCCGATAAGCGCAGCGCCATCGGGCAATGTTTCAGCGACACCGTTTTTTTTATCTGCGATATGACAGCGATGGGGGTTGTGTCCCCGCTGAAATCGGCGAACCGAAGCGGGAATGACAAGGTC
>NZ_JACVUL010000040.1:0-21364 GCF_016516575.1 Kosakonia sp. S57 | reverse complement strand
ACGACCCACCAATGTAAAAAAGCGCCCTAAAGGCGCTTTTTTGCTATCTGCGATTTGAAAATTCCGTGCGCTCTTCTTGCCGGATGGCGGCTATGCCTTATCCGGCCTACAACAGCTCTCCGTACCCGGTTTGTAGGCCTG
This sequence comes from Kosakonia sp. S57, assembly GCF_016516575.1. Taxonomy (NCBI): domain Bacteria; kingdom Pseudomonadati; phylum Pseudomonadota; class Gammaproteobacteria; order Enterobacterales; family Enterobacteriaceae; genus Kosakonia; species Kosakonia sp. S57. The sequence goes on along the minus strand of NZ_JACVUL010000040.1, from coordinate 21,223 downwards.
CTAAGCGCAGCGCCAGCAGGCAATTTGCCGGATGGCGGCTACGCCTTATCCGGCCTACAACAGCTCTCCGTACCCGGTTTTCCAGGACTGCTAAGCGCAGCGCCAGCAGGCAGTTTGCCGGGCAAAAGCTTTCGGCTGACACATCATCACACGCTTCTTATTTAAGTCCGCCACAATTGAGCCGATAACTCTCTTTTAAGGCAAAAAAGGAGTTTGTAATGACCACCATTTCGGCAGCAACCCCCTCTGTTCAGGGCGGCAGCACCAGCGGTTCATCTTCCGCCGGTAGCGACACCGCATCTCAAATCAGCCGCGTGACGCAGCAGATCGCCAAACTTACCCAGCAGTTAAAAGATATCCCTAATGGCGAAGGGACGACTGAAGAGAAAAAGAAACAGCAAGAGCAGATTCAGCAACAGATCCAGCTGCTGCAGGCACAGCTACAACAGTTAATGCGCAAGCAGGCTGAAGAAGCTGAGCAGAAGCAGACGCAAAACCATCCGAAAACCCCGACGCAGGGTAAAATTGAAGGCGTGAATAACCCTTCAGTCGATCATCAGGTTGATATCTACATCTGAGTAAAGAGCGGATCGTTCTCCCGGGCCCGGTTTAAACACCGGGCCTCTTCCCGCACCACATCCCATAACGCCTGCGCCGCGCCGGAAAGCGATCGGTTTTTGCGCCGTACCAGCATAATTTTGCGCTGCATATCCGGCACCAGCCGTTTCACCATCAGCTGGCTACCCTGCGGGAGTGGCAATGCCAGCGCGGGCAGAATGCTGATGCCAATCCCCGCTTCCACCATCGGAAAAAGCGTCGCCGGATGACCAATCTCCTGCACAATTTTTGCCCGCACTGCAAAATGGTGTAGCGCGGCATCGATCAGCGGACGGCTGCCGGAGGCGTAATCCTGCACCACCAGCCGGGCACCATCCAGCGCTGACCACGGCACGGCATCAAGCGGCGCCCAGGAGTGATCGTTGCGGCACAGCAGGAAAAAGGGCTCGGCGAGGATCTCCTCGATCTCCAGATCGCTGGCCGGACCGGGATCGATCACAATGCCAAAATCGACTTCACCCTGGCGAATACTCTCCAGCACCCACTGCTGCGGGCGGTCATGCAGCACAAAATCGATCTCCGGGTAGCGCTGATTGCTGCTGGCGATACAGTGCGGAATGAGATGCGCAGAGATAGTCTGGCTGGCGGCAACGCGCACAGTTCCGGTTAACTGCTGCCCTACCCTCCCCGCTTCGCGCAGCGTGCTGCTAAGCTCATCTAACAGCCGCTCCAGCCGCCCGGCCAGCTGCTGGCCCGCTTCAGTCAGCACCACTTCGCGGGTAGTGCGATCCAGCAGCTTGACGCCGGTCTGCCGCTCCAGCTCTTTTACGCTGTGGCTGACCGCCGACTGGCTAAGGCCGATCATCTCCCCGGCACGGCTGAAACTCTTCGCCTGCGCGACGGTGACAAAGACACGTAATTGACGGAGTGAATAATTCATCTGATAAATTCATGAATGGATGCAATAAATCAATTTTATTTCTCAAAGCAGACAAAGCACAATAGCGCCATCGACTTTCAGGAGTGCACATGAAACTTTTTCGTATCCTTGATCCCTTTACCCTGACGCTGGTGTGCGTCGTTCTGCTGGCCTCTTTCTTCCCGGCGCGCGGGGGTTTTGTCCCCTTTTTCGAAGGGCTGACTACCGCCGCGATTGCGCTGCTCTTTTTTATGCACGGCGCCAAGCTTTCCCGTGAGGCGATTATCGCGGGCGGCAGCCACTGGCGTTTACACCTGTGGGTGATGTGTAGCACCTTCGTGCTCTTCCCGGCGCTCGGCGTGCTGTTTGTCTGGTGGTCGCCGGTCAATATCAGCCAGGAGCTTTATACCGGTTTCCTCTATCTCTGCATTCTGCCCGCCACAGTGCAGTCTGCTATCGCCTTTACCTCACTGGCAGGCGGTAACGTCGCGGCAGCGGTCTGCTCGGCGTCGGCATCGAGCCTGCTGGGGATCTTCCTGTCGCCGCTGTTAGTCGGCCTGCTGATGAACCTCCATGGCGCGCAGGGTAGCCTTGAGCAGGTCGGCAAAATCATGCTGCAACTGCTGCTGCCATTTGTGCTCGGTCACCTGTCACGTCCGTGGACCGCAGGTTTCGTCACCAAACATAAAAAGTGGATCTCCAAAACCGACCAGACCTCGATTCTGCTGGTGGTTTACTCCGCCTTTAGTGAAGCGGTGGTGAACGGCATCTGGCACAAAGTGGGCCTCGGCTCGCTGATGTTTATCGTGGCGGCGAGCATCGTCCTGCTGGCGGTTGTGATTGCGATAAATATTCTGGTGGCGCGCAAATGCGGCTTCAATAAAGCGGATGAGATTACGATTGTCTTCTGCGGATCGAAAAAGAGCCTCGCCAATGGCATACCAATGGCCAATATTCTCTTCCCGACCTCTGTGATCGGCATGATGGTGCTGCCGCTGATGATTTTCCACCAGATCCAGCTGATGGTGTGCGCCGTGCTGGCCCGCCGTTACAAACGTAAGGCGGAGCAGCACGCCGCGCAGGAAGCGGCGAAAGCTTAAGGCCGCTTGAGGGGCTGAACCAGATGGCTCAGCCCCTCGGTTTTAATCACTAAGGTGATTTGCATTAACTCGCCAAGGCGCCCGGCGGGAAACTGATCCTTACGGGCGAACCAGAGCAGATACTCCTCCGGCAGATCAATCAGCCGACGCCCCTGGTATTTGCCAAACGGCATCACCATATTGGCGATCTCTATCAGCTGTTCCTTCTCCATTCAGGCTCCCAGCAGGCGAATCATTTCATCTTCATCGATAACCGCAATGCCCAGCTCCTGCGCTTTCGCAAGTTTCGAGCCTGCAGCTTCACCGGCAATCACCAGATCGGTCTTCTTCGATACGCTGCCCGCCACTTTCGCCCCCAGCGCCGTTAAGCGCTCTTTGGCCTCGTCGCGCGAAAGCTGGCTCAGGCTACCGGTTAACACCACGGTTTTACCGGCAAACGGACTGTCGATCTCCTCGGCGTTAACCACCAGCGGCGCGGGCCAGTGAATGCCCACTTCTTCAGTCAGCTGGCGAATCACGTCGCGGTTGCTCTCTTCACTGAAGAAGTTATGCACGTGTTTTGCCACCACCACACCAACGTCCGGCACTTTTTGCAGCTCGTCAACGGAGGCTGCTATCAATGCATCCAGCGTGCCGAAGTAGGCCGCCAGCCCTGCCGCCGTCGCTTCACCCACTTCGCGAATGCCGAGCGCATAGAGGAAACGGGCAAAGGTGGTCTCTTTCGCTTTTTCCAGCGCGTTGACCACGTTTTGTGCCGACTTCGGCCCCATCCGATCGAGACCGGTCAGCTTACCGGCAGTCAGACGGAAGAGATCCGCAGGCGTGTGGACATACTCCTTCTCAACCAGCTGGTCGATAATCTTATCGCCCATGCCATCCACATCCATCGCGCGGCGCGAGACGAAATGCTTAAGCGACTCTTTGCGCTGCGCCCCGCAGATGAGGCCACCGGTACAGCGGGCAACGGCTTCGCCTTCCACACGCTCGACATCAGAGCCGCACACCGGGCAGTGTGCCGGGAAGGTCACTTCCCGCGTCTCTTCCGGGCGTTCGGAGAGCACCACATTCACCACCTGCGGGATCACATCTCCGGCGCGGCGAATCACCACTTTGTCACCGATACGCAGGCCAAGACGGTCAATCTCATCGGCATTATGCAGCGTGGCGTTACTGACCAGCACCCCGGCAACGTGTACCGGCTCAAGGCGTGCGACAGGGGTTATCGCCCCGGTACGACCCACCTGGAACTCGACATCGCGCACAAACGTCAACTGCTCCTGCGCCGGGAATTTAAACGCCACCGCCCAGCGCGGCGCACGCGCCACAAAGCCGAGCTGCGCTTGCAGATCGAGGGAGTCGACTTTGATTACCACGCCGTCGATATCAAACCCGAGCGTCGGGCGGTCTTCCTCAACTTTATGGTAGAACGCCAGCACCTCTTCCGGCGTGCCGCACAGGCGGATGCGATCGCTCACAGGCAAGCCCCACGCTTTAAACTGCTGTAAACGCGCCAGGTGGCTGTTAGGCAGCTCGCCGCCTTCGAGGATGCCAATGCCGTAGCAGAAGAAGGTGAGCGGACGCTTCGCGGTGATACGCGGATCGAGCTGGCGCAGTGACCCGGCGGCGGCGTTACGCGGGTTAGCAAACACTTTCCCGCCGGTGCGGCGCGCCTCTTCATTGATCTTTTCAAAGCCGGATTGCGGCAGGAAAACTTCGCCGCGCACTTCCAGGCGCGCCGGAATATTCTCCCCGCGCAGTTTCAGCGGGATGGCGCGGATGGTGCGCACGTTGGAGGTAATATCTTCCCCGGTAGTGCCATCGCCGCGCGTGGCGGCGCGCATCAGCACGCCATTTTCATACAGCAGGCTGACCGCCAGACCGTCGAGCTTCAGCTCGCAGCAGTAGATCAGCGCGTCGCTGCTCTTTAAGCGATCCTGTACGCGTTTATTGAACGCCAGAAAGCTCTCTTCATCGAAGACGTTATCGAGCGACAGCATCGGCACTTCATGGCGTACCTGCGTAAAGGCGGTGAGCGGCGCGGCGCCAACGCGCTGGGTCGGCGAATCGGGCGTAATCAGATCTGGATGCTGCGCTTCCAGCTCGCGCAGCTCGCGCATCAGGCGATCGTACTCGGCATCCGGGATCTCCGGCGCGTCCATAACGTGATAGAGATGTTCATGATGGCGAAGGGTAGTTCGCAGTTCTGTCAGTTGTTGTTCAATTGATTCCATATCGCACCATCAATGTAAAAAACCCCCGACGGGCGGGGGTTCTGGAAGGGAATGTGTCGTGACGCGCCGTTACGCGTTAGCCTCTTTCACTTCGCGAATACGCGCCTGGTATTCACGCAGCTTCTGCGGCGTCATCATTCGACGCTGGTCATCGAGCACCACACCGCCCACTTCATCGGCGATATGCTGTGCCGACTGCAGCATCAGCTTGAAGTTCTGCAACTCGTCGCCGTAGGACGGCACCTGCATAAAGATCGTTACGCCTGGGGTTGCCATCTCGCCCATGGTTTCCACATCAAATGTGCCAGGGTTGACCATGTTAGCCAGGCTGAAGAGCGCCGGGCCGCTGCCGTCCGGGCTGAGATGACGATGGAAGATATTCATATCGCCAAATTTGAAACCGGCCTGCAGGATGCTGTTAAGCAGCACTTCGCCATTGAGCGCCGCGCCGTGATGGGCCGCAACGTTCATAATAATTACCGTCTCTTTGCGCTGCGGTTTTTCTACCGGCGCTTCCACAACCGGCTCCGGCTCTGGCTGCGGTGCAGGCTCGTGAACCTGAGGCTGCATCTGCGGCTGTTGGGCAGCTTGATATGCCGACGGCTGATGATGCGACGGCTGTTGCGGGAAGTGCTGCGGTGCCATCTGCGGCTGGGCAGGCGCGGTCGGCTGGGCGACTGGCTGCGGCTCCACTACGCGCGGCTCGACAACGGGGCGCTCCGGCTGCTGCGGCTGCGAATAGGGTTGCGGCGCGTGGTGCGCGGGCTCGCTCTGCTGAACCGGCGGAGCCGACGGGCGTGGCTGGGCCGACGCATAAGGCGGCTGGTATTGATGCTGCGCGGCATGACGCGGATTTTCCTGCTCTACGCTGGCCTTCGGTGCGCTGTGGGTTTTATGCACCCGAACTTCACCAACGCCTTCGTCCTCTTCGACGTCCTCGTCCTCGAACTCGTCGTCGTCACGTCGCGATTTCATACGTTTTAGTGGGCGATCGCGGAACATAGAAGAGCGTTCTTTGCGACTGGTCCAGAAACCGTGAACCAGTAAAGCAATTATGGCGATCGCGCCAACAATGATTAATATCAGACGCAAATCCTGCATCATTATATTCTCTGTTGTTCTAACACCTTGCCACCACGGCAAACATTTACTCACTAAGAGTATTTGCGCATTAGGCCAAGTGCAAGTGGATGGGAAGCATTCACCGCATAAAGATGAATTAAATCGTACTTTTTGCTGTTTTTTCGAACATTTCCGAACAGGTTTCCCCCGTCCGGTGAATATTATAAGCTTCGGTTTTTTCGCATGAGTTTAAAAGGAGTCCAGCCAAATCATGGTTTCATCCTCGCCCGGCGCTGCGCGCAGCGGTCTTTACTACTTTTCTCAAGGCTGGAAACTGGTCACGTTACCGGGCATTCGCCGCTTCGTGATCCTGCCCCTGCTGGTCAATATCCTGCTGATGGGCGGCGCATTCTGGTGGCTGTTTACCCGCCTCGACGGCTGGATCCCAACGCTGATGAGCCACGTGCCTGGATGGCTACAGTGGCTTAGCTATCTATTATGGCCAATTATCGTTATCTCCATCCTGCTGGTGTTTGGCTACTTCTTTTCAACTCTCGCCAACTGGATTGCCGCGCCCTTTAATGGCTTGCTGGCCGAGCAACTGGAAGCGCGATTAACGGGCGCGACGCCGCCGGACGTTGGCGTGTTCGGAATGATGAAAGATCTGCCGCGCATCATGAAGCGCGAATGGCAGAAGCTCGCCTGGTATCTGCCGCGCGCCGCCATTCTGCTTATCCTCTATTTTATCCCCGGTATCGGGCAGACCGTCGCACCGGTGCTCTGGTTCCTGTTCAGCGCCTGGATGCTGGCGATCCAGTATTGCGACTACCCATTCGACAACCACAAAGTGCCGTTTAAAACCATGCGCTCGGCGTTGCGCGAACGGAAGGTGACCAATATGCAGTTCGGCGCGCTGACCAGCCTCTTCACGCTGATACCGGTGCTCAATCTGGTGGTGATGCCGGTTGCGGTCTGCGGCGCAACGGCCATGTGGGTCGACTGTTACCGCAATAAGCTTGCCAGCTGGCGCTAAGGAACTATTCCTTTTCTTATTCCATACTGATAACCATTATTTCGTCGCAGCATATAGATATGCGAAATCCTTACTTCCGCATCATCAGTAAGTGCGTATGCTGGGTCGGTTCCCAAATTTCATACAGTTAAGGACGGGCTATGAGTAAGATTTATGAAGACAACTCGCTGACCATTGGTCATACGCCGCTGGTTCGACTGAACCGCATCGGTAACGGACGCATTCTGGCGAAGGTCGAGTCGCGCAACCCGAGCTTCAGCATAAAATGCCGTATCGGTGCCAATATGATTTGGGATGCCGAAAAACGTGGTGTGCTGAAACCTGGCGTTGAACTGGTCGAGCCGACCAGCGGCAACACCGGGATTGCGCTGGCTTATGTTGCCGCAGCGCGCGGTTACAAGCTGACGCTGACCATGCCAGAAACCATGAGCATTGAGCGCCGCAAGCTGCTGAAAGCACTCGGCGCAAATCTGGTGCTGACCGAAGGCGCGAAAGGCATGAAAGGCGCGATTCAGAAAGCGGAAGAGATTGTCGCCAGCGATCCGGCGAAATTCCTGCTGCTTCAGCAGTTCAGCAACCCGGCAAACCCGGAGATCCACGAAAAAACTACCGGTCCTGAAATTTGGGAAGATACCGACGGCCAGGTGGATGTCTTTATCTCTGGCGTGGGCACCGGCGGCACGCTGACGGGTGTCACCCGCTTTATCAAAAACACCAAGGGCAAAACTGATCTGATTACCGTGGCCGTGGAGCCAACCGACTCACCGGTCATCTCACAGGCGCTGGCAGGCGAAGAGATTAAGCCCGGCAAACATAAAATTCAGGGTATCGGTGCCGGTTTTATTCCGGGCAACCTGGATTTGAAGCTGATTGATAAAGTGGTGAAGATTACCGATGAAGAGGCGATCAGCACCGCGCGCCGCCTGATGGAAGAGGAAGGCATTCTGGCCGGTATCTCTTCCGGTGCTGCCGTTGCGGCCGCGCTCAAACTTCAGGAAGATGAGGCCTTTACCAATAAAAATATTGTGGTTATCCTCCCCTCTTCCGGTGAGCGTTACCTTAGCACTGCACTGTTTGCCGATCTCTTTACTGAGAAAGAATTGCAACAGTGATGCCAGATTGTTAAATCAGCGCAAAAAAGCACCCATCGGGGTGCTTTTTTGTGGCATACATCAAACTTTTGTCCCACCTGGCATTGCCGAAAATGGCCTGGTCTGGTATTTAACCATCACATTTATTTTGAAGCGCGAAATTAATCGAAGTCAGATTTCGGCTAGCTGAATCGTTTTTATGATTTGGTTGAATTCTGGCTTTCACGGCATAATGTTTAATGACGTGCGAAACGTCAGCGACCATCAGCGTCTGCACGAGACCGCGCCTTTCTGGCATCTGTACCTTGGCTCGTTACGCCAGCGCTAACTATACAGGCTAAAGTCCTGCCGCCAGGCTAGACTTTAGTTCCACAACACTAAACCTATAAGTTGGGGAAATACAATGTTCCAGCAAGAAGTTACCATTACAGCTCCGAACGGTCTGCACACTCGCCCTGCTGCTCAGTTTGTTAAAGAAGCAAAAGGCTTCTCTTCTGAAATCACTGTGACCTCCAACGGCAAAAGCGCCAGCGCAAAAAGCCTGTTCAAACTGCAAACTCTGGGCCTGACTCAGGGTACCGTTGTGACTCTGACCGCTGAAGGCGAAGATGAGCAGAAAGCAGTTGAACATCTGGTTAAACTGATGGCGGAACTCGAGTAAGTTTTTCGCGGGTTTCTTTAAAGATCAGTCACAAGTAAAGGTAGGGTTATGATTTCAGGCATTTTAGCATCCCCGGGTATCGCTTTCGGCAAAGCACTTTTGCTGAAAGAAGATGAGATCGTCATCGACCGGAAGAAAGTTTCTGCCGACAAGGTTGATCAGGAAGTTGAACGTTTCCTGAGCGGTCGTGCCAAGGCATCGGCGCAACTGGAAGCGATCAAAACGAAAGCAGGTGAAACTTTCGGCGAAGAAAAAGAAGCCATCTTCGAAGGCCACATCATGTTGCTGGAAGATGAGGAGCTGGAGCAGGAAATCATAGCCCTGATTAAAGATAAGAGCATGACTGCCGACGCGGCAGCCCATGAAGTTATCGAAGGTCAGGCAACCGCCCTGGAAGAGCTGGACGACGAATACCTGAAAGAGCGCGCCGCTGACGTGCGCGACATTGGTAAACGCCTGCTGCGCAACATCCTGGGTATGCCGATTATCGATCTGAGCGCCATTCAGGATGAAGTCATTCTGGTTGCAGCCGATCTGACTCCGTCCGAAACCGCACAGCTGAACCTGAAAAAAGTGCTCGGCTTTATCACCGACATTGGCGGTCGTACCTCCCACACGTCGATCATGGCGCGCTCCCTTGAGCTGCCGGCGATTGTGGGCACCGGTAGCGTCACCACGCAGGTGAAAAACGGCGACTATCTGATCCTCGATGCGGTAAACAACAAAGTTTACGTTAACCCGAGCGACGACGAGATCGACGCACTGCGCGCAGCGCAGGCGCAGGTCGCGGAAGAGAAAGCTGAACTGGCGAAGCTGAAAGATCTGCCGGCGATCACCCTTGATGGTCACCAGGTCGAAGTGTGCGCCAACATCGGTACCGTTCGCGATGTCGCGGGCGCGGAGCGCAACGGCGCTGAAGGCGTTGGCCTCTACCGTACCGAATTCCTGTTTATGGATCGCGACGCGCTGCCGACCGAAGAAGAGCAGTTCGACGCTTACAAAGCGGTAGCGGAAGCCTGTGGCTCCCAGGCCGTGATTGTACGTACCATGGACATCGGCGGCGACAAAGAGCTGCCGTACATGAACTTCCCGAAAGAAGAGAACCCGTTCCTCGGCTGGCGCGCCATCCGTATCGCCATGGATCGCAAAGAGATCCTGCGCGATCAGGTTCGCGCTATCCTGCGTGCCTCTGCTTTCGGCAAACTGCGCATTATGTTCCCGATGATCATCTCTGTTGAAGAAGTGCGTGCACTGAAGAAAGAGATTGAGACCTACAAACAGGAACTGCGCGACGAAGGCAAAGCTTTCGACGAATCCATCGAAATCGGCGTGATGGTAGAAACCCCTGCCGCCGCGACGATTGCGCGCCATCTGGCGAAAGAAGTGGACTTCTTTAGTATCGGCACCAATGATTTAACGCAGTACACCCTGGCAGTTGACCGCGGTAATGATATGATTTCACATCTTTACCAGCCGATGTCGCCGTCCGTACTCAACCTGATCAAGCAAGTTATTGATGCTTCTCATGCTGAAGGTAAATGGACCGGCATGTGTGGTGAGCTTGCTGGCGACGAACGTGCTACACTTCTGTTGCTGGGGATGGGTCTGGATGAATTCAGTATGAGTGCCATTTCTATCCCGCGCATTAAGAAGATTATTCGTAACACGAACTTCGAAGATGCGAAGGTGTTAGCAGAGCAGGCTCTTGCTCAACCGACAACGGACGAGTTAATGACGCTGGTTAACAAGTTCATTGAAGAAAAAACAATCTGCTAATCCACGAGATGCGGCCCAAATTACTGCTTAGGAGAAGATCATGGGTTTGTTCGATAAACTGAAATCTCTGGTTTCTGACGATAAGAAAGAGACCGGCGCTATTGAGATCATTGCCCCGCTGTCTGGCGAAATCGTTAACATTGAAGATGTACCGGATGTGGTGTTCGCTGAAAAAATCGTCGGCGACGGCATTGCTATCAAACCGACCGGCAACAAAATGGTCGCTCCGGTTGACGGGACTATCGGCAAAATCTTTGAAACCAACCATGCCTTCTCTATCGAATCCGATAGCGGCATCGAACTCTTCGTTCACTTCGGTATCGATACCGTTGAACTGAAAGGTGAAGGTTTCAAACGCATCGCGGAAGAAGGCCAGCGCGTTAAAGTTGGCGATCCGGTTATCGAGTTCGACCTGCCGCTGCTGGAAGAGAAAGCAAAATCCACGCTGACGCCGGTTGTTATCTCTAACATGGATGAGATCAAAGAGCTGATCAAACTCTCTGGTAGCGTGACCGTGGGTGAAACCCCGGTGATCCGCATCAAGAAGTAAGCGCTCTACAGTCGAAAAAAATGGCACCGTAAGGTGCCATTTTTGTTTTAGCGAGGCGGTAAAATCAGTTCGTCATACCCTTTTTCCAGCGTATAACCCATCACTTCCACCACCCGCTCGCCCGCAGCCTGCACCGCCATATCCAGCGCTTTACCCTGAATAATGCCGCTCACCAGTTCGGAGCAGAAGAGATCGCCCGTCCCTTTCAGATCCGTCGCTACGCGCGGATAGCTGCTGATATTGACGCCCTCGGCTGAGACCACCACCACATGGATCTGCCCATCGTTGTGGTCCACCGGCGCGCTGGTGATTGCCACCCAGCGTAATGAGGAGGAGAGCAGCCCCTGCGCCGCGGCAATCGCGCTTTGCAGATCGCGACACGGTTTACCACTCAGCACTTCCAGCTCAAACACATTCGGCGTAATGCCCTGGGCCAGCGGCAGCATAACTTCGCGGTAAGCCTCGGGAATCTCCGGTTTCACATAGATGCCGCTGTCGATATCGCCAATCACCGGATCGACCAGAATCAGCAGCTCCGGGTGTTTCTCCCGTAGCGCCGTCAGCCACTTCGCCAGCAGCTTGATCTGGCTGGCGCTGCCCATGTAGCCGGTTGTTACCGCCTTCACGCTGCGCAGCACATCGCGCTCTTCCAGCGCCTGCAAATAGCCGCTGAACCACTCATCGGGAATGACGCCGCCATAAAAGGTGTCGTAATGCGGGGTATTGCTGAACAGCACCGTAGGAACGGCCAGAACGTTAAGCTGGTGCTGACGAATATTGGGTACTGCAATGCTGTTGCCCACGCTGCCGTAAACCACCTGCGACTGAACCGCGACGATATCGGCCTGCTGCGCCCGGGTTTTATCCCTGAACAGGATCATCTCCATTTTGTCTCCTTGACGGGTTAAATCCCCGCGCCCTGCGAATAACTCTCTTCACCAAACACGCCGGTCGACAGATAGCGATCGCCGCGATCGCAAATGATGGCGACAATCACCGCGCCCGGGTTCGCTTTCGCCACCCTAATCGCGCCGGCGACCGCGCCGCCAGAACTGACGCCGCAGAAGATGCCCTCTTTGACCGCCAGCGCGCGCATGGTATTTTCCGCCTCGCGCTGCTGGATATCCAGCACCTCATCCACCAAATCGGCGTTAAAAATGCCCGGCATATAGTCGGCAGGCCAGCGGCGAATACCGGGAATGCTACTCCCCTCTTCCGGCTGAAGGCCAACAATCGTCACCTTTTTCGCCTGCTCGCGCAGGAAACGTGAAACGCCGGTGATAGTGCCGGTGGTGCCCATGCTGGAGACAAAGTGGCTGATGCGCCCCTGCGTCTGCTGCCAGATTTCCGGGCCGGTAGTGGTGTAATGAGCGTAGGGGTTATCGGGATTATTGAATTGATCGAGCAGCTTGCCGTCACCGCGCGCCGCCATCTCAAGGGCCAGATCGCGCGCGCCCTCCATGCCCTGCTCTTTGCTGACCAGAATCAGCTCGGCACCATAAGCACGCATTGCCGCACGGCGCTCCTGGCTCATGTTGTCCGGCATCAGCAGCTTCATGCGATAGCCCTTCAATGCCGCAATCATCGCCAGCGCAATGCCGGTGTTGCCGCTGGTCGCTTCAATCAGCACATCGCCAGGTTTGATCTCGCCGCGCCGTTCCGCCTGCACAATCATCGACAGAGCAGCGCGGTCTTTTACCGAACCGGCCGGATTGTTACCTTCGAGCTTGACCCAAATTTCACTGCCGTTATCCGGGGTCAGGCGCTGTAATTTGACCAGCGGCGTATTGCCAATAGTCTCTTCTAATGTGTTCACGATCGCTGTCCAATAAAAAACCCGGTCCGCATGACGCATACCGGGCTTGTCGGCCGGGTGAGCAACGCGCTACCCGGCAAAAACCACGTTTCCTTAAGCTATCAGGCTGACTGAGCCAGAGCAAGCTCCGCGCCGGGCTCAATACGCTCATCGCCGTTATAGAGCCGCGCGTTCTGCAAGCCAACGAACAGCCGCTCGCCGCGCTGGGGCGGATGCTCATCGCGCATCACCACCGTTAACGGATCCGGGTTCCAGCCGAGCGGTTGCACCACCAGCTGCGTGTAGTGCCCTTTCGGGCTGGCTTCCAGCACCTGCACCGGTAGCGGCGAATCAAGGCTGGTGCGGCGGCTGACGTCCACTTCCCACGGGCGCAGGAAGAGATCGACATCGCCCTGATAAACCGGCGTATGGCCAAGCGGCCAGTGGTGCGCGCCGACGTGGAACTGCCCGCCGCGAATCACCCCTTTCAGGCGATTCACCTCGCCCATAAACTCCAGCACAAAGCGGGTCGCCGGTTCGCGCCACACCTGATCCGGTGCGTCCGCCTGCTCAATATTCCCCTGGCTCATCACCACCACGCGATCGGCCACTTCCGTCGCCTCTTCCTGATCGTGGGTCACGAAGACGCTGGTGAATTTCAGCTCTTCATGCAGCTGACGCAGCCAGCGGCGAAGCTCTTTACGCACCTGCGCATCCAGCGCGCCGAAGGGTTCATCAAGCAGCAGGATTTGCGGTTCAACCGCCAGCGCACGCGCCAGCGCCACACGCTGCTTCTGCCCACCGGAGAGCTGCGCCGGGTAGCGATCCGCCAGATGCGCCAGCTGCACCATCTCCAGCAGTTTGGTCACTTTCGCTTTGATGGCGGCGGCATTCGGCCGCTCGCGGCGCGGCAGCACCGTCAAACCAAAGGCGATATTGTCGAAGACCGACATATGGCGGAACAGCGCATAGTGCTGAAACACGAAGCCGACGCGGCGCTCGCGCGCATGCAGGCGGCTGACATCGGTGCCGTGAAAACGGATACGCCCGCTGCTCTGGTGCTCCAGCCCGGCGATAATGCGCAGCAGTGTGGTTTTACCGGAGCCTGAAGGGCCCAGCAGCGCCACCATCTGCCCGGACGGGATATCCAGAGAGATATCATTCAGCACCTGGGTGCGACCAAACGACTTCTTAATATTCGCAATCTCAATGCTCATGATTTCCCTCCTCGTGCAGGCGTTTTTCCTGAGTATTCAAACGCCACTGCACCGCACTCTTTAAAAACAGTGTCAAAATCGCCATCAGGGTCAGCAGGGCCGCGGCGGTAAAGGCACCGACGGTGTTGTAATCCTGCTCCAGTAACTCAATTTGCAGCGGTAGCGACAGGGTTTCACCGCGAATCGAACCCGAGACCACCGATACCGCGCCAAACTCGCCAATCGCTCGTGCGTTGGTCAGCACCACGCCGTAAAGCAGCGCCCAGCGGATATTAGGCAGCGTCACGCGGCGGAACATCTGCCAGCCGGAGGCCCCGAGCAGGATCGCGGCTTCATCCTCCTGGCTCCCCTGGCTGAGCATCACCGGCACCAGCTCGCGCACCACAAACGGACAGGTGACAAAGACGGTAACCAGCACCATGCCGGGCCAGGAGAACATGATTTGCAGATTATGTTCATCTAGCCAGCCGCCAAGCGGGCCGTTGGTGCCATAAAAGAGCAGATAGATAAGACCGGCAACCACCGGCGACACCGCAAATGGAATATCGAGCAGAGTCAGCAGCAGCTGGCGGCCGGGAAAGTTAAAGCGCGTCACCAGCCAGGCGAGCAGCGTGCCAAACACCAGGTTGACCGGCACCGAGATGAGCGCAATCAACACCGTCAGCCAGATGGCGTGCAGCATGTCGGCATCGGCGAGGTTTTGCAGCACCGGAGCCAGCCCTTTGCTGAAGGCCTGCACAAAGATGTAGATCATTGGCACCAGCAGGATAAAAGCTGAAAGCAAAATACCGGTGCCGATTAAAAACCATTTCCCCCAGTTCACCCGGGGCTTGTCATAGCGTTTCAATGCACTTATTTCCGCCATTAGTGACCTACCACACGCTGACCAAAGCGACTTTGCAAAGTATTGATGGAGAAGAGCAGCAGTAGCGAAGCCGCCAGAATGACTGAAGCAATCGCGCTCGCCGCCGGGTAGTCAAACTCCTGCAAGCGCACGAAGATCATCAGCGAGGTCACTTCCGTCTTCCAGGCGATATTCCCGGCGATAAAAATCACCGCGCCAAACTCACCGAGGCTGCGGGTAAAAGAGAGGGCAACGCCCGCCATCAGTGCAGGCGACAGCTCCGGCAGCACCACTTTACGAAAGCTTTGCCAGCGTGTGGCACCGAGGGTTTCCGCCGCCTCTTCATACTCCGGGCCAAGCTCTTCCAGCACCGGCTGCACCGTGCGCACCACGAACGGAATGCTGGTAAAGGCCATCGCCACCGCAATCCCGAGCCAGGTGTAGGTCACTTTAATATCCAGCGCCGCCAGCCACTCGCCGTAAAAGCCGTTAACGGAGAAGAGCGACGCCAGCGTCAAGCCCGCCACCGCCGTCGGCAGCGCAAACGGCAGATCCATTAGCGCGTCGAGCAGTGTGCGTCCCGGAAAGCGGTAGCGGGTGAGGATCCACGCCATCAGCATGCCAAAGACGCCGTTGAAGATTGAGGCGACAAACGCCGCCAGCAGCGTCACTTTATAGGCGGCCACCACCTGCGGGTTGGTGACCACTTCCCAGTACTGTTCCCAGCTCATCTGCGACAGCTGCATCACCAGCGCGCTTAAGGGTAATAACAGAATCAGACAGACAAAAAAGAGGCTGCTGCCGAGGCTTAAACCAAAGCCCGGCAGCACGCGTTTCGATCCAGACAACATCACTTATGCCCCGCCGCCAGCAACTTATCCAGCTCGCCGCCGCTGGCAAAATGGGTTTTCATCACTTCCGGCCAGGAGCCGAACTTATCTTCCACGCGGAACAGCGCGGTCTGCGGGAACTTATCACCCAGCTTTTTCATCACTTCCGGGTTGTTCACGCGGTAGTAGTAATCGGTGATGATGGTCTGCGCCTGCGGCGTATAGAGCCAGTTGAGGTAGGCTTTCGCCGCCTTCTCCGTGCCGTTGGCTTTCACGTTTTTATCCACCCACGCCACGGGGAACTCGGCGAGGATATTGACCTTCGGCACCACCACTTCAAAGCCCTGCGCTTCATACTGTTTGCGGATGTTATTCACTTCCGACTCAAAGGTGATCAGCACATCGCCGAGGCCGCGCTCAACGAAAGTGGTAGTCGCGCCGCGACCGCCGGTGTCGAACACCTCAACATTTTTCAGGAACTGTGTCATAAACTGGGTGGTTTTGGCTTTATCACCGCCATCAGCCTGGTCGGCTGCACCCCAGGCCGCCAGATAGGTATAGCGGGCGTTGCCGGAGGTTTTTGGATTCGGGAAGATCAGCTTCACGTCAGAACGCACCAGGTCGTTCCAGTCGTGGATATTCTTCGGGTTGCCCTTGCGCACAAGGAACGCCATCGTCGAGTAGAACGGCGAGCTGTTATTCGGTAAGCGGCTCTGCCAGTCGGCGGGGATCAGCTTGCCCTTATCGTGCAGGATCTGCACATCCGTCACCTGGTTATAGGTGACCACGTCCGCTTTCAGCCCTTGCAGAATTGCCAGCGCCTGTTTTGACGAACCGGCATGGGATTGCTTGATGGTCAGCTTGTCGCCGCCATTCTCCTGCGCCCACTGCTGCTCAAAAGGCGGGTTCAGCGCCGCAAACAGCTCGCGCGAGACATCATACGA
Source organism: Kosakonia sp. S57 (assembly GCF_016516575.1). Classification (NCBI taxonomy): domain Bacteria; kingdom Pseudomonadati; phylum Pseudomonadota; class Gammaproteobacteria; order Enterobacterales; family Enterobacteriaceae; genus Kosakonia; species Kosakonia sp. S57. Next base: position 4,612 of record NZ_JACVUL010000040.1, on the reverse strand, counting down.
GCTGTTGAGCAGTTCCGTTGCCTGTGCCTGCGCGCTCAACAGCGTCAGCGCTGCCAGCGTCAGATATCCTTTTTTCAGTATGTTAACGGCCATTGCGCACCCTTATAAGCTGATCACTCGACGATGTTCAGTTTATTTATAACGGGAGTGAAAGCAGTAACGGTTTTATATACCAATTGGTGATTTGGAATCAGAAAAGAGTATAAGCAGAAAGGGGTACAAGCCGGGTGGCCCCGGCCTGATGCAACGCCCGTCAATTACAGAGCAAAGAGCCTGTCGAGCGCGGGCGCGAAGTAGTAACCACCGGTAACCGGGCGGGTAAAACGCAGCATGGCGTCGCGCTTGCCGTCACTGTCGCCGAACATGCTCAGCAGCTGCTGCTCAATGTTATAGAGCCGCGCGCTGTAGGTGCAGAAATAGAGGCCGTGGGTGCCGCTGGCAGTGCCGTAGGGCAGGCTTTGGCGCACAATTTTCAGCCCCTTGCCTGCCTCTTTCAGATCGACACGCGAGAGGTGGGACGTTACCGGGCGCACATCGGCGTCGATCTCTTCGTTATCCGCTTTGGTGCGCCCAATCATCATCTCCTGATCGCTCACGCTCATGCGGTTAAGCTGCTTCAGGTTGTGCTCCCAGCGCTGTACCATCACGTAGCTGCCGCCCGCGTCGATGCCGTCCTGAATAATTGCCACTTCGCGGCGTTTCTCTTCGCCTGCCGGGTTCTCGGTGCCATCGACAAAACCGCTGAGATCGCGATCTTCCACCCAGCGAAAACCGTGCGTCTCCTCTTGCACCTCCAGCGCATCGCCAAAGGCAGCCAACGCCGCCTGGGCAACAGAGAAGTTCACATCGTGACGCAGGGAGAGAATGTGGATCAGCACATCGTGCTGAGTGGCGGGCGCAAGGCCTTTGCCATAGGCGGGGAAATCTTTCAGCTCTTCAGCGCCCTGCCCGTTGCTTAATTCACGCCAGACGCGGGAACCAAACGCAACCACCGCGCCGAGCGCCGCGTCGGGGAACTGCAACTGGAAGTTTGCGAGCTTATCGGCAAACGCACGGCTGCCGGCGCGCAGGGCATCGGCCTCCCCTTTTACGCTGGCCTCAATCCAAATTGCCGCGCGGCAATGTTCCGGCAAAATGCCGCTCTGAACCTGGGACATCACATCTCCTGAAAACTGACCACAAAAACGATGCGGCATTGTACCTGTTTTTGGGTCAGTATCAGACTATTCTGACGCGATTAACGACGCCAGATGATCTTGCTCACTTTCCAGCTTTTCAGGGTGTCGTCCGACGGCATTAAGCCATCCGGGCCGCTCCAGCTGCCGCTGAAGAGATAGCTGATATGCTGGCTGTCGGGCGCTTTACACTCGATGCCGGAGATATCGGCGTCAGAGGCTTTCACGCAGTTGCCGAATGCTTTGTCATAGAGGGTGTTGAACGGCGCGCCGATTTTAACCCCTTTAGCGGTGGCAATATCGGGATCGGTAACATCAATCCGGCTGACGGCACCGTTTTCACCATTCACCACCAGCGCCAGTTGCTTCTCTTTCAGCGCTTCGAAATAGCGAACAATGGTGCCTTTATCGGTTTTCATGCCGCTGCGCAGGTGGTAATCGCCGCCTAACGCGTCGCCAATCGCCTGTTCATTGAGCGGCGTGCTGGCTGTCAGGCCGCCAACGCCCTGCTCGTTGACTTCGAGGGAGGAACCAAACCAGTTCCAGGGATACGCGGCAGACCAGTTGACGGAGGCGAACGTCGAGCAGCCGGTTAACGCCAGCGGCAGCGCGATAAAAAACATACGCAGGGATTTCATGCACAATTCCTTATATTGACCAAACGCCTGTTGGAGTGCCGAAAGTGAAAAAAGTGCCCTCGTCACAGCGAAAGGCCAGTTTCAGTACTCTTCATCTTCAATCAGGCGCTTGCCAAGATTAACGCTGTCGGTGTGTTCATACCCCAGGCGCTCATACATGCCGATCACCATCTCATTATCGTCGCGCACCATCAGGTTGATCTTCGGGCAGCCGCGGGCAATCAACTTCTTCTCCAGCCGACTCAGCAGCGCATTGGCGATGCCGCGACCGCGAAACTCCGGGTGGACGCCCAGGTAATAGGCCGAACCGCGATGGCCGTCATAACCGCCCATTACCGTTCCTACTACTTCGCCACCCACCTCTGCCACCAGGAAAAGGCTTACGTCATGATTGACCTTACGCTCAATGTCCATCTCCGGATCGTTCCACGGGCGCAGCAGTTCACAGCGCTCCCAAAGCGTGATCACTTCTTCAAAATCTTCCTGCCGGAAAACACGTATCTCCATGATGTCCCCCATATTTTTCAGCTGTGTAAACGGTGATTATGGCCTGTGGCGCGCGGTTAGCCAATATCCAGCATCATCGCCGCTGAAAAATGGCATAATGTCACTCTGTCACGTATTGAAATGAAAAGTAAAACAATAGTTCTTACGGACTGTCGTCACAGCAAACACGATACGCTATAACACCTGCCACCACGGATAACCCATTTCAGGCTATGAGCACCTTTAAACCATTAAAAACACTCACCTCGCGTCGCCAGATCCTGAAAGCAGGCCTGGCCGCATTGACATTGTCAGGTATGTCTCGTGCTATCGCTAAGGATGAGACACCGCTTAAAACCAGCAACAGCCACAGCAAACCGAAAGCGAAAAAAGCGGGCGCAAAGCGCATCGTGATGCTCGACCCGGGGCACGGCGGGATTGATACCGGCGCGATTGGCCACAACGGCTCGAAAGAGAAGCATGTGGTGCTGGCGATTGCCAAAAACGTCCGCGCCCAGTTGCGCGCGCGCGGCATTGATGCGCGCCTGACGCGCACCAGCGATAAATTTATCCCCCTTTATGACCGCGTCGAGATTGCCCATCAGCACGGCGCGGATCTCTTTATGTCGATTCACGCCGACGGCTTTACCAACCCGAACGCCGCGGGCGCGTCAGTGTTTGCCCTCTCCAATCGCGGGGCGAGTAGCGCGATGGCGAAATACCTCTCCGATAAAGAGAACGCCGTGGATGAACTGGCGGGCAAAAAAGCGCGTGATAAAGATCATCTGCTCCAGCAGGTGCTGTTTGATTTAGTCCAGACGGATACCATCAAAAACAGCCTGACGCTCGGCTCGCATATCATCAAACAGATCAAGCCCGTACACAGGCTGCACAGCCGCAATACCGAGCAGGCGGCGTTTGTGGTACTAAAATCGCCATCCATTCCGTCGGTGCTGGTAGAGACCTCGTTTATTACCAACCCGGCGGAGGAGAAGCTGCTCGGCACCGCCGCGTTTCGCCAGAAGATCGCCACCGCCATCACCGACGGTGTGATGAGCTACTTTAGCTGGTTCGATAATCACAAAGCCCACACGAAGAGGCGCTGATGAGCACTCCTGATGTAGACCCGGTAAAAAACGCCCTGCTCGCCCTGCAGGACTCTATCTGCGCGAAGCTGGCGGCAATTGACGGCGGCAGCTTTATTGAAGATGCCTGGCAGCGTGACGCGGGCGGCGGTGGACGCAGCCGCGTGCTGCGCGACGGCAGCGTGTTTGAACAGGCGGGGGTTAACTTCTCCCACGTTCACGGCGATGCAATGCCCGCCTCCGCCACCGCGCACCGCCCGGAGTTGGCGGGTCGCAGTTTCGAAGCGATGGGCGTCTCATTAGTGGTGCATCCGCGCAACCCCTATGTGCCGACCAGCCATGCCAACGTGCGCTTTTTTATCGCCCAGAAGCCGGATGCCGATCCGGTCTGGTGGTTCGGCGGCGGTTTCGATATGACGCCCTATTACGGCTTCGAAGAGGATGCCATCCACTGGCACCGCACCGCGCGCGATCTCTGCCAGCCCTTCGGCGAAGAGGTCTATCCGCGCTATAAAAAGTGGTGCGATGATTACTTCTACCTGAAGCATCGCGACGAACAGCGCGGCGTCGGCGGGCTCTTTTTCGACGATCTCAACACCCCAGATTTTGACCACTGTTTCGACTTTATGCGCGCGGTGGGCGAAGGGTATACCGACGCCTATCTGCCGATTGTCGAGCGGCGTAAAAACATGCCGTGGGGCGAGCGCGAGCGCGAGTTTCAGCTCTACCGCCGCGGGCGCTACGTGGAGTTTAATCTGGTGTGGGATCGCGGGACGCTGTTCGGCCTGCAAACCGGCGGGCGCACCGAGTCGATTTTGATGTCGATGCCGCCGCTGGTGCGCTGGGAATACAATTACCAGCCCGCCGAAGGCAGCCCCGAAGCGGCGCTCAGCGAGTTCATCAAAGTGAAAGAGTGGATCTAACCTCGTAGGCCGGATAAGGCGCAGCCGCCATCCGGCAATCGGTGCCGCGAGACAATGCCGGATGGCGCGTAAACGCTTATCCGGCCTACATCGTTTCAGCGGCTTCGTTACCGTAGGCCGGATAAGGCGCAGCCGCCATCCGGCAATCGATGCCGCGAGATAATGCCGGATGGCGCGTAAACGCTTATCCGGCCTACGCGGTTCCAGCAGCAACATTTTTTCATTTGACGCCCATCTTACAGCGAGGGGTGGTATCCCCGCTGAAATCGGCGAACCGAAGCGTGAATGACAAGGTCTGGACGCCA